>NZ_JBHVGU010000019.1:26068-169701 GCF_042800575.1 Streptomyces sp. NPDC057616
GAGGAGGGGCGGGCGGGCAGCACGTCGCGCGGGTGCCGCCCGCCCGCCGCTCAGGCCACGCTCCGCTGGACGTACGGCACCAACTGCACCGGTCCGACCAGGCCGTACGCCTGCCGGGCCGCCGTGCCGAACACCGCGGGGTTGCTGACCCGCAGCCGGTTGAACAGCGGTACGGCCACCTCGATCTCGATGGTGTTGTCGCCCTTGCGCAGACGGCCGCCGAGGTCCACCACGGGGTTGACGCGGTCGACCGGATCGAGCCGGGTGCCGTTGACCGTGACCCGGCAGGTGTCGGTGACGGTGCCGAGCCGCAGCAGCGCCCCGTCGGCCGAGGACCAGGTCTTCGGCAGGGTGACCGTGGTCCGGTAGGTGCCGATGCCGCCGGCGTCGGCCAGCTCCGGTATCTGCGACCAGGGCAGCAGGGTGTCCAGGGTGAGGCTGTGCCGGACCACCTCGGTGCCGGTCGCGTCGGCGCCGGGCCGCCAGTCGTCGACCGAGAGCGCCCAGGTGCCGGGCGTGACGGCCGCGGGCACGTCGGCGACCTTCGTGGTGACCTTGCGCCCGGTCGACAGCGTGGTGGTGAAGGTGCCGGCCGCGAAGGCGCGCACGGCGGGCGAACCGTCCGCGAACAGCGCGCCGTCCGCGTCGGTCGCGACGACGTGCGGACGGCTGCCGTCGCGGTCCCCGAACAGGCCCGGCCGGCCCAGCGCGACCACCGTCGTCTCGCCCGGCTGCAACGTCACCCGGAACGTGAACGCGTCGCCGTCCTGGGTGTACCGGGCGAGCCGGGTGACCCGGCCCGACCACGGGTCCAGCAGGTACGGCACGGTGGCCGCGCCGGTGCGTACGGTGCTGCGCACCGTCACGTCGTGGTCGATCGCGGCGACGGGAGGCTTGACGGTCTCCGCGTGCTTGCCGTTGCACAGGTGGTAGAAGTCGCCGTCGTCGGTGGCCCGGTGGGCGTTCAGGAGCGTCGAGGACACCGCGTGGGTGACGTCGGGGGTCACGCCGAGCTCCGCGAACGCCGCGCCCACCAGCGTCTTGTCGGTGACCTTGCGGACGTTCGGCAGCGCCAGCAACTGGGCGGTCAGCGCCCGCACTTCGTCTGTCTCGCCGTCGTCGGGGACGCCCGGGGTCAGGGCCTGGTCGAAGGCGCCGAGCAGCACGGTGGGCAGCCCGGCGCGCGCGAACTTCAGCAGCCTGCGGGCGTCGTCCACGGCCAGCGTGGGCGTGGAGCCGTAGAAGAAGTCGCCCTCCAGGAACAGGGCCTTGTAGGCCGGGCCGTCCGGGGCGAGCCGCTTGCCGGACACCTTGGCGGCGGGCAGGTCGAGCAGCGGGCCGCTGAGGAACTGGTGGGTCCAGCCGAGCGGGACGCCGGTCGAGGTCAGCCAGGACGCGCCGATGCCGGTCGCGGTGTAGCCGGTCTGCCGGAAGACCGCGACGTCCGCGCGGGCGGTGCCCGACTGCAGCACCTGCTGGATCCGGCCGATGTAGCCCGCGACGTCGGCCACATGGTGCCAGGTGGGCTGCCTCGGCCCCCACGACTCGCCGTACCCGGGCGCCCCGCTGTACGGGCTGAACGCGGCGAAGCCGGGCCAGCTGACGCCGGGTGCGGTGGCGTAGGAGAAGCCGTGGATCACCGTCTGGTTGACGCCCGCCGCGTACGCCCCGCCCATGGTGCGCAGGAACTTGTCCCAGGTGGTGTTGTAGGCGCCGCCGGCGTAGGCCCCCGACTCGCAGGACAGCACGCGGCCGCCCGCCATGTCGCGGCCGCCGGCCAGGCAGCGGTAGTCGTCCAGGTTCTTGAAGCCGAGCGACTCGCCCTCGGGGATGTCGAGCAGGGCGGCCGAGGCGATGGCGTCGGTCTGCAGGCCGTACGGCTGCGAGCGCAGCTTCATGCCGTGTCCGTGGGCCCACGTCTTCAGCGCGCCGAGGTGGTGCTCGTTGAACAGGCCGGAGACGGTCTCCCAGAAGTCGTGCCGGATCTCCTGGGTGAGCCGGGCCTCGAAGGCGAAGACCTGGTTGCTGCTGTCGAGGATCACGGCGGGCAGATACGGCAGCAGGTCGCGCCCGGTGTGCGCGCGGAAGGCGGCGGGCAGTCCGGGCGTCCACTGCAGGCCCTTGGTCTCCAGCTCCACGGAGTCCTCGAAGAAGGCGCAGCCCGCCACCGTCAGCAGCTTGCGCAGCGTGGCGTCGAGGATCGTGGCGTCCCAGTAGCGGGTGACGGCGGCGGTGCCGGCCGCGCTGAAGTGGTCGACCACGTAGGCGGCGGGGGAGGAGTGCGGTCCCGCCTCGGGCTGCTGGCCCGAGCCGCGCTGCCAGTACGAAAGGATCACCCAGGTCGACGAGTCGGGCGGGGTCCAGCTCAGGCTGCCGCCCGACACCCGGCCGGTGAGGTCGGTGACGCTGTCGGCGTCCAGGCCGGTGGCCTTGCCGCTGGAGTAGGCGGTGTTGACGCGGGCCGCCTGCACGGCGAACAGCTTCTGCACGGTCACGCCCGAGGCGGCGTCGTGGACGGGGGCGGGCACCGGGCCGTCGAAGGCGGCGCCGCCGGCCAACGTGGCCTTGCCGTAGGCGAGTTCCTTGATCGCGGCCTCGTCGTCCGGGGTGACGCCCGGCACCGCGACCGGCCAGCTCGGGCCGAGCGTGAGGTCGACGGTCAGCCCGCGTCTCGCGGCCTGTCTCAGCGCCGCCTTCACACCCTCGCGCCAGGGGGCGCTGCCCCACCCGTGGTGGGCGGTGTCCAGCACGGAGGTGTCGGTCACGCTGTGGTGCACGGCCGCGATCTCGGCGCCGCCGAAGCCCGCGTCGGCCATCTGGTCGATCTCCCGGGCGATCTCGGCCGGGTCCACCAGCCCGTCCGGCCACCACCAGCGGAACTTCGGCCGGACCGCCCTGCCCGGAGCGGCGAACCAGCTCGCCGTGGGGGCGGTGCCGGCCGAGGCGGCGGTCCGCGCGGGGGAGGCGGCGGCGCTCGCCGCCGGGCCGAGTGCCGCGACAACACCGGTCGTCAGACCGGCCGCGAGCACGGACCGCCGTTTCATGCCGCTGCGGCGCGGGTGGGTTTCGTGCATGGTTCAGCCCCAAGTGGTCACGGGTGAGCGGGTATTGAATCGTTTCAAACACCATGAACTCGGGAACGGTAAATCGGTGCGGTGAGGGAGGTCAATAGGGTCGACAACGATTCAAAGGAGACCCGCCCAGGCCGCGCGTCAGCTCTTCGGGGTCCGCAGTGCGGTCGCCGCCAGGGCGAGGGCCGCCACCGCCACGGCCGTCGCCACCCGGAACGCCAGCCGGTACCCCTCCGCCGTGGCCGGGACCAGCTCCGCGCCATGGCCGAGCAGTCCGTCGGTACGGGTCGCCGCCAGCGTGCTCAGCACCGCAAGACCGAGTGAACCGCCCACCACCTGTGTGGTGTTGAAGAGCCCGGACGCCAGCCCCGCGTCCTCCTCCCGTGCGCCCGACATGGCGAGCTGGGTCAACGGGGGCATGGCGGCGGCGAATCCGGCGGCCAGCAGCAGCATCGGCGGCAGTACGTCGGTGGCGTAGGAGCCGTGCGCGGGGGCCCGGCTCAGCAGTGCCATGCCGCCCGCGATCAGTACGAGCCCGGCCAGCAGCACCCGGTACGCCCCGAAGCGGCCGATCGAGCGCGCGGAGAGGGTCATCATCAGGAGGCCGATCGCCACGGGGGCCGGCAGGAAGGCGAAGCCGGTCGTCAACTCGTCGTACCCCAGGACGCGTTGGAGGTAGAGCGCGCCGATGAACTGGAAGCCGTACATCGTCGCGATCATCAGGATCTGCACGGTGTTGGCGCCGGTGAGCAGCCGGGAGCGGAACAGGCTCGGCCGCAGCAGCGGGCGGGCGGTGCGTGCCTGGCGTACGGCGAACGACGCGAACAGGGCGGCGGCGAGCAGGGCGAGGAGCAGGGTCGTCGTGGTGCCGCGCTGGCCGGAGCCGACGATGACGTAGACCGTCAGCATCAGCGCACCGGTGACCAGGGCCGCGCCCGGGTAGTCGGCGCCGTCGCGCAGGCCGGCGCCGCGCTCCGGCGCGAGGATCCGGACCGCCGCCAGCCAGGCGGCGATGCCGATCGGCAGGTTGATGAGGAAGATCCAGTGCCAGCTCAGCAGCTGGGTGAGCGCCCCGCCGAGGAAGGTGCCGAGCGTCGCGCCCACCGAGCCGACCGCGCTGAACACCGCGATGGCGCGGGCCTGTTCGCGCGGTTCGGGGAACAGCGCCACCAGCATGCCGAGCACCACCGCCGAGGCCATCGCTCCGCCGGCGCCCTGCACGGCCCGCGCGGCGATCAGCAGGGCCTGGCTGTTCGCCGTCCCGCACAGCACGGACGCGGCGGTGAAGACGGCGAGGCCGGCCGTGAACATCCGCTTGCGGCCCAGCAGGTCGCCCAGCCGGCCGATCAGCAGGAGCAGGCCGCCGAAGGGGATCAGATAGGCGTTCACGACCCAGGCGAGGCCGGCCCGGCTGAAGCCGAGGTCGCTCTGGACGGCCGGCATGGCCACCGTCACGATGGACCCGTCCAGGATCGTCATCAGCGCGCCCGCGCACAGGACGACGAGGGACGCCCATCGGGAGTACGTCCGCTGCGGCTGTCTCGCCGGGGACTCGGTCAGGGTGGACATGGCTGCACGGCCTCCGTGTTCGCTACGGATCCAAGTCGTGTCCTTGGTGCACGACTTGTAACGGAGACCATCGTGAGTGACCATGAGGGGGCGAGGTAAGGAGGCAGTCCGATGTCCCAGAGGAACACCGGTGTAACCGTCCAGGTCGTGAACGCGCACGCGTGCCCGGTCCGCGAAGTTCTTGACAGGGTGGCCGGCAAATGGAGCGTCCAGATCCTGGTCGCGGCCGCCCACGGGCCCATCCGCTTCACCGAGTTGGAGCGCAGCATCGAGGGCATCAGCCGCCGCATGCTGACGCTCACCCTGCGCAACCTGGAGCGCGACGGCCTGGTCACCCGCACCGTCCACCCGACGGTGCCGCCGAAGGTGGAGTACGAACTCACCCCGGTGGCCCTGGAGTTGCACGAGACGCTGCAGCGCCTGACCGACTGGGCGGAACGCAACCGCGTCTACGTCGCGGAGTCGCGGGCGGCGTACGACGAGGAACACGCGCCGGAACTGACGGACGCGTGAGGGCGGTTGGCGGGAGTTCGGGCCTGGCCCCGACGGTCAGAGGCCGAACAGGGACGGGTCCGTGGCCAGTTCCTTGAAGTACTTCTGGGGGTCGGGGAGCAGGCGTCGCGCCTTGAGGTCCATCAGGCCGCCGACCGCGGTGATCTCGGCCGCCACCGTGCCGTCCGGCTTGCGGATCGTCTGCTCCATGCGGAACGTCTTGCCCTCGCCCCACAGGAAGGCGCACGTCACCTCGACCTCGTCGCCCGCGAGCAGCTCCCGCCGGTAGCGGATGGTCGTCTCCAGCGCCACCGGCCCGACGCCTGTGCCTATCAGCTCCGCCTGCCCGATCCCCGCCGCGCGCAGCAGCGACCAGCGGGCGTGCTCCGCGTAGTTGAGGTAGACGGCCTGGTTGAGGTGGCCCTGGACGTCGGTCTCGTATCCGCGGACGGTCACCGGGACGGAAAACGGCTCGCTCACTGCGTTCCCTTCTCGTACGGGGTTCTCGCACCTGCTGCAACGATCACTGATCTTGGCATGCGCCTCACGTCCTCAGGGGCGATGCCAGCAGATAGCGCGTTCCGGTGCGCGGCTCCGCGTACTCGCCGGCCTGCCAGCCGGCCCGCTCCAGCGTCGCCGCGCAGGCCCGCCGCGCCGCGTCCGCCGGTTCGTACACCGCGACCGCCTCCGGCTGCGGGGTCGCGCGCACCCGGTAGCCGTCCGTCCCCTCCGGCCCGGCCGGGCGGTGGCCCGCCGCCTCCAGGGCGAGTGCGGCGGCCTGCACCAGATGGGTGCGCTCCCAGCCGCACGGCCGCTCCACGGACCCGTCCGGACGGGTCATCCGGCGCAGCTCCAGCAGCCCCTGCCAGGCACTGTGCACCTCCCGCGCACGGGCCGGGCCGCTCTCCGGCGGCCGCTCCTCACCGCCGACGCGCGCGGTGAACACGCCCGGAGTGGCGGCGGGGGCCGCGGGCTCCGCCGGCGCCGGCCGATCGACGGTCTCCCGTATCCGATGGCCGGCCGGTGTCAGGAAGTGGTCGTGCGGCGGCCGCGGGTGCCGGAACGCGAGGCCCCGCTTCACCAGGGCCGCAAGCTGCGACTCCGTGCCCCGCAGCCGCCCGGTGACGGGATCGGCGTTGTCGATCACACGCCGCTGCGCGGCGGTGGGCGGTGGCGTCACGGCGTGCTCCTTCCCGGCGCTGGGTGTCCTGCTCCCACCTGCTTCGAAGGCTACGACGAGGGTCTGACATTCCACCCGGCGATCACCGGCCGCCCGTGCTCCGTCCCCAGCCGGCACACCGTGCCCGTCGCCAGCTGGAACAGGGCGCCGCCCGACGGCGGCAGCCCCAGCCGCCGGGCCGTCAGCACCCGCAGGAAGTGGCCGTGGGCGACGAGCACCACGCACCCCTCGGTGTTCGCGAACGCCGCGTCCACCTTCGCGAGCATCCGGTCCGCACGCTCGCCGACCTGCTCGGGGCTCTCCCCGGGGTGCTCGGGCGGCCCGGGCGCCACCCCGTCCCGGAACAGGAACCACTCCGGCCGCTCGCGCTGGATCTCGACGGTGGTGATGCCCTCGTAGCCGCCGTAGTCCCACTCCCGCAGGTCCACGTCGATCCGCACGTCCTGGAGCCCGATCAGCTCCGCCGTCTCCCGCGCCCGCTGCGACGGGCTGCAGAAGGCCGCCCCGATCCGGTGCGACCGGATCAGCGGCACCAGCCGCCGCGCCTCCTCGCGCCCGCGCTCGGTCAGCGGGACGTCGCTCCACCCGGTGTGCCGCCCGGACCGCGACCACTCGGTCTCACCGTGCCGGACGAGAAAGACGTCGCTCATGCCAACAGGCTAGGAGCCCGGCGGTCCGGGCGCCCGTCGCGCACTACTGCCGGTACCCGCTCAGGAAGCGGCCGATCCGGCCGATCGCCGCCTCCAGGTCGTCGGCGTGCGGGAGGGTGAGGATGCGGAAGTGGTCCGGGGTGGGCCAGTTGAAGCCGGTGCCCTGGACGACCTGGATCTTCTCCCGCAGCAGCAGGTCCAGGACGAACTTCTCGTCGTCCTGGATCTTGTGGACCTTGGGATCGATGCGAGGGAAGGCGTACAGCGCGCCCTTCGGCTTCACGCACGAGACCCCGGGGATCTCGTTGAGCTTCTCCCAGGCCACGTTCCGCTGTTCGTGCAACCGGCCGCCGGGCGCGGTCAGTTCGCGGATGGACTGGCGGCCGCCGAGCGCGGCCTGGATGGCGTACTGGGCCGGGGCGTTGGCGCACAGCCGCATGGAGGCCAGCATGGTCAGGCCCTCCAGATAGCTGCGGGCGTGCTGCTTGGGGCCGGTCACCACCAGCCAGCCCGAACGGAAGCCGGCCACCCGGTAGGTCTTGGACAGCCCGCAGAAGGTCAGGACGACCAGGTCGGGGGCGAGCGCCGCGGCCGAGTGGTGCACGGCGTCGTCGTAGAGGACCTGGTCGTAGATCTCGTCGGCGAAGACCATCAGGCCGTGGCGGCGGGCGAGGTCGAGGATGCCCTCGACGACCTCCTTGGGGTAGACCGCGCCGGTGGGGTTGTTCGGGTTGATGATGACCACGGCCTTCGTCCGGTCCGTGATCTTCGACGCCATGTCCGCCAGGTCCGGGTACCACTCGGCCTGCTCGTCGCACAGGTAGTGGACCGCCTTGCCGCCGGCGAGGGTCGTCACCGCGGTCCACAGCGGGAAGTCGGGTGCGGGTACGAGGATTTCGTCGCCGTCCTCGACCAGCGCCTGCACGGCCATGGAGACCAGTTCGGAGACGCCGTTGCCCAGGAAGACGTCGTCGACGTCCACCTGGAGGCCGAGGGCCTGGTAGCGCTGGGCGACCGCGCGGCGGGCGGAGAGGACACCGCGGGAGTCCGTGTATCCGTGCGCCTGCGGCAGCATCCGGATCATGTCCTGGAGGATCTCCTCCGGCGCCTCGAAGCCGAACAGGGCCGGGTTGCCGGTGTTCAGGCGCAGCACGCTGTGGCCCGCCTCCTCCAGCGCGTTGGCGTGCTCGATCACCGGGCCGCGGATCTCGTAACAGACCTCGCTGAGCTTGTTCGACTGCCGGAACTCCATTGCGCCCCTCCGGTATCTGGTGTTGCTTGGTTTTACCAAGTGGGTGCTTGGAAAGTCCAATGACATGTCTAGACTGCGTCGCATGTCACGACGCCGAAGCTACGACCAGTACTGTTCCGCGGCCCGCGCCCTCGACCTGGTCGGCGACCGCTGGACCCTGCTGATCGTCCGTGAGCTGCTGGCCGGGCCCCGCCGCTACACCGATCTGCACGCGGACCTGCCGGGCGTGAGCACGGACGTCCTCGCCTCCCGGCTCAAGGACATGGAGCGCGACGGCCTCGCGACCAGACGCCGGCTGCCGCCGCCGGGCGCGGCCTACGTCTACGAACTCACCCTCCGGGGGCAGGAGTTGCTGCCCGTGCTGCAGGCGCTCGGGACGTGGGGCGAGGCCGAGCTGGGGGAGCGGCGGGCGACGGACGCCCTGCGCGCCCACTGGTTCGCGCTCCCGCTGCTGCGCTCGCTGGAGGGCGAGGGGCTCGTCGAAGTCCGGCTGGAGGAAGGCGACTTCCATCTGCACGTCGGTGCCGCGGACGGTCCGGTGTACGGCGACGGGCTCGCTCCCCGCGAGCCCGACGCGCGGCTGGTCCTGGACGCCGGGACCTGCGCGGCGCTGGGCCGCGGCGAGCTGGCCCTCACGGACGCGGTACGGGACGGCCGCGTCACTGTGACGGGCGAGGGCACCTTGGCGAAGGCGCTGCGGGAGGTGTGAGCCGCGGGAGGTGTGAGCTGCGGGAGGTGTGAGCTGCGGGAGGCGTGAGAAAGGCCCGCCGTACCGAGTGCGGCGGGCCTTTTGCCGATCCCCAGGATCTTCTGAGAGACCGTCAGGCCCCGGGCGGCATCCGGGAAGGACGCCCCGACCCCCGCGTCAGCGCGTACCCGCCGATGCCCGCGAGCGCGGCCAGCGCCGCGCCCACCGCGGTCCACACCCAGCGGTCGGACCACCAGCCGGACGCCCAGCCGTCGTCCGGCTCGATGCCCGACAGCACCGCGGCCTTCGATGAATCCCTTTCGCCCTCCCCGGACTCGGAGGTGACGGCGATCCCCGGCACCAGCGGCTTCGCCAGCGAGCCGTCGACCGCGGCCGAGCCGCCGATGTCCTTGGAGCCGACCCGCACCGTGGCGCCGATCGGCTGCCCCAGGTCGGCGGTCGCCAGGTTCACCGCGGTCAGCCGCACGTAGTACGTGCCCGGCAGCGGGTCGTTGGCCCACTCCTCGGACCAGGAGCGCACCGTGCGCAGCGTGCAGGCCAGGTCGACCGAGGCCGCGCCCTGCGCCGCGGTGCGCGTCTGCGCCCCGTACTGGCAGGCCTGGCGGCGGCGCAGGCCGTCGTACACGTCGATCTGCCAGGTCTGCGCCGCGTGCGCGTCCGGCAGCTTCACCGTCGCCTCGACGGTGGGGCGCTGGCCGGCGTCGGCGGGGAACGACCAGTACAGGTAGTCGCCCGTGGAGGCGCTCGCCGTGGCCTGCTGGCCCTGGTCGATCTCGGCCGCCGTACGGAAGGACGTACCCGCCGCGGTCGGCGCGGCGTCGTCGCCGGACACGCTCGGCGACGGCGAGGAGTCGGCGGCGGCCGGTGTGACGGCCAGCCCGAACAGCAGCGCGGCAGCGCTCAACACATGTGTGATCCGCATCAGTTGGTCCTCCAGACCGCGACCCGCCAGCGAGACACCCAGCCCCAGACCAGACCCGCGAGGAAGCCGGTCAGCACCAGCACGCCGAGCAGCCACCAGCCGCGGCCGAGGCCGAAGGAGGCCACGTCGGACGCCTGTGACGGGCCGTCGACCACGTCCACGGTCAGTTCGACCGGCAGGCCCGGCGTGGTCTTCACACCGGACGCGGCCGAGAAGGAGTTGGTGACCTGAAGGCACACCGTCTCGGCCGGAGCCTCGTCGTCGCTCTGCGCCTTCGGGTAGCGCAGGCCCGTGGAGGCCACGTCCGTACGGCCGTTGCCCGCCGCCTCGCCGCGCACGATCTCGCGCCCGTGCGCCGTGACGGCCCGCAGCAGCACGCCGTGGCCGGGGTTCACGGCGCGGTCGGCCGCGACGCTCACCGAGGCGCGCAGCTCCTGGCCGGGTCGTACGTCGACCTTGTACCAGCGCTGCTGCCCGAACTCCTCGCGGTCGGTGTACAGACCGGACTTCAGGGCGGGCGCGTCGGCGCACTGGGCGGCGCCCTCGGTGGCCACCGGCGTCACCACCGGGTCGGCCGCGCGGTCCACCAACTGGTTGACCTTGTCGGTGAGTTCGTCGGTGTGCTGGACCGAGGTGTAGGTGCCGCCGGTCGCCTCCGCGATGCAGCTGAGCTGCTTGCGCAGTTTCGTGTTCGGGACCAGGCCGAGGGTGTCGATCGTCATGCCGATGCCCTTGGCCGCTATCTCGCGGGCCACCTCGCACGGGTCCAGCGGCGCGCAGGTGTCCTCGCCGTCGCTGATCAGCACGATCCGCTTGGAGCCCGCGCCGGTGCCGAGGTCGTCGGCCGCCTTCAGCAGGGCCGGGCCGATCGGGGTCCAGCCGGTGGGCGAGAGCGTGGCCACCGCGGTCTTCGCCTCGGTGCGGTCCAGCGTGCTGACCGGGTAGAGCTGCGCGGTGTCCTTGCAGCCCGTCTTCCGGTCCTCCCCCGGGTAGTTGGCGCCCAGCGTGCGGATGCCGAGCTGGACGTCCTCGGGCGTCGCGTCCAGCACCTCGTTGAACGCCTGCTTCGCCGCCGCCATCCGGGACCCGCCGTCGATGTCCCGGCTGCGCATGGAGCCGCTGACGTCGAGGACGAGGTCGACCTTCGGAGCGGCCTCGCCCGTGGGTTCGCCGGCGCTCGCCGCGGCCGGGAACGCGAGCCCGGCCGCCAGGGCGGCGAGCAGGGCGCACACTCCTGCCGCCAGCCGTTGTGTTCTGATCATCGGCGGATCTTATTGATCAGAGGTGCCGGGCTCCAAAACGGGACGTCACCAGGACCGATCCGGCAGGGGGTTGGGCAGCTCGGCCCACTGGTCCCCGGGTGTCCCGGGCGACATCCGCATGAGCGTCAGGGCCTTCGTGGGCAGCGGACCGCCGAGCAGCGCGGCCAGGTCGGGCGTGCGCGGCAGATCCCGTACGACCGTCTCCAGCGCGGCGCCCAGCGCCGCCGCCGAACCCGCCGTGGCGGCGAGGGACCCCGCCACCAGCGAGCCGAACAGCTTGCGCCGCAGGGCCGTTTCGTCGTCCGTGACGATCCGTCCGGTCAGCTGCGGGACCGGGACGCCGTGCCGGGCCAGCCGTGCCGGGCCGACCCGGATGTCGGCGAGGTCGCGGTACACCAGCCGCAGCGGGGCACCCGTGGCGGAGAGCACGACCAGGAGGTTCTGGCCGTGCGCCTCCAGCGCCACACCCAGCTCCAGCAGGCCCAGTCCGACGGTGAGGGCGAGACGGGTGAAGTCGGCCAGCCAGGAGGGGGATTCGGGCAGCGCGGTGGTCGCCAGCGCGGCCACCGGCACGACCCGTTCGCCCCGGTCCGTCGCCGCGTACGTCTGCGGCGACTCCCGCACCACGGCCGCGAGGTCGGGTGAACCGGCCGTGGCCGCGCCCCGTGTGCGCGTGACGTGCAGCAGACCGTCCGTACGCGCCGCCACCTCCTCGGCGAAGGACGACACGGTGGCCGACAGACCCACCGAGTAGACCGAGATGTCCCGTACGGAGGAGGTCAGCCGGGCGCTGAGCGCGGTCTTGACGTGGCTGCCGTCCGGCACGGCGAGAGTGCGCAGCGACATCAGCGGGTGCGCGGGGAACACCAGGTCGCGGGCCGCGCCGTCCCCGCCGTGCCCCTTGAGCACATGCTTCGCCTGCCACGGATGCACCGGCAGCAGCAGCCGCCCCCCGTCCCGCAGCGCGTCCGGCCAGGCACCGGTCACCAGGCAGTCCTCCGCGCGCACCGGCACCGTCCCCAGTTCCACCACCGGCCGGTGCTCGGGCCCGTACGCCAGCTGCTCTCCGACCGAGAAACCGGGCCTGGAGCGGCAGTTGGGGTGGAAGGGATGCCCGTCGACCACCCGCTGCTCCCACTCCCAGTCGAGGGTGGGCCAGTCCTCGGGGCCGTCCGGCTGTCCGGCCCGGGAGAGCGCCAACGACGCCACGCTGTGCCCGAGTTCGGCCGCGAACCCGTCACCGTGCGGCACACCGAGTCCGGTCATCAGCCGCGCCGGATGGTCGTGGGCCAGATCGTCCAGGTGCACGGCGGTGACGTACGCGGCGGTCGCGTACGGGTCCGCGGGCGGCCCGTGCAGCCGGCGGCCGTCCGTGAGACGCAGGGTGAGCCCCTCGCGGTCCCGCTCGCGGCCCGCGACCCACGGCAGCGGCTCGTGCGCGAGGGCGCGCCACAGCCGGGTCAGCACGGCCGCCCGGGCACCCGGCAGCTCGGCCGCGTACCGTGACAGCAGGTCCGGCCGGACCTCGGCCAGCTCGTCGGCGACCTCGGCCTCCGCGGGATGGGGACGGTGCACGGGCGGGCTCCTTGGGTACGAGTAGGGCGTCACGGACAGGGTGCGACGGCATCCATACTGATCGTCTCCGCCCTCACGGACTGCACGGAACGAGTGGATCGCGTGGATCTCATCCCCCCTCCGGACGGTGACGGCCTAGCCGCCCGCGCCGACGCCTACGCGGCCGCACCGCTGCTCAACTGCCTGCTGCGCGAGCTGGCGGAGCCCGTCGCCGAGGCCGGCGGCCTGTACACGTACCGGCTGCCCGGCGTGGCCCGTCTGCTGCGCGTCCGCGGTACCCGGCGGCCCGCCTTCCCCGAGGTGTTCACGGCGGGCCGCTGGCACCCCCTCGGCCACACCGAGCTGGTCAAGCTGACCGCCGAGGAACTGCGCCGCCACACCGGCCTGTCCAGCCACGACCTGCCCGCCGAGATGATCGACAGCCGGGAGGCGGTGGCCGCGCTGCTCGCCGCACGCGCGCGTGCCGAGGCGCCCGCGGACCCGTATCTGCGCTCCGAGCAGTCCCTCGTCACCGGCCACCCCCACCATCCGGCCCCCAAGGCGCGCGGCGGCGGCCCGGTGGCCGGCTGGCTGCCCTATGCGCCCGAGGCGTACGCCCGCTTCCCGCTGGTGCTGCTGGGCGTGCGCGAGGACCTCGTGGTGGAGGAGGGCGACACCTCGGCGCTGGACGCGCTGGGACAGGCCCCGCCGGGTTACCGGCTGCTGCCCGCCCACCCGTGGCAGCTCGACCTCGTCGGCCGGGACCTGGCGGAGGCCTTCGCGGACGGGCGGCTGCTGCGGCTGGGCACGACCGCCTCCGACGCCTGGCCGACGGCCGCGATCCGCACGCTGTACGCGCCTGATCGCGACCTGTTCCTGAAGTTCAGCCTCGACGTGCGCATCACCAACGACATCCGCCGGCTGTGGCGGCACGACCTGGAGAAGCTCGGCCGGACCGACACGGCGGCCGCCCGGGCGTTCGCGGGCGGGTCCGCCGCCTGGCTGAGCGATCGCGGCTACCGCACCGCCGCCTTCGCCTTCGAGGAGCTCGCCGTCCTCGTCCGCGACGGACTGGCCGGCCATCTGCTGCCCGGTGCGATCCCGTTGCTCGCCGCCGGCCTGGTGGAGGGCTTCGCGGGCAGCCCGCTGCAGAGCGCACCCGACCCCGGCGCCTGGTGGGAGGCGTATCTGAGGGCGGTCGTGCCGCCGGCGCTGGCCGCCTTCGCCGGGCACGGCGTCGTCCTGGAGGCGCATCTGCAGAACACGCTGGTCGCCGTCGACGCCGACGGGCTGCCCGTGCAGGCGCTGTTCCGGGACGCCGAGGGCGTGAAGCTGCTGGCGGACGTGGGCCGGGCGGCCGGCTGGGAGCGGCTCGTGTACACCCTGGTCGTCAACCACCTGACCGAGGTCGCCGCCGTCCTGGCCGAACACCATCCCGGCCTCGACCCCTGGCCCGCGGCCCGCCGCGCGTTCGCCCGCCACGACCTGCCCGAGATCGCCGGCCTGCTCACCGCGCCGACCCTGCCCGGCAAGACGAACCTGCTGCTGCGCTGGACCGGCGCGGACGGCGCCGCCGCCCGCTATCTGCCGCTGCCCAACCCGCTGGCCCGGCCGCTGCCGGAGCACTGACATACCCTGGCGGATGTGCTGCGCGACGTGACTGCCGTTCGATACGTGACCCCCCTGCGGTCGGGCGGCTCCGTGCCCGGAGTCTTCGAGGCCGACGACCTCGGCACGTACGTCGTGAAGTTCACCGGCTCCGCACAGGGCCGCAAGGCGCTGGTAGCCGAGGTGATCGTGGGCGAACTGGCCCGGGCCCTCGCACTGCGCTTCCCCGAGCTGGTGCTCGTCCACTTCGACCCGGCGGTCGCCGACGACGAGCCGCACCAGGAGGTGCGCGACCTGCACGCGGCCAGCGCCGGGATCAACCTCGGCATGGACTTCCTGCCGGGCGCCGAGGACTTCACGCCGGAGATCGCTGGGGTCTTCCCGGTCGACCCCGTGGAGGCGGGCCGGATCGTGTGGCTCGACGCCCTGACGGTGAACGTCGACCGCACGGTCCACAGCTCCAACCTGATGGTGTGGCCGACGCTCGGCACGGTGCCCCCGCACCTGTGGCTGATCGACCACGGCGCCGCACTCGTCTTCCACCACCGCTGGGACACCTCGGCGCCGCAGAAGGCGTACGACTTCCGCCACCACGCCCTCGGCGCGTACGGCCCGGACACCCGCGCGGCCGACGCCGAACTCGCGCCGTGCGTGACCGAGGAGCTGCTGAGGGAGATCCTCGCCATGGTCCCGGACGCCTGGCTCACCGACTTCGGCACGCCCGACGAGATGCGCGAGGCCTACGTCGGCTATCTGCTGGCGCGGGTGCGGGCCTCGGACCAGTGGCTGCCCACCGACTTCCCGGGCCGCGACCAGCTCGCCGCCGAGGAGGCCGCTCGCGCGGCCAGGACGCAGCAGGGCCGCCCGGCCTGGCTGAAGCGGGTCCCCGACCTGCACGGCAAGCCGGCGGCGGAACAGGACTGGTCGGCCCACCTCGGATGAGGGACGCCCGGCGAGGGACGTCCCTACCGACTCCTCGGAGGGCTCAGCCTTCGAGCTGCTGGTACGCCGGCAGCGTCAGGAAGTCCGCGTAGTCGTCGTCGAGGGCGACCGTCAGCAGCAGGTCGTGCGCCTGCTGCCAGTGCCCGGCGGCGAACGCCTCCTCGCCGATCTCCGCCCGGATGTTGTCCAGTTCCTCGGCGGCGACCTTGCGGGCCAGCTCCGGCGTGGCCTTCTCGCCGTTCTCGAACTCGACGCCCGCGTTGATCCACTGCCAGATCTGCGAGCGGGAGATCTCCGCGGTGGCCGCGTCCTCCATGAGGTTGAAGATGGCGACCGCGCCGAGGCCGCGCAGCCAGGCCTCGATGTAACGGGTGCCCACCTGAACGGCGTTGACCAGACCGGCGTAGGTCGGCTTCGCGTCGAGCGAGTCGACGGCGATCAGGTCGGCGGCCTCGACGTGGACGTCCTCGCGCAGCCGGTCCTTCTGGTTGGGCCGGTCGCCCAGGACCTTGTCGAAGGACTCCATGGCGATCGGCACCAGGTCGGGGTGGGCGACCCAGGAGCCGTCGAACCCGTCGTTCGCCTCACGGTCCTTGTCGGCGCGGACCTTCTCGAAGGCGACCTTGTTGACCTCGGCGTCCCGGCGCGAGGGGATGAAGGCGGCCATGCCGCCGATCGCGTGCGCGCCGCGCTTGTGGCAGGTGCGGACGAGGAGTTCGGTGTACGCCCGCATGAACGGGGCGGTCATCGTGACCGCGTTGCGGTCCGGGAGGACGAACTTGGCGCCGCCGTCCCGGAAGTTCTTCACGATGGAGAACAGGTAGTCCCAGCGTCCGGCGTTCAACCCCGAGGCGTGGTCGCGGAGTTCGTAGAGGATCTCGTCCATCTCGTACGCGGCCGTGATCGTCTCGATCAGGACGGTGGCACGGATGGTGCCCTGCGGGACGCCGACGTAGTCCTGCGCGAAGACGAAGACCTCGTTCCACAGGCGGGCCTCGAGGTGCGACTCCGTCTTCGGCAGGTAGAAGTACGGGCCCTTGCCGAGGTCCAGCAGGCGCTTCGCGTTGTGGAAGAAGTAGAGGCCGAAGTCGACGAAGGCACCGGGAACCTGGGTGCCGTCGGCGTCGACGAGGTGACGCTCGTTCAGGTGCCAGCCGCGGGGGCGCATCACGACCGTCGCCAGCTCCTCGGCCGGGCGCAGCGCGTAGGACTTGCCGGAGGCGGGGTCGGTGAAGTCGATGGTGCGGGTGTAGGCGTCGATCAGGTTGGCCTGACCGGTGACGACGTTCTCCCAGGTCGGCGCGGAGGCGTCCTCGAAGTCCGCGAGCCACACCCTGGCACCGGAGTTGAGGGCGTTGATGGTCATCTTGCGGTCGGTGGGACCGGTGATCTCGACCCGGCGGTCGTTCAGCGCCGCGGGGGAGGGAGCCACCCTCCAGGAGTCGTCCGCGCGGATCGCGGCGGTCTCCGGAAGGAAGTCGAGCGTGGAGGTGCGGGCGATCTCGGCGCGGCGCTCCGCCCGGCGGGCGAGGAGTTCGTCACGGCGCGGCGTGAACCGCCGGTGCAGCTCGGCCACGAAGGCGAGGGCCGCGTCGGTGAGGACCTCCTCCTGCCGGGGCAGGGGTTCGGCGTCGACGATGGCCAGCGGGGACGGCGCTGGTGCGGACATGAGCTGTCACTTCCTTCAGCGGTGGCACCGGGTGCCAGTCGAACCGGGTACGGCGAGGCACGCCCCTGGAGCGGTAGGGCGCTTCTGAACAGTGGATACTAGTTTCCTCATCGTGGAACTTCAATGGTTTGTTGATGTCGAGATTCTCTGGATCGAGGGAAGGTGGCGCTCAGTGCCATCCCGTTCACTCAAGGTGGACCAGATCGGCCGCCGTGTCGATGTCGTACGGCCGCGCCACGTCCCCGCACTCGACGAGCGTGATCGCCGCGGCGTGCTCCTTGAGGTAGGCCCGGGCCCCGCGGTCCCCCGTCGCGGTCTCGGCGATGCCCGCCCAGTGGGCGCGGCCGAACAGGACGGGGTGCCCGCGCACGCCGTCGTAGGCCGCCGACACCAGTGAGGTCTCGTCCCGGCAGGCGGCCAGCACCCGGCCGAACGCCTCGGGCCCGATCCCCGGCTGGTCGACGAGCGAGACGACGGCGGCCCGCGCCCCCGTCGCCGCGAGCGAGTCCAGCCCGGCCCGCAGCGAGGACCCCATGCCCTGCTCCCACTCCGGGTTCTCCACGAGTACGCACCCCTCCAGGTCGGCCCGCTCCCGTACGGCGTCGGCCCGCGCCCCCAGCACCACATGGACGCGGGAGCAGCCGGCCGCGCGCAGCACACCGACCGCGTGTTCGACGAGCAGCCGCCCGCGGTGTTCCAGCAGCGCCTTGGGCCGTCCGCCGAGCCGCCGACCGCCACCCGCCGCGAGCAGCAGCCCGGCGATCCGGTCTTCGTTCTCCGTCATGTGTTCTGCATACCTGACGCCGGGGCGAGTGCCCGGTTTCCGAGGGCTGAATTTCCGTCCGCACTGTGGCGGAGGCCGCATCGGGTGGCGTTTACTGACCCGCGGCCCCTGGCACCCGACCAGTGTCCCGGGGTGTTCGGCGGGATCACGCGTGACTGCGCACAAGGGCGTGCGAGGGGGAGTGCTGGGTTGCGGAGCTTGAGGCAGAGGTCAGTGATCGGCAGCGACGAGGACCCGAGGGTGGCCGGACTGCGGACCGCCGTGTCCCGGCTGCGTCGCGAACTCGCCGCCCACCCGGCCGAGTTCCCCGACCGCGGCATCGCGGAGGACGAGCTCGCCGCCCTCGCCGCGATGACGGCGGGGGGCACCCCGGAGATCCGCCGCCTGCGCCGCTCGCTGCTGCTGATCGCCGGCGCGATCGGCTCCGTCAGCGCGCTGGCCCCGGGGCTGTCGGACGTGCGCGACGCGGTGGACCTGTTCGGGGACCCGCCGCGCGGCTGACGGAATTTGCTCTACGGGAACATTTGCTCGGCCGGGGCGCCAGGGACTGTCCCGGAACCCGTGCGGAATGGGCGTCAGGCGGCCGGCCCCGAGCTGGCCAGGGCCTCCGAGAGCTCCGACGCCACCTGCTGGAGCACGGGGACGATCGTGTCCGTCGCCGCCTCGGTGACCCGGCCCGCCGGGCCCGAGATCGAAATGGCGGCGGCTGTGGGGGAGTTGGGCACGGAGACCGCGAGGCACCGGACGCCGATCTCCTGCTCGTTGTCGTCGACCGCGTAACCGGCCCGGCGCACGTCCTCCAGGGCGGCCAGGAAGCCCTCCGGGGTGGTGATCGTCTTCTCCGTCGCGGCGGGCATGCCGGTGCGCCGGAGCAGGGCGCGCACCTCGTCGTCCGGGGTGTTCGCGAGCAGGGCCTTGCCGACGCCCGTGGAGTGCGGCAGGACCCGCCGGCCGACCTCGGTGAACATGCGCATCGAGTGCTTGGACGGCACCTGGGCGACGTAGACGATCTCGTCCCCGTCGAGCAGCGCCATGTTCGCCGTCTCGCCGGTCTCCTCGACCAGGCGGGCCAGATAGGGGCGGGCCCAGGTGCCGAGCAGGCGGGACGCGGACTCGCCGAGGCGGATCAGGCGCGGGCCGAGGGCGTACCGGCGGTTGGGCTGCTGGCGGACGTAGCCGCAGGCCACGAGGGTGCGCATCAGGCGGTGGATGGTCGGCAGCGGAAGCCCGCTGCTCGCGGACAGCTCGCTCAGGCCCACCTCGCCGCCCGCGTCGGCCATCCGCTCGAGCAGGTCGAAGGCGCGCTCGAGTGACTGGACCCCGCCGCCGTTGGACCTGGCGGAGTCGGTGGTGCTGGCGCTGGACGTCGGCACGGCGCGTTCCTTTCGGGACTGGCGGGAGTCGCTGAAGCCTACCCGGCAGTCGGTTGACTCCCCGGTTGTGCGTAGCTACGTTCTGCTTGCCGGAATTCTAATTCCGCCTTGTGGAAACGTCCAGAGTCGGCGGGGAAGGCGCACTCTGAAGAAGTGTGCCCTTGACGGCTCGGAACCGGGAGTGAAGACTCCTTCAACAGAACGTTGAAATCCGTTCCGTGGAAGTACCTCACGGCGGCTGAGAGGGGTTCGGGTGTCCGACGTAGAACTGGTGCTGCGCTCGACGCGCGTCATCACGCCCGAGGGGACGCGCGCCGCCTCCGTGGCGGTCGCCGGCGGGAAGATCGCGGCCGTCCTTCCCCATGACGCCGCCGTACCGTCCGGCGCCCGCCTGGAGGACCTCGGCGACGACGTCCTGCTGCCCGGCCTGGTCGACACGCACGTGCACGTCAACGACCCCGGCCGCACCGAGTGGGAGGGCTTCTGGACCGCCACGCGCGCGGCGGCGGCCGGCGGCATCACCACCCTCGTGGACATGCCGCTCAACTCCCTGCCGCCGACGACGACGGTCGACCACCTCCACACGAAGCAGAAGGTCGCCGCCGACAAGGCGCACATCGACGTCGGCTTCTGGGGCGGCGCCCTGCCGGACAACGTCAAGGACCTGCGCCCGCTGCACGAGGCCGGGGTCTTCGGCTTCAAGGCGTTCCTGTCCCCGTCGGGCGTGGACGAGTTCCCGCACCTCGACCAGGACCGGCTCGCGCAGTCCCTGGCGGAGATCGCCTCCTTCGGCGGCCTGCTGATCGTGCACGCCGAGGATCCGCACCACCTGGACGCCGCCCCGCAGCACGGCGGCCCCAAGTACGCCGACTTCCTCGCCAGCCGCCCGCGCGACGCCGAGGACACGGCGATCGCCCAGCTGATCGCGCAGGCCAAGCGGTTCGACGCGCGCGTGCACGTGCTGCACCTGTCGTCGTCCGACGCGCTCCCGCTGATCGCCCGGGCGCGGGCGGAGGGCGTGCGCATCACCGTCGAGACCTGCCCGCACTACCTCACCCTCACCGCCGAGGAAGTCCCGGACGGCGCGAGCGAGTTCAAGTGCTGCCCGCCCATCCGCGAGGCCGCCAACCAGGACCTGCTGTGGCAGGCGCTGGCCGACGGCACCGTCGACTGCGTGGTCACCGACCACTCGCCCTCCACGGCCGACCTCAAGACGCCCGACTTCGCGACCGCCTGGGGCGGCATCTCCGGCCTCCAGTTGAGCCTCGCGGCCGTGTGGACCGAGGCCCGCAAGCGCGGTCACGGCCTGGAGGACGTGGTCCGCTGGATGTCGTCGCGCACGGCCGAACTGGTGGGCCTGGACACCCGCAAGGGCGCCATCGAGGCGGGCCGCGACGCCGACTTCGCGGTCCTCGCGCCCGAGGAGACCTTCACCGTCGACCCGGCGGCCCTCCAGCACCGCAACCGCGTGACGGCGTACGCGGGCAAGACGCTGCACGGCGTCGTGAAGTCCACCTGGCTGCACGGCGAACGCATCGTCGCCGGCGGCGAGTTCACCGGGCCGAAGGGCCGGCTGCTCACCCGCACCCCCTGATCCACCCGCACCGCAGCGGCGAGTACGACGAGAAAGAAAGGAACGACGTGACGGCGATACCGAGTTTCACCGGTGACGCGAACCCTTATGGAGGCGGCGACCCGTACGCGGACTACCGCACCGCCGACTTCCCCTTCACCCAGTACGCCAACCTCGCCGACCGGCAGCTCGGCGCCGGTGTCATCGCCGCCAACGACGAGTTCTTCGCCCAGCGGGAGAACCTGCTGGTGCCCGAGCCGGCCGTGTTCGACCCCGAGCACTTCGGGCACAAGGGCAAGGTCATGGACGGGTGGGAGACGCGCCGCCGCCGCGGTGCCTCCGCCGGCCACCCCTGGCCGACCGCCGACGACCACGACTGGGCGCTGGTCCGCCTCGGCGCGCCCGGTGTGATCCGCGGGATCGTCGTCGACACGGCCCACTTCCGCGGCAACTACCCGCAGGCGGTGTCGGTCGAGGCCACCTCCGTGCCCGGCTCGCCCTCGCCCGAGGAGCTCCTCGGGGACGACGTGAAGTGGACGACGCTGGTGCCGCGTACCCCGGTCGGCGGCCACGCGGCCAACGGCTTCGCCGTCTCGGCCGAGCAGCGCTTCACGCACCTGCGCGTCAACCAGCATCCCGACGGCGGCATCGCGCGCCTGCGCGTGTACGGCGAGGTCGTACCGGACCCGCGGTGGCTGCGTACCCTCGGCACGTTCGACGTGGTCGCCCTGGAGAACGGCGGCCGGGTCGAGGACGCCTCCAACCTCTTCTACTCCCCGGCCACCAACACCATCCAGCCGGGCCGCTCCCGCAAGATGGACGACGGCTGGGAGACCCGCCGCCGGCGCGACCAGGGCAACGACTGGATCCGCTACGGCCTCGCGGCCCAGGCCGAGATCCGCGCCGTCGAGATCGACACGGCGTATCTGAAGGGCAACAGCGCGGGCTGGGCGTCGGTCTCGGTGAAGGACGGCGAGAGCGGCGAGTGGCGCGAGGTCCTGCCGCGCACCCGCCTCCAGCCCGACACCAACCACCGCTTCGTCCTGACGGCCCCGGCCGTCGGCACGCACGCGCGCGTGGACATCTACCCCGACGGCGGCATCTCCCGTCTGCGCCTGTACGGCTCCCTGACGGAGCCCGGCGCGACGGGCCTCGCGGCCAGGCACCAGGAACTGGGCGGCTGACCCGAACTCCTCGATCGCCGGACGGGCCCCGATCCTTCAGCCCGTCCGGCGATCGAGGACGAGGCCGTTCAGGCCGAGGGGGGTCTGGGGGCGGAGCCCCCAGGGACGCGGGGCGCGACGCACCCGCACCCACCGGCCGGCCCGACGGAGGCTCAGGCCGCGTGGCCGCCGTCCACCGCGAACTCCGCCCCGGTGACGTAGTCCGCGCTCGCCAGGTACGCGACCGTGTCCGCCACCTCCTCGGCCGTCCCGAACCGCCCCAGCGCCGTCATCGCCGCCTGGTCCGGAGCGTACGGCCCGTCCGCGGGATTCATGTCGGTGTCCGTCGGCCCGGGGTGCACGATGTTCGCGGTGATCCCGCGGGCCCCGAGCTCGCGCGCGAGCGCCTTCGTCAGGCCGACCAGCGCCGCCTTGCTCGTCGCGTACAGCGTCCCGCCCGGCCCCGGCACCCGCTGCGTCATGCAGGTGCCGACGGTCACGATCCGCCCGCCGGCCGGCATCCGCGCTGCCGCCGCCTGGGACGTCAGGAACACGCCGCGGACGTTCACCGCCAGCACCCGGTCGACGTCGGCGAGCGAGAGCCCCTCCAGCGGGCCGAGCACACCCACGCCCGCGTTGTTCACCAGCACGTCGAGCCCGCCCAGCGACTCCACGGCACGCCCGACCGCGCCCGCCGCCTCGTCCGCGTCCGCGGCGTCCGCGCGCAGGGCCACCGCCCGGCGCCCCAGCGCCTCGATCCGCCGTACGACGTCCTGCGCCGCCTCCTTGCCGTTCACATAGGTCAGGGCCACGTCCGCGCCCTCCCGGGCGAGCCGCACCGCCGTCGCCGCCCCGATGCCGCGGCTGCCGCCGGTGACCAGGGCGACCTTGCCGTCGAGTGTTCCGTACGTCGTCGTCATGGCTCCATCCCAGCCGCCGCCGCCCGCGAACGCCGGCGGCGGACGGACACCGACGTCGGGTGGCCGGAACACACCGGGTGGCCGGAACGCACAGGTTCGGGCCGGAACTCTTTGCTCCACCTTTCGCGTTCTCCCCTCGTGACCCTTCAGCAAGAGATCGTCGGCAACGCCATGCAGATGGCGGTCGTCAACCTGAACCCCGGCCAGAGCGTGTACTGCGAGGCGGGGAAGTTCCTCTTCAAGACGACGAACGTGACCATGGAGACCCGTCTGTCGGGCCCGTCGAACGGCGGGTCCCCGCAGGGCGGCGGAGGCGGCATGGGCGG
The DNA here is from genome assembly GCF_042800575.1 of Streptomyces sp. NPDC057616. Taxonomy (NCBI): domain Bacteria; kingdom Bacillati; phylum Actinomycetota; class Actinomycetes; order Kitasatosporales; family Streptomycetaceae; genus Streptomyces; species Streptomyces sp. NPDC057616. The sequence goes on from NZ_JBHVGU010000019.1 coordinate 49,088, forward strand.
CATGCTCCGCCAGGCCATGGGCACGGCCATGCAGGCCGGCCAGCGCATGCTCGCGGGCGAGTCGCTGGCGTTCCAGTACTTCAGCGCCCAGGGCGGCGAGGGGACCGTCGGCTTCGCGGGCGTGCTCCCCGGTGAGATGCGCGCCCTCGAACTCGACGGCACACGCGCGTGGTTCGCCGAGAAGGACGCCTTCGTCGCGGCCGAGTCCACCGTCGACTTCGGCATCGCCTTCCAGGGCGGCCGCACCGGCATGAGCGGCGGCGAGGGCTTCGTCCTGGAGAAGTTCACCGGCCGCGGCACGGTGATCATCGCGGGCGCGGGCAACTTCATCGACCTGAACCCGGCCGACTTCGGCGGCCGCATCGAGGTCGACACGGGCTGCGTCGTCGCCTTCGAGGAGGGCATCCAGTACGGCGTCCAGCGCGTCGGCGGCCTCAACCGCCAGGGCCTCATGAACGCCGTCTTCGGCGGCGAGGGCCTCTCGCTCGCCACCCTGGAGGGCAACGGCCGGGTGATCCTGCAGTCCCTCACCATCGAGAGCCTCGCCAACGCCCTGCGCAAGGCGCAGGGCGGCGACAAGCAGGGCCCGACGGGCGGGCTGTTCTCCACCCACTCGGGATGAGCGGCCGCACGGCCCGCCGATGAGTTGCGGGCCCCGTCGGGGTCTGAGGTGATGGCAGCAGACATCGCTTCAGGAAGGCACACCCGCCATGGGCAAGCTCGTCTCCACGATCTTCGTCACCCTCGACGGCGTCTACCAGGCACCCGGTGGTCCCCAGGAGGACACCCGCGGCGGCTTCGAGCACGGCGGCTGGAGTTTCCCGTTCGGCGACGACGACTTCGGACGGTTCGTCACCGAGGTCTTCGGCCGCCCGGGCGCGTTCCTCCTCGGCCGCCGTACGTACGACATCTTCGCCTCGTACTGGCCGAACATGACCGACCCGGGCGACCCGGTCGCCGCCAAACTGAACGGCCTGCCGAAGTACGTCGCCTCGTCCACCCTCACCGACCCCGGATGGGCGGGCACCACCGTGCTCGGCGGCGACCTCGCCAAGGAGGTCACCGCCCTCAAGGAGCGCATCGACGGCGAGCTCCAGGTGCACGGCAGCGGCGCCCTCGTCCAGTCCCTGCTGGCGCTCGGCCTCGTCGACACGCTTCATCTGCTGACGTTCCCGGTGGTGCTCGGCACGGGCCTGCGCTTCTTCGCGGAGGGCGCCCTGCCGACCCGGTTCCGGCGCGCGGGCGGGAGCATCACCTCCACGGGCGTGTCCATCCAGACGTACGAGCAGGCGGGACGCCCGGAATACGGCTCGTACGCGTGATCCGGCGACGTCCTGTGAGGCGGCCGTGGGCAGGTTAACGCGCGGAAAACTCATCGGACGTCAAAGGAAAATCTCCGGGCTTGTCATTGACATGCCACTGTCTACGCGCGTCATCATGAACCCATGAGTATCCCCCCACGCACCACTCGTATCGGCGCCGCGGCAGCGCTCCTGTCCGCCCTCCTCGTGGGCGGCACCGTCTCCGCGGGCACGGCGGACGCCTCCGTGGCCTCCGCCGCCTCGGTCGGCAGCATCTGCTACGGCGCCCTCCCCTCACAGGCGCACGACACCCTGGACCTGATCGCGCAGGGCGGCCCCTACCCGTACGAGCAGGACGGCACCGTCTTCTCGAACCGGGAGGGCGTGCTGCCCAGCCAGTCGTCCGGCTACTACCACGAGTACACGGTCAAGACGCCGGGCTCCTCCACCCGCGGCGCCCGCCGGATCGTCACCGGTGAGCAGGCCCAGGAGGACTACTACACGTCCGACCACTACGCCACGTTCGACCTGATCGACTTCGACTGCTGAGCGACTTCCCCCGCTCGGCACCAGGAACGGCGCCATCAGCCGGAAGTCCGGTCCGCAGTCAGCCGGACTTCCGGCTCTCCGCGGCGGCGAACAGCGCGAACGCCAGCACCACCAGCGTGACGCTCGCGTAGACCCCGTAGCCGTCGAGGAAGCCGAGCCGCTGCACGAGGCCGACATGCCAGTCGGTGAACTCGTGCACCAGGCCCAGCACGCCCTGCACCAGGGCGACGAAACCGAGTACCTCCAGCAGCTGCTTCATGGCCACGAGCCTCGCCCCGCGGTCCCCCCACGGACATCGGCCGCGGGGCGAGTCGTGCCCGCCGTAAGTCCCCTGCCCCGCAGGGGACCCGCGCCGAAAGTCTCCGGCGGTGCGACTTTGGTCGGCGATGCCCCGCGCGGAGCGGTGACGGCGGGCATTCCTGCGTAGATTTGTCGACCGTGAGCAAGGACAAGGCGACGCCGGCCGCGGCGGCGGTCATAGGGCGCAGATGGCTGTTCCCCTCGGCCCTGCTGCACGAGCTCGACCCCGACGCGGAGCGGACCGGACGGCGGCCCCGGCGCACCGCGCGCGACTGGGTCGTCGACTTCACCTGCTTCCTGCTCGCCGTCGCGCTCGGCCTCGCGGCCGCCGACACCCTGAGCAACGACCCCCACACCCCGCACGCCCTCGCCGTCGTCGACCAGCTGCTCGGCGCGCTGGCCTGCGCCGCGGTGTGGCTGCGCCGCCGCTGGCCGCTCGGGCTCGCCATCGCGATGATCCCCGTCGGCCTGGTGTCGAACACCGCGGGCGGCGCCGGCGCCGTCGTCCTGTTCACCCTCGCCGTGCACCGGCCCTTCCGCTACGTCGCCTGGATCGGCGGCATCGCGATCGTGCAGATCCCGCTGCAGTTCTGGCTGCGCCCGGACCCCGACCTGCCGTACGCGGGAGCCGTCGCCTTCACGGAGCTGGCCACCCTCACCGTCATCGGCTGGGGCATGTTCGTGCGCTCCAAGCGGCAGCTCATGATGAGCCTGCGCGAGCGCGCCCGGCGGGCCGAGACGGAGGCGCAACTGCGCGCCGAGCAGGCGCAGCGGCTGGCCCGCGAGGCCATCGCCCGCGAGATGCACGACGTCCTCGCGCACCGCCTGACCCTGCTCAGCGTGCACGCGGGCGCCCTGGAGTTCCGGCCCGACGCGCCCCGGGAGGAGATCGCGCGGGCGGCCGGCGTCATCCGCGAGAGCGCCCACGAGGCATTGCAGGACCTGCGGGAGATCATCGGCGTCCTGCGCGCGGGCGAGCCCGACGACGCGGGCCGCCCGCAGCCGACGCTCGCCGCGCTGGACGCGCTGGTCGCCGAGTGCCGCGAGGCCGGCATGAAGGTGACCCTCGCGAGCCGCGTCAGCGACCCCGCCGACGTCCCCTCCTCCGTCGGCCGCACCGCGTACCGCATCGCCCAGGAGGCCCTGACCAACGCCCGCAAGCACGCCCCCGGCACGGAGGTCACCGTCTCCGTCACCGGCAGCCCGGGCGACGGCCTCGTGGTGGACGTCCGCAACCCCGCCCCGGAGGGTGACGTGCCCGCCGTCCCCGGCTCCGGGCAGGGCCTGATCGGGCTCACCGAACGGGCCACGCTCGCCGGCGGCCGGCTGGACCACGGGCCGGACGCCGACGGGGGGTTCCGGGTGCGCGCCTGGCTGCCGTGGTGATGCCGCGACCCGCGCACGGCGGACCCGCCGGCCGTGATTACGTAAGGCCCATGACTGCGATCAGAGTGCTCCTCGTGGACGACGACCCCCTGGTGCGGGCGGGCCTGTCCCTGATGATGGGCGGGGCCGACGACATCGAGATCGTCGGGGAGGCCGCCGACGGCACCGAGGTCGAGGCACTGGTCGACCGCACCCGCCCGGACGTGGTCCTCATGGACATCCGGATGCCGTCGGTGGACGGCCTCACCGCCACCGAGCGGCTGCGGGGCCGCAAGGACGCCCCCCAGGTCGTGGTCCTCACCACCTTCCACGCCGACGAGCAGGTGTTGCGCGCCCTGCGCGCGGGCGCCGCCGGGTTCGTCCTCAAGGACACGCCGCCGGCCGAGATCGTCGACGCGGTGCGCCGGGTCGCGGACGGCGATCCCGTGCTGTCGCCCACCGTCACACGGCAGTTGGTGGAGCACGCGGTGGGCAACTCCGCCGACACCCGCCGCACGCACGCGCGCGTGCGCATCGGCGCGCTCAACGACCGTGAGCGCGAGGTCGCCGTCGCGGTCGGCCGCGGCCTGGCCAACGCCGAGATCGCCGCGACGCTCTTCATGAGCGTCGCCACCGTCAAGACCCACGTCTCCCGCATCCTGGCCAAGCTCGACCTCAACAACCGTGTGCAGATCGCCCTGTTGGCCTACGACGCGGGCCTGCTGGAGGAACCGGGGGCGGACGGGCACTAGCGGCACCCGCCGCGCGTTGTCCCTGCACCGGGAGGAAACCCGGCGGGGGACGGGGCGGGACGGGGCAGGCATGGCCGAAGCGATCGACCTGGGGGAGTTCGGCGACGGGTTCCGCACGGACCCGCATCCCGTGTACGCGCGGCTGCGCGAGCGCGGCCCGGTGCACCGGGTGCGGCTGCCGGTGCCCGACCAGCACCACGAGACCTGGCTCGTCGTCGGGTACGAGGAGGCGCGCGCCGCCCTCGCCGACCCGCGGCTGTCCAAGGACGCCGACAAGATCGGCATGGTGTTCCTGGACGAGGAACTGATCGGCAAGTACCTGCTGGGCACCGACCCGCCGCAGCACACGCGCCTGCGCGCCCTGGTCTCACGGGCCTTCACCATGCGCTGCGTGGAGCAACTGCGGCCGCGCGTCCAGGAGATCGCCGACGAGCTGCTCGACGTCATGCTGCCGCTGGGCCGCGCCGACCTCGTGGAGTCGTTCGCCTACCCGCTGCCCATCACCGTCATCTGCGAGCTGCTCGGCGTGCCCGAGATGGACCGTACGGCGTTTCGCGCGATGTCCACCGAGGCGGTCGCGCCGACCGGCGCGGACAGCGAGCACGACGCGTTCGTGCGCCTCGCCGCCTGTCTCACCGAGCTCATCGAGGACAAGCGGTGCGCCGGACCGGGCGACGACCTGCTCAGCGACCTGATCCGCACCACCGCCGAGGACGGGGACCGGCTCTCCGCGGGCGAACTGCGCGGCATGGCCTTCGTGCTGCTCGTCGCGGGCCACGAGACGACGGTCAACCTCATCAGCAGCGGCGTCCTCTCCCTGCTCCGCCACCCGGACCAACTCGCCGCCCTGCGGGCCGACATGAGCCTGGTCGACCGGGCGGTGGAGGAGACGCTGCGCCACGAAGGACCGGTGGAGAACGCCACGTTCAGGTTCGCCGCCGAGCCCCTGGAGATCGGCGGCACGGCGATCGAGCGCGGCGACGCGGTGATGATCGGCCTCACCGCCGCCGACCGCGACACGCTGCGCTACCCCGACCCCGACCGCTTCGACCTGCGCCGCGACACCCGCGGCCACCTCGCCTTCGGCCACGGCGTCCACTACTGCCTGGGCGCGCCCCTGGCCCGCCTCGAAGCCCGTACGGCGCTGCGCACCCTGCTGGCGCGCGCCCCCGGCCTCGCCCTCGACGGCCCGCCCGGCGAGTGGCTGCCCGGCATGCTGATGCGAGGGGTGCGCAGTCTGCCGGTGCGCTGGTAGAACACCCTGATCCACAGGCATTCAGGGGGGAAGACGTGCTGCGCACCGCGGAGATCACCGCCGAGCTGACGGGAGAGCTGGGCGGCGACAACTTCCACAATCTGCACTGGCGTTCCAAGCTGGAGTTCAGCGTGGACTGCTTCATCTGCGAGCGGACCGGCCGCACCACGGTCTTCGAGCGCGGCGCGGAGCGGGCCCTGTGCTCGGGCAGCCGCAGCGGTTTCCAGCGCCACTACACGGCGGGCCGGATCGCCGCGTACGACACGACGTCCGGCAAGGACCGGCTGGCGCTGCGGGCCCTCGTCGACTTCTGGTGGTCGCCCTTCGAGGACGCGCGCGACGGCCGGCGCGGCCAGGCGCCCACCAGCCACCCCTGGGTGCGCCTGCACATCGGCTACTACTGCCCGAAGACCAAGGAGCCCGGCAAGAACAGCGTCCAGACCAACCTGGTCCGGCCCTGTGCACTGCGCTGCGCCCACTGCGACGCGGTGATGGCCACGGACACCACCGCGCCCGCCGTGCGCCTGCTCACCTGAACGCGGTCTCGGCGCGCCCCGGGATCTCCGCGAGGGCCACCGGTCTGCGCTCCCGTCGGGAGACCTCGCACGCTTCGGCGATCCGCAGCGCCTGCAGCGCCTCGCGCCCGTCGCACGGATTGGCCCGCAGCCCCATCACGACCTCGACGAAGGCGCCCAGCTCGGCCTCGTAGGCGGGCCCGAAGCGCTCCAGGAAGCCGGTCCACGGCTTGTCCGCGGCGGGCGGTCCGGTCGGTTCGGTGGAGGCGATCGGCGTGCGGTCGTCCAGGCCCACCACGATCTGGTCGAGCTCCCCGGCCAGCTCCATGCGGACGTCGTAGCCGGCGCCGTTGAGCCGCGTCGCCGTGGCGGTGGCGAGCGTGCCGTCGTCGAGCGTGAGGAGCGCGGCGCCGGTGTCCACGTCGCCCGCCTCCCGGAACATCGCGGGTCCCGCGTCGGACCCGGCGGCGTACACGTCGACGACCTCGCGCCCGGTCACCCAGCGCAGCACGTCGAAGTCGTGGATCAGCGTGTCCCGGTACAGTCCGCCGGAGAGCGGCAGCCACGCGGGCGGGGGAGCGCTCTGGTCGGACGTGAGGGCCCGTACGGTGTGCAGCCGCCCGAGCCGGCCCGAGAGCACCGCGTCCCGGGCCCCCTGGTAACCCGTGTCGAAGCGGCGCTGGAACCCCATCTGCAGGATGGTCCCGGCCGCCTCGACCTCGCCGATGGCGTGCAGCGTGCCCGGCAGATCGAGCGCGATGGGCTTCTCGCAGAACACCGGGAGCCCCGACCGTGCTGCCCGACCGATCAGTTCGGCATGGGCCGCGGTGGCGGTGGTGATCACCACGGCGTCCACGCCCCAGCGGAAGATCTCGTCCACCCCGGGCGCCGCCGTCTCCCCGAGCCTGCGGGCGAGCTCCTGGGCCCGCGCCGGATCGACGTCCGTGAGGATCAGGGACCCCACGTCGCGATGACGGCTGAGGGTGTTCGCATGAATGGCGCCGATCCGCCCCGTACCGATGACCCCGATGCGCATGGAAACAAAGTGAGGGTTCCGTGCGTACGCTGTCAATGCATATGTCAGGACAATCGAACTACACAACTTCCCGTCAACAACGCCTGGAGCTACGCTCGCCCCGTGCCGAAACCAGAAGTGGACCCCACCGTGTCGCTCGACCTCAGTGTGGACCGGAGCTCACCGGTGCCCCTGTACTTCCAGCTCTCCCAGCAGCTGGAGGCCGCGATCGAGCACGGCGCGCTCACGCCCGGCAGCCTGCTGGGCAACGAGATCGAGCTGGCCGCCCGGCTCGGCCTGTCCCGGCCCACCGTCCGCCAGGCCATCCAGTCGCTCGTCGACAAGGGCCTGCTGGTGCGCCGCCGCGGCGTCGGCACGCAGGTCGTGCACAGCCAGGTCAAGCGCCCCCTGGAGCTCTCCAGCCTCTACGACGACCTGGAGGCGGCCGGGCAGCGCCCCGCGACCCGGGTGCTGGTCAACACGGTCGTCCCGGCGACCGCCGAGGTCGCGGCCGCACTCAACGTCGCCGAGGACAGCGACGTGCACCGCGTCGAGCGGCTGCGCCTGGCACACGGCGAGCCGATGGCCCACCTGTGCAACTTCATCCCGCCCGGCCTGCTCGACCTGGACACCGAACAGCTGGAGGCCACCGGCCTGTACCGGATGATGCGCGCCGTCGGGATCACCCTGCACAGTGCTCGCCAGACCATCGGCGCCCGCGCGGCGACCGCCGCCGAGGCCGAGCGCCTCGCCGAGCCCGAGGGCGCCCCGCTGCTCACCATGCAGCGCGTCACCTTCGACGACACGGGCCGAGCGGTCGAGTACGGCACGCACACGTACCGCCCGTCGCGCTATTCGTTCGAGTTCCAGCTGCTCGTGAGGCCGTGACGGTCGCAGCCGTGTGCGATTCGTCATGACGTCCGGACAATGCAACACGGTCAAGGGGCGCGGGAAACCGCGCGATCAACCCAAGACAACCCGCACCCGGCACCGCACCCGCACCCCCTTCCGCGGCCCCGATCCCGCCGCCGGATTCGGCACAGCCGGTACGCGTGCGGCAGAATCGGGCCTTGATGAGCACCTACGGCAACTTCACCGCGCCCATAGGCTCCCGCCGCGCCCCGGCCCTGCGCACGGTCGGCACGAGGGAGCGCCGCTCCCACCTGACCGCGCCCCGGGTGCCGACGGTGGGCATCGACATCGGCGGCACCAAGGTGATGGCCGGCGTCGTGGACGCCGACGGCAACATCCTGGAGAAGGTCCGCACGGAGACGCCGGACAAGTCCAAGAGCCCCAAGGTCGTCGAGGACACCATCGTCGAGCTGGTGCTGGACCTGTCCGACCGGCACGACGTGCACGCGGTGGGCATCGGCGCGGCCGGCTGGGTCGACGCCGACCGCAACCGCGTCCTGTTCGCCCCCCACCTGTCCTGGCGCAACGAGCCGCTGCGCGACCGCCTCGCGGGCCGCCTCGCCGTGCCCGTCCTGGTGGACAACGACGCCAACTCCGCCGCCTGGGCCGAGTGGCGCTTCGGCGCCGGCCGCGGCGAGGACCACCTGGTCATGATCACGCTGGGTACCGGCATCGGCGGCGCGATCCTGGAGGACGGCCAGGTCAAGCGGGGCAAGTACGGCGTCGCGGGTGAGTTCGGCCATATGCAGGTCGTGCCCGGCGGCCACCGCTGCCCGTGCGGCAACCGCGGCTGCTGGGAGCAGTACAGCTCCGGCAACGCGCTGGTCCGCGAGGCCAAGGAGCTGGCCGCCGCCGACTCCCCGGTGGCGTACGGGATCATCGAGCACGTCAAGGGGCAGATCGGCGACATCACCGGCCCGATGATCACGGAGCTGGCCCGCGAGGGCGACGCGATGTGCATAGAGCTCCTCCAGGACATCGGCCAGTGGCTCGGCGTCGGCATCGCCAACCTCGCCGCCGCCCTCGACCCGTCCTGCTTCGTCATCGGCGGCGGGGTGTCCGCGGCCGACGACCTGCTGATCGCCCCCGCGCGCGACGCGTTCAAGCGCCAGCTCACCGGCCGCGGCTACCGCCCCGAGGCCCGTATCGTCCGCGCCCAGCTCGGCCCCGAGGCCGGCATGGTGGGCGCCGCCGACCTGGCCCGGCTGGTCGCCCGCCGCTTCCGCCGCGCCAACCGGCGCCGCGTCGAGCGGCACGAGCGCTACGCCCGCTACACGGAGGCCCGCCGGTCCCAGCGGGACAGCGCATGACGGCCTCCCTGCCGCACCAGTCCGAACCCTCGGACGGGCAGCGGCCGCCCGAGGACCGCCGCCACAAGATCCGCCGCCGCGCGCTCACCCTGCTCATCATCGTGCTGCTCATCGGCATCCCGGCCGGCTACCTGGCGATCTCCGCCAACCAGAGCCGCAACAGCGGCAAGGACAAGGAGGCCAAGTACGCGGCGACCGGCCTCACCAAGGGCTGGCCGTCGAAGGTGCAGCGCCGCCTCTACCAGGTGCCGATGCCGCACCCGTCGGGCAAGGTCGCGGCCTACGAGACCAACAACTGGAAGACCAGCCGGCTCTACGTCCAGTTCCAGACCCCGAAGGCCAACCTGGACGTCTTCCTGAACGACCTGGGCGTCACGCGGTCCGACCTGAGGAAGGGCCTCGTCACCATCGGCGCCCGCGACCAGAAGATCACCGGCTGGGACTTCACCAGCCCGGGTCCCTGGTACGGCCTGGTCCACAAGCAGAAGGGACCGAAGCCGACCCAGGACGTCATGGTGAGCATGGGGAACAGGAACAACCCGTTCATCTACGTCGTCTCCCGCACGGTTCCCTAGGCGGCCCCGCCCCGGCGCCGTCGCCGGAGCCGATTGTCGGACCCCGCCCGTAGAGTCGAAGACGTCTGATCCGATTCACGGGCGGGAGGTGACAGGTCGTATGGGCGACACCACTGCGCCGGCCGAGCGCGAGGGGAGCGCGGAGGTGTCCGTGCCCGTCCGGCTCGCGGCCGTCTTCCTGCCCGCGCCCCTGCCGAGGGACGGCCGGTTCGCCTTCTGGGACCCCGACGGCGGTCCGCTGCCCGCCGGGGACACCGAGCTCACCCTGGTGCGGCCGCACGGCTCGGGCGTGCGGCGCAGGACCGCCCCGGCGCTGTCGCTCACGGTCGGCGAGGCCCTGCCCCACCTCGTCCGCGCCCGGCGCGACCCCGCCGCCCACCCCGCCACCGCCTGCTGGGGCGCGGCGGCCCTGCACGCGCTGCGGCTCACCGCGCGCGGCCGCCTGCTGCCCGGCCTGACGGCCACCGGCCACGACGCCTGGCGGGCCGGCCCCCTGGACCCGGACGACATCGCGCATGTCCGCGCCGTCGCCGCGGCCCTTCCGTACGAGGGCCATGCCGTCCCACTGCCCGGACCGGGCCCGCTGCGGCTGCCCGAGCCGGAGGCGCTGATGCGCGCCTTCCTGGACGCGGTCGCGGACACCCTCCCGCGCACCCCCGCCGCACCGCACGCGTCCGGCCGGCCCTTCGCGGACCGCCGCCCGCAGCGGCTGCCCGACGCCCAGGACTGGGCCGCCGAGGTCGCCGCCGGCATGGACGCGGGCGTGCGCATCTCGCTCCGGCTCGACCTGTCGGCCTACGAGTTGTTCGACCGGGGCGAGGGGGTGCGTACCGCGGGCGCCGCGATCGTCCAGGTGCACAGCCTCGCCGACCCCACCCTGGTCGCCGACGCGGCGGCCCTGTGGGCAGGCGAGGCGGACGCGGCGTTCGGGCCCCGCGCGCGCGTCGACGCGGCCCTCGCCGTGCGGCGAGCGGCGCGGATCTGGCCGCCGCTCGACCGGCTCTCCGAGCAGGACGTGCCCGACGTCCTGCCGCTGTACGACGAGGAGCTGGGCGATCTGCTCGGTGTCGCGGCGACCCGGCTCGCGGCCGCCGGGGTCGCCGTGCACTGGCCCCGCGACCTCGCCCAGGACCTGAGCGCGACCGCCGTGGTCCGGCCCGCACCGGGCTCCGCGACGGACGGCACCGCCTTCTTCGACAGCGAGGAACTCCTGCAGTTCCGCTGGCAGTTGGCGATCGGCGGCGATCCGCTCAGCGAGGCCGAGATGGACTCCCTCGCGGAGGCGCACCGCCCGGTCGTGCGGCTGAGGGACCGCTGGGTGCTGGTCGACCCCGCCCTCGTCCGCAAGGCCCGCAAGCGGGAACTCGGCCTGCTCGACCCGGTGGACGCGCTCTCGGTCGCGCTCAGCGGCAGCGCGGAGGTGGACGGCGAGACGGTCGAGGCCGTCCCGGTCGGCGCCCTGGCCGGCCTCCGCGACCGGCTCACCGCGGGCGTCGCTCCCGCCGAGCCCCCGGCCGGCCTGCGGGCGACCCTGCGCGACTACCAACTCCGGGGCCTGGCCTGGCTGGACCTCATGACCTCCCTGGGCCTCGGCGGCTGCCTCGCCGACGACATGGGCCTCGGCAAGACCATCACCGTCATCGCGCTGCACCTCAAGCGCGCCCGCCGCGAACCGACCCTGGTGGTCTGCCCCGCCTCGCTGCTCGGCAACTGGCAGCGGGAGATCGGCCGCTTCGCACCCGGCGTCCCCGTGCGCCGCTTCCACGGCCCGGACCGCACGCTGGACGATCTGACCGGCGGCTTCGTCCTGACGACGTACGGCACGATGCGGACCACGGCGCCGCGACTGGCCGAGCAGCACTGGGGCATGGTCGTCGCGGACGAGGCGCAGCACGTGAAGAACCCGTACTCCGCGACGGCGAAAGCCCTGCGCACGATCCCCTCCCCGGCGCGCGTGGCGCTCACCGGCACCCCTGTGGAGAACAACCTCTCCGAGCTGTGGGCCCTGCTCGACTGGACCACCCCGGGCCTCCTTGGCCCGCTGAAGTCCTTCCGCGCCCGCCACGCACGCGCGGTGGAGAACGGCGAGGACGAGGAGGCCGTGCACCGGCTGGCCCGTCTGGTCCGGCCCTTCCTGCTGCGCCGCAAGAAGTCCGACCCCGGCATCGTGCCCGAGCTGCCGCCCAAGACCGAGACGGACCACCCGGTGCCCCTCACCCGCGAACAGGCGGCCCTGTACGAGGCGGTGGTGCGCGAGTCGATGTACGCCATCGAGACCTCGGAGGGCATCGCGCGCCGCGGCCTGGTGCTGAAGCTGCTCGGCGCGCTGAAGCAGATCTGCGACCACCCGGCGCTGTATCTGAAGGAGGAGGCCGCCGCCGACGGCCGCCTGCTCGCCCGCTCCGGCAAACTGGCGCTGCTCGACGAGCTGCTGGACACGCTCCTCGCGGAGGACGGCTCGGCGCTCGTCTTCACGCAGTACGTCGGCATGGCCCGGCTGATCGCCGCCCATCTGGCCTCCCGCGCCGTCCCGGTGGACCTGCTGCACGGCGGCACGCCGGTGGTGGAGCGCGAGCGCATGGTGGACCGCTTCCAGAGCGGCGCGACACCGGTGCTGGTGCTCTCCCTGAAAGCGGCCGGCACCGGCCTGAACCTCACCCGCGCGGGGCACGTCGTCCACTTCGACCGCTGGTGGAACCCGGCCGTCGAGGAGCAGGCCACCGACCGCGCCTACCGCATCGGCCAGACCCAGCCGGTCCAGGTGCACCGCCTCATCACCGAGGGCACGGTCGAGGACCGTATCGCCGAAATGCTGGAGGCCAAGCGGGCGTTGGCCGACGCGATCCTCGGCTCCGGCGAGACGGCCCTCACGGAGCTGACCGACCGTGAGCTCTCCGACCTGGTGTCGCTGCGGAGACCGGCATGAGTCCGGGCCCGGCCGACGAGGCCCGCCGGGCCCTGCGGGAGGCGCGGGAGCGGGAGGGCGCCGCCCAGCAGAAGCCGGCCTCCGACGCCGGGGAGGCGACTGCCGTGCCCGGGGCGTCCGAGGCGTCCGACGCACGCGGCCTGACTGATGCGCCCGACACGCCCAAGGCTCCCGGCGCTCCCGCCGCCCCCGCCGCAACCGGCGCGCCCGACGAACCCGACGCGCGCGATGAAGCCGAGCCGCCCGAACCCCTCGCATCCCCCGTACCCCCGGAGCCGCGGCCCGGAGACGCCGCCCGTGCGGCGCTTCGCCGCAGGAGCGCTTCGGTGCCGCCGAGCGAGACGCCGGACGAGAAGGCCCCGGAGCCGGGGGAGGAGGAGCACCGCCCCGGGCCGGCCGACCCGGCCGCGGCGCGTCCCGGTGACGTCGCGCGCGAGGCGCTGCGGGCCGCGCGGGCGGAGTCGCTGCGCGCACGGGAGGAGGCCGTGCGCCCGCCGCGGCGTCAGGCAGCCGACAGGACCCGGGGCGTTCCCGGCCGCCGTACGCCCGGCCTCCAGGCGCGCGGCATACGGGAGTTGGTGGCCGACGCCTTCCGTATGCCCGACGAGGCGGCCGGACCGGACGAAACACACGAGGACGGCGCTCACGAGGACGTGGCACGCCGCGGGCAGGGAACCGGTCCCGCTCGCCCCCCTGCCCCCGCCCACGAGCCCCACCGGCCGGACCCCGATCCCGACCCCGCGCCCACGCGCACGTCGTCGATGGCCGCCCCCGGCCGCGACGGCGAACTGCGGCGTACGTTCCCGGCGTTCCCGTCCCGGACCGCTGACTCCGTGGGCGACACCCGGTTCGCCGCGACCTGGTGGGGCAACGCCTGGGTCACGGCGCTGGAGGAGGGCGCCCTGGACGCCAAGCGACTGGCGCGGGGCCGGAGTTACGCCGAGCAGGGCAACGTGGACGCCATCACCGTGACGCCCGGACTCGTGCTCGCCTACGTGCAGGGCAGCCGCCCGCGCCCGTACCGCGTGCAGGTGCGGCTGCGCACGCTGGAGCACGCCGACTGGGCGCGGTTCCTGGACACCGCCGCCGAGCGCCCTGCGGACATCGCGGCCCTGCTCGACAAGGAGCTGCCCCAGTCCCTCGCCGACTGCGGAGTGCCGCTGCTGCCGGGACCCCGCGACCTCGACCCCCACTGCAGCTGCCCCGACCGCGGCCACCCCTGCAAACACGCCGCCGCGCTCTGCTACCAGACGGCCCGTCTGCTCGACGCCGACCCCTTCGTGCTGCTCCTGCTGCGCGGCCGCGGCGAGCGCGAGCTGCTCGACGCCCTGTCCCGGTTGAACGCCACCCGGGCGGCCCGCGCCGCCCGGGAGCAGGCACCCGCGCCGCTCCCGGGCGTGCGTGCCACGGACGTGCTCACGCGAGGCCAACTCCCACCCCTTCCCGCGCCGTTGCCGGTACCCGCACACCCCGGGCAGCCTCCGGTCTACCCGGCGGCGCCAGGCGGTCCCGACCCGTTCGCGCTGGACCAGCTGGCGACCGACGCCGCTGCCCGCGCCCACGCGCTGCTGACCACCGGCCGCGATCCGGTGGCGGAGCTGACGCTGTGGCAGGACGCGGTCCGGCTGGCCGCGGCCCGGCCCGGCTCCGGACTCACCGCCGGCTCCCGTTCGCTGTACGCCTCGCTCGCCTCCGCCGCGGACCGCACCCCCGGCGAACTGGCCCGCGCGGTCGCCGCCTGGCGGCAGGGCGGCATCGAAGGCCTCGCCGTGCTGGAGGAGCCCTGGGACCCGCCGGCCGGACGCTTCGACCGCGCCCGCCCGCTCCTGCTCGCCGCCGACCTGCCGGCCTTCCGCCCGTGGCGCAACCACCTCACCCACCCCCGCGGCCACGTCCAACTCCGCCTGGGACGCGACGGGTTGTGGTACGCGTACGAGTCGGAACCCGGCCACGACGACTGGTGGCCCCGCGGCACCCCCGACCTCGATCCGGTCGGTGCCCTGACCGGCCTGGGTGCTTCGCCGGAGGGCTGACGGGTATGCACGTACGGGGCGCGACGAACGAGGCGGTGCGGCCGTCGACGGACGCGGCCTGAGTCACCCGCCGTGCCACTACACTCCGCGGTGGCACCACAGGACACACACAGCAACGGGCCGAAGTCGAACGGGGAGAGCGGTATGGCTACGGGGGGATGGGGGCCGGGAAACGGTCCGGGACAGCCTGGCGGCAACGGCCCGGGAGGCCAGGGCTGGGGCGGCGGGCCGTACGGACCCCCGCAGGGCAACCCCTACGGACCCCCGCAGGGCGGCGGCCCCTACGGCCCGCCCCCTCCGCATCCGGGGCCGTACCCGAACCCGTACCCCTACGGCCCTCGGCCCACCCGTCGGGTACCCGTCGCGAGCCGCGGCGGCTGTCTGCGCTTCGTCTCGCCGTTCTGGCTCGTCGCCGCCGTCCTGCGCTCCGCGCACCGCGTCGCCACCCGGCTGTTCGTGCAGGAGGGCGAAGGCCGGATCGTCGACCGGACCGTGGACCGCGTCCAGGTGGCCCGCACGGTGCTCGGTGCCGCCGCCACGGTGGCCATCGTCTTCGTCTACAACGCGAACCCGGACCGCTGGTCGGACGCGGCCTACGGCGGCGCCGCCCAGATGCTCGTCGCCCCGGTCCTGCTGCTGGTCGCCGGGCCCCTGGTCATCCTCGGCTTCATCTACTACGCGCCCTCGCACCTGCGGCCGCACCTGCGCTCCCGCCTCGGTGCCCCGCTCAAGGCGGTCGGTTGGTACGTGCTGACCCTGGCCGTCCTCGCCGGGGGCCTGTGGGGGATCTCCGCGAGCGTGACGCAGGACCGGTCGAACTGGCTGAACTACGTGCTCGCGGTCGTCGGGATGGTCCTGATCTTCTGGGGCATCCCCTTCTTCGTCCTCGCGTCGCTCTACGCGGCCCGCAGCGCCTTCAACACCGCCCAGGTCCACCCGATGCTGCCGCCTGTGATCACCATGGCGCTGGTGTGGGTGTTCGCGGTCTTCAACGCGATCGGCGACGGCCTGCCGGAGGGGCCGCCCGCCGTCCAGTACTGCTCCATGCTCGGCGGCCCGCTGTCGGTGACGGCCGTGGCGCTGTGGGAGCTGCACCGGATGAAGAACCGGTTCGGGGTCACCCTCCGCGCCTGACGGTGAAGGTGGTGTGAGGGTTCGCCGATGATCCGCGGGAGTCAGGTGTAAGGACGTGGGGCCCCACATCCGGAGGGCCGGAACGGGCGGTTAGCGTGGAGCGGTGAACGAGACGAAGACCCCTGCCCTCCAGTACCGCTTCGACGGCCCGGAAGACGCCCCGGTCCTCATCCTCGGTCCCTCGCTCGGTACGACCTGGCACATGTGGGACCGCCAGGTGCCCGAGCTGACGAAGCACTGGCGCGTCTTCCGCTTCGACCTGCCCGGCCACGGCGGCGCGCCCGCGTACCCGGTCGGCTCGGTCGACGACATCACCACCCGGCTGCTGGCGACGCTGGACGCGGTCGGCGTCCACCGCTTCGGCTACGCGGGCTGCGCGCTCGGCGGCGCGGTCGGCCTCGAACTGGCGCTGCGCCACCCCGACCGGATCGCCTCGCTGGCGCTGATCGCCACCTCACCGCGGTTCGGCACGGCGGACGAGTTCCGCCAGCGCGGGGTGATCGTACGCACCAACGGCCTCGACCCCATCGCCCGCAGCTCGCCCGACCGCTGGTTCACCCACGGCTTCGCCGCCGCGCAGCCCGCGATCACCGACTGGGCCGTGCAGATGGTGCGCACCACGGACCCCGGCTGCTACATCGCCGCCTGCGAGGCGCTGGCCTCGTTCGACGTACGGTCCCAGCTCGGCGGTGTCGGGGTGCCGACCCTCGTCCTGGTCGGCTCCGAGGACCGGGTGACCGGGCCCGCGGAGGCCCGCACCCTGGTGGCCGGCGTCCCCGACGCCCGCCTCGCCGTCGTCCCGGGCGCCTCCCACCTGGTGCCCGTCGAGCAGCCGGCCGCCGTCACCGACCTGCTGGTCCGGCACTTCTCCTCGCCCTGGAAGGCCGCCTACGACGCGGACACCGGCCAGATGGCCATCCCCGCCCCGCCCCTCAAGCCGGTGCTGGTCGCCACTTCTCCGCAGCCCGCGCCCGTCGCCGAGATCGCGCCCCCGGTGATCGTGCCCGGGCAGCTGTCGGGCCGGCCCGACCCCTACGACACCGGGATCAAGGTGCGCCGCGAGGTGCTCGGCGACGCGCACGTCGACCAGACGCTGGCGCAGGCGGACGAGTTCTCCGGCGACTTCCAGGAGCTCGTGACGCGGTACGCGTGGGGCGAGATCTGGGACCGTCCCGGCCTCGACCGGCGCTCCCGCAGCTGCGTGACGCTCACCGCCCTGGTCGCCGGCGGCCACACGGACGAGCTCGCGTCGCACATCCGCGCCGCCCTGCGCAACGGCCTGACGCCCGCCGAGATCAAGGAGGTGCTGCTGCAGGCGGCCGTCTACTGCGGCATCCCGGCGGCCGGCGGCGCCTTCAAGGTGGCCCAGCAGGTCATAAGAGAGGAGACGACGCCCACCGAGTGACCCCGCGAAGGGGCACGATGGGAGTCATGAAGCTCACGAAGAAGTCGCACAGCTGCGTCCGGCTCGAGAAGGACGGGCGCACGCTCGTCCTCGACCCCGGCGGATTCAGCGAGGAGGACGCCGCGATCGGCGCCGAGGCGATCCTCGTCACCCACGAGCATCCCGACCACTTCGACGAGGGACGGCTGCGGGCGGCCATGGAGGCGGACCCGGCCGCCGAGATCTGGACCCTGAAGTCCGTCGCGGACCAGATCTCGGCCGCGTTCCCGGGCCGTGTGCACACCGTCGGGCACGGCGACACGTTCACCGCGGCCGGCTTCGAGGTCCAGGTCCACGGCGAGCTGCACGCCGTCATCCACCCGGACATCCCGCGCATCACGAACGTCGGCTTCCTCGTCGACGGCGGCAGCGTCTTCCACCCCGGCGACGCGCTCACCGTCCCCGGCCATCCGGTCGAGACGCTGATGCTCCCGGTGATGGCCCCCTGGAACAAGATCTCCGAGGTCATCGACTACGTCCGCGAGGTCAAGCCGCAGCGCGCCTACGACATCCACGACGCCCTGCTCACCGATCTCGCCCGGCCGATCTACGACCGCCAGGTCGGCGCGCTGGGCGGTGCGGAGCACCTGCGGCTGGCCCCGGGAGCCTCGGCGGACCTGTGACCGGACCCGGGCGGGACCGCGTTGTCGGACCCGCCCGGTAGGTTGTGGGGCATGCGCATCGCGACCTGGAACGTGAACTCGATCACCGCCCGCCTGCCGCGGCTCCTGGCCTGGCTGGAGAGCAGCAACACGGACGTGCTCTGCCTCCAGGAGGCCAAGCTGGCCGAGGAGCAGTTCCCGTTCGACCAGCTGCGCGAGGCGGGCTACGAGGCGGCGGTGAACGCGACCGGCCGGTGGAACGGCGTGGCGGTGCTCTCCCGCGTCGGCCTGAAGGACGTCGTCAAGGGCCTGCCCGGCGACCCCGGTTACGAGGGCGGGGT
Source organism: Streptomyces sp. NPDC057616 (assembly GCF_042800575.1). Lineage (NCBI taxonomy): Bacteria > Bacillati > Actinomycetota > Actinomycetes > Kitasatosporales > Streptomycetaceae > Streptomyces > Streptomyces sp. NPDC057616. Next base: position 67,417 of record NZ_JBHVGU010000019.1, read on the forward strand.
GGAGCCCCGCGCCCTCTCCGCGACCTGCGGCCCGGTCCGCGTCTGGTCGGTCTACGTGCCCAACGGCCGCGAGGTGGACCACCCGCACTACGCCTACAAGCTCCAGTGGTTCGAGGCGCTGAAGGCCGCCGTCGCGGGCGACGCGGCCGGCAGCCGCCCCTTCGCGGTGCTGGGCGACTACAACGTCGCGCCGACGGACGACGACGTCTTCGACCGGGCCGCCTTCGAGGGACTCACCCACGTCACCCCGGCCGAGCGCGCCGCCCTGGCGGCACTGCGCGAGACGGGCCTGACGGACGTCGTCCCGCGCCCCCTCAAGTACGACCACCCCTTCACCTACTGGGACTACCGCCAGCTCGGCTTCCCCAAGAACCGCGGCATGCGCATCGACCTGGTCTACGGCAACGAACCGTTCGCCAAGGCGGTCACCGACGCCTACGTGGACCGCGAGGAGCGCAAGGGCAAGGGCGCCTCGGACCACGCGCCGGTCGTAGTCGACCTGGACGTCTAGGCCCGTCCGGGTCGCCGCGTCGCCGGGTCTCCGGGGCGTCAGGGCACCAGGGCCCGCAGGTCCACCGACCCGGCCAGCGCGGCGAGCCCGGTGTCGCCCGGGTGCAGATGGTCCCCGCTGTCGTAGGCGGGCAGCATCCGGGCCGGATGCGCCGGGTCGCGCACCACGCGGTCGAAGTCGAGCACGGCGTCGAACACCCCGGAGTCCCGGATCCAGGCGTTCACCGCCGTGCGCTGGGCGTCGGCGGCGGCCGTGCACAGCGTCTCGCCCTCGCAGGGCAGGATCGTGGCGGCCACCATCCGCAGGCCCCGCGCATGCCCGCGCTCGGCGATCTCCCGCAGTCCGGCGACGATCTGCTCCGCGGTGTACTGCCACCGCACGTCGTTCACGCCCTCGAAGACGATCGCCGTACGGGCCGAGGTCTGGGCCAGCACGTCCCGGTCCAGGCGGTGCAGGGCGCTCACCCCGGACGTGTCCGTGGAGACCCCGTCGCCGGGGTACCGGTCGGTGACCACGCGGTTTCCGGAGATCCCCTGGTTGAGCACCCCGTAGCGGGGGACCGCGCGCTGCTTCAGCAGCCGTCCCGCCAGCACGTCGGGCCACCGCCGGTTGGCGTCCATCGTGGACCGGTCGCCGTCGGTGATCGAGTCCCCGAGCAGCACCACCGACCCCGGCCCGCCGCCCACGTCCACACCGGTCAGCAGCGGCCACCGGGTCATCACCGTGGTGTACGCCGCCGCCGAGCCCTCCGCCGCGTGGTCGCCCGGCGCGCTCACGTACGACCGCTGCACCGCGAGCTGGTGCACGGGTGCCGCCGTCATCGCGTCGGGCAGATGGAAGCTCACCAGCAGGCTGGTCCGCGCGGGTACCGGGAAGGCGAGCGGATCGCTGAACGCCTGCGCCCCCGCCGGGATCCGGGTCCCGGCGGAGCCCGCGAAGGTCACCGGCACGGGCGCGCTGCGCGCCGTCGCCCCCTCGGCCTGCACGGCCACGGTCGCGCTCCCGATCCGCACCGGCGCCGCCGCGAAGGTGTTGTCGAACCGCAGCCGCACGCGTGGACCGCCGACCGAGGTGTGCACCACCAGCCGCACCGTCCGGTCGGCCCACGGCCCCACGGCCGGATACCCGGAGGTCGCCGCCGCCCAACTGCCGCTCCAGCCCGTCGCCGGGGCCCGCACGGTCAGCGCGAACACATGCAGCCCGGCGGTGCGCGGCAGCCGCACCGAGGCGACCTCGCGCCCCGGCACCAGCGGCACGGTGACGACGTACAGCCGTGCCTGTGCGGCGCGTTGGCCGTGGAGCGTGTTGATGTGCGGCAGCGCGACCGCCTTCGTGGCCAGCGGGCCGGTGAGCCAGTCGGGCACGCCCAGCCGGTACGTGGAGCGGGTGCCGTCGCGGTACGCCACCGAGCCCGTGCCGCCGACGTCGGTCCCGCGGGTGCCCGCGACCAGGAAGGCCAGCGCGTCGCCGCGCCCGCCGAGCCGTACGTGCTGTCCGTCGGCCCGTACGTTGTCCGGCCGGCCCGGCTGCCGCCGCGGCCAGGTCAGCCGGGCGCCCTGCACGGTGAGCGTGCGCCCCGGCGTCCAGCCCGCGGCCGTCAGGTCCTGCGCCGACAGGGAGGTGCCGGAGCCGTCGAAGTCCGCCCCTTCCGGACGGGCGTCGTCGCTGACCGCGGTGTTGTCGTAGAGGCGGTCCAGCGGCACCGGCTCCGCCGCGCCGCCGGCCCGTACCGCCGTGGCCGGCAGCAGGAACGCCAGCGAGGTGGTGACCACCACGAATCCCCGGACACGTCGACGCACGGCCGACTCCTCCCGCTCGCCGGTGGGACGAAAGACGCAGGGTGAAGCTAGAGAGACGGCAGAGACGCGTCAACGCGCCATGCACGGGTTCGGCGCGAAATCGCCCCGAAGTGACCGCCCGCGCGCCTGTGGTGCGCACGCGGGTGCGAGTGACACGCTGGGGGGTATGAAGATCCCTTTTCTGGGCCACCGGCAGGAGAGTCAGGGCGTCCCCGACCCGCGGGGCATCGCCGAACTACTCTCCGAGTGCGAGCTGCTGCGTTCCCAGGCGTCCCTGGACGGTGTCCAACTGGACGACTCCGCCGCCTCGTTGGAGGCGCTGGACCAGTTGCTGCCGCGCTGGCGGGACGACGAGGAGGTGCTGCACTGGCTCGGCAACGACGCCGGCCTGTACCTGGGAACCGTCATCGTGCGCACCGTGCCCGGTGCCGCGTGGGAGATCTGGCCGAGCGGACAGCCGGTCGTACGGCTGGCTTCCGGCCGCGAGTTCGACGTCGTCGCCTCCGGACACGAATGGGCCGCGAGCGGCGTGCCCGAACTCTCGCAGCTGTACGGCGAGGTCGCGGAGGTGTGACCCGATGGACCTAAGATCGACGTAAATACGGCTTATGCCCGAAAAGTGCGTGTCGTGCGATGGCTCCCTCGTGGTCCGGATAGTTTGCCGAGAGGACGACACAGCTGAAAGTGAGTTGGGCTGCGTATGGCCGTCGATCCGTTGATCGGACTCCATGACGTCAACACGTACTACGGGGAGCCGAATGTCCCGCAGGACATCGACCTCACCGTCGGCAAGGGGGAGGTGGTCGTGGTCATCGAAGGAGGACGCCGACGAGCGGTTCCGCCGGCTTACGGGCCAGGTGGGGCGCGCCGGCCGACCGGCCCGTGACGGCGTGACCGCACGCGCCGTCACGCACCGGCAGCACCGAAAGGGCTTCGCCCGCTCCGCTTCGAACCGCGGCGCCACCGGCCCGCGCAGCGAGCGTGCCCCCTTCCTGCCCGAGATCCTCAAGCACTGAGCCGAAGAGCCCCGCCCGCCCGGCCGCAGCCGGAGATCACTGCTTGCGCAGCGGAATCGACACGTACGACGGGTCGTCCGCCGGCGAGGAGAAGGTCAGCTGAGCGCCGGACGGGTTGTGCTCGATGTAGAGCGGGTCGACCGTGTCGACGACCAGGGCGAGCCGGTGCCCTGCCGGGACGTCGTAGGCCGTGGAGTACAGATCCAGGTCGAGACCGAACGGCTTTCCGGGCGTGAGCCCGTGGAAGGTGTACGGCGCGTTGCTGACCAGCTTGCCGAGGCCGAGCGGCCCCACGTCGTAAAGGTAGGCGACGAGGGTGCCGCTCTCCTTGGTAGGGGTGACCGTGGTGTGCAGCCTGGCCGTACCGCGGATCTGCTGGGTCGTGCCGTACTTCTCCGACTGCCACACGGCGGCCCAGCGGCGGGGGAGCAGGGGGATGGAGGCGACCGGGGGGAGCTTGGCCACCTGGTCGAGGATGCTGGAGAGGAAGACGATCCCGCCGTCCGCCCCGGAGTCGACGTTGGTGTGGATGGTGGTGGTGCCGCCGAGGGCGATCTTCCGTTCGGTCGCGGCCACCGACTTCCAGTCCGGGTAGCCCTCGTAGCCGCCCGTGGAACGGGACTTGAGCTGCACCGGCTGCTCCGTGTCGATCCCGTTCGCCGCGCCCTTGAGGTAGTGGTCGAACCAGCGCTCGGTGTCGCTCCACACGTCGTTGGGCAGTCCGAACAGCCCGGGCAGCTCGGCGGTCGCGTGGTCGCCGGGGCGGAACTCCAGCCGCTTCGGGCCCGTCAGCTTCTCGTAGAAGTCCGTGTACGTGTTGGGCGGGAAGACCGAGTCGCCCCAGGCGTTGGCCAGCATGACCGCCGCGCCGTTCTTGTTGAGCTGATCCACATAGGTCGCGGCCGAACGTTTCTTCCCCCAGTTGATGATGTCCTGCTCTCTGGTCAGGTTGGAGGCGTAGAAGTCGTCGAAGATCTGCCGGACTTCGGGGTCCTGGCGGCCGGTGACGACGCTCGCGCCGTCCAGCAGGCCCGCGGCCTGCACGTGCTGGGTGCGGCCGGAGTAGATCGAGCCGATGAGGTCGGACCAGCCGCTGAGCGACGCGACCGCCTTGACGCGCTTGTCGTGTGCGGCGGCGATCAGGCTGATGCCGGCGCCGTACGAGACCCCCGCCATGCCGATGTGCCGGGCGTCGGCGGGGGTGTTGGCGAGCGCCCAGTCGATGACCTTGGACGCGTCGGCTGTGTCGGGTGGTCCCGCCACCTCTATCTCGCCGCCGGACTGCCAGAAGCCGCGGACGTTGTAACTCACCACGACATAGCCGGAGTCGGCGAGCTTCCGGGCCTGGGCGAGGTACTCGACCTGGGGGAAGCCCCAGCTGGTGGGGAGCACCAGCAGCGGATAGCGGTGCGTGGCGTCGGCGCCGGCGGGCGTGACGACGTTCGCCTTCAGTACGGTGCCGCCGTCGCCGGTGATGTCGACGAAACGGACGGTGTCCGCAGCCTGTGCGGTGGGGGCGAGCCCGAGGGCGCTGCCGGCGATCAGTGTCGCCGACGCGGCGCCCACGGCGGTCGTACGCAGGGCCTTGCGATGGCTTCCCACGGGCCACTCCTCACTCGTGTCAGTGCAAAGTGACCAGACGGTAACCTCCGATCCTTACCGGAGGTAACCCGCCGGTAAGTTACGTGCCAGTAACGATTGTTGACCTGTGGTGGACCTCAGGACGCGCGGTGCGAACTGCGTGCGGACGTGCTCGTCGCGGGCAACTCCGTCTGCGCCGCTCTCGTCACGTCCGCGACCAGTTCGACGACGTCGGGGCCGTACGCCTGGGAGTTGACGACCTTCAGCAGCAGGGCGAAGGAGCTGTTGCCGTACTTGCGGGTGAGGCGTTCGTGGTTGCGGGAGAGATAGCGCGTCGCCGCCTGGTTGGTGATGGCGGTCTGGCCGCAGAAGAGGAAGACCGGGCGGGCGTTCGGGCTCTGCGCGGCCGTGAGACGGGCGAGCAGCGCGTACTCCTCCCGGCCCGGCTCCACGCGGTAGCGCTCGGTGCCGATCTGGAAGGCGCCGCGGTCGGGGCCGGGTTCGGCGTCCACGTTCACCCGCACACCGGGGAGCATGGAGGCCAGATGCGCCACCATGCGCCGGTTGGACGCCGGGCCGCCCACGCAGAACTCGGTGCGTTCGCCGAAGCCCTGGCGGGCCGCATCGTGCGGGAGTATCTGGGCGTGGGCGTTGCAGTCCTTGATGAGGGCGGCGAGTTCGAGCAGCGCGAACACGTCGTAGCGCATCACCGTCAGTTCGGGGCCGCCGGCGCCGCGGTTGACCACGAGCAGGGACTCGGAGTTGTCCGGCAGCCCGAAGAACGCCTGCTTGCGGCGCAGCTTCCGCTTCCACAGGTAGGTACGGGCCAGCCAGCCGAGCGTGGCACTGATGCCGGCGGCGACCACGCCCAGGACGATGTTGCGTACGTCGTCATTCATGGGCGCGCATGGTAGCGGGCCGCGGGAAACTCGTGTTCGAGCCGTTCCTGACGAGAACATGCCGGTGGATTAAGCTGCGCGGACGGTCCCTCACCGGAGGTGCGCATGCGTCGTCCTGTGGCGAAGAAACTGTCCGTCCTGGCGGTCTCCGCCGCCGTGGTGTCGGTGGGCGCGGCGGCGCCACCCGCCGCGCCGAAGGGCGGCACCCCCACGAAAGTCCCCGTCGCCGTCGGCTACGGCGGCGCCGTCTCGAGCGTCGACGCGGACGCGTCCGCCGCGGGCATCGAGGTCCTCAAGAAGGGCGGCAACGCGGTCGACGCGGCCGTCGCCACGGCCGCCGCGCTGGGCGTCACCGAGCCCTACTCCTCCGGCATCGGAGGCGGCGGCTACTTCGTCTACTACGACGCCAAGTCCCGTACGGTGCACACCATCGACGGCCGCGAGACCGCGCCGCTGAGCGCGGACTCCAACCTCTTCGTGGAGAACGGCAAGCCGCTCGCCTTCGCAGACGCCGTCAGCAGCGGACTGAGCGTGGGCACGCCCGGTTCCCCCGCCACCTGGCAGACGGCGCTCGACCGGTGGGGGAGCAGAAGACTCGGCTCGGTGCTGAAGCCCGCCGAACGGATCGCCCGGGACGGCTTCACCGTCGACGACACCTTCCGCTCGCAGACCGCGGCGAACGAGACCCGGTTCCGCTACTTCCCCGACACGGCGAAGCTGTTCCTGCCCGGCGGGCAGCTCCCGGTGGTCGGCTCCACCTTCAAGAACCCCGAACTCGCCCGCACCTACGAGGAGTTGGCGAAGAAGGGGGTCGGTGCGATCTACCACGGCGACCTCGGCGAGGACATCGTCCGCACCGTGAACAAGCCGCCGGTCGACCCCGCCTCGGGCTGGAACGCCCGCCCCGGCAAGCTCTCGGCCAAGGACCTCGCGGCCTACGGCGCCAAGCTCCAGGCGCCCACCAGGACCTCCTACCGCGGCCTCGGCGTCTACTCCATCGCGCCCTCCTCCTCCGGCGGCACCACCGTCGGCGAGGCGCTCAACATCCTGGAGAACACGGACCTTTCGAAGGCGAGCGAGGTGCAGTACCTGCACCACTACCTGGAGGCCAGCCGGATCGCGTTCGCGGACCGCGGGCGCTGGGTCGGCGACCCCGCCTTCGAGGACGTACCGACGAAGGAACTGCTCTCGCAGGAGTACGCCGACTCGCGGGCCTGCCTGATCAAGGACGACGCGGTGCTCACCAGCCCGGTGGCGCCCGGCGACCCGCGGCATCCGGCGGCCTGCGGCAGCGGCGGCACGGCGGCGCCCACCACGTACGAGGGCGAGAACACCACCCATCTCACGGTGGCGGACAAGTGGGGCAACGTCGTCTCCTACACGCTCACCATCGAGCAGACCGGCGGCAGCGCGATGACCGTGCCCGGCCGCGGATTCCTGCTCAACAACGAACTCACGGACTTCTCCTTCAGCCCGGCGAACCCGGCCGTGCACGACCCGAACCTGCCCGGACCCGGCAAGCGGCCGCGCTCGTCGATCTCGCCGACGATCGTGCTCGACCGGCACAACCGGCCCGTGGTGGCGCTCGGTTCGCCCGGTGGCGCGACCATCATCACCACCGTGCTGCAGACGCTGACGGAGTTCCTCGACCGCGGGCTGCCGCTCGTCGACGCGATCGCCGCGCCGCGGCTGAGCCAGCGCAACGCGGCCAAGACCGAGATGGAGCCGGCGCTCTACAACGACACCGGTTCCGCCGGCCTCAGGGCGCAACTGGAGGCCATCGGGCACTCCTTCAGTCTCAACCCCGAGATCGGCGCGGCGACCGGAGTACAGCGGCTGCCGAACGGTAAGTGGCTGGCCGCCGCCGAGAAGGTGCGCCGCGGCGGCGGCTCGGCGATGGTGGTGCGCCCCGCGCCCTGATCAGAGTTCCGGGGCGGTCGGCAGGTCCTCCGTACGGAAGGCCAGCCGGCCGTCCTCGACGTCCACCGTCACCCGGCCGCCCTCCTGGACGCGGCCGTCGAGCAGCAGCCGGGAGAGCTGGTTGTCGACCTCGCGCTGGATGGTACGGCGCAGCGGGCGGGCGCCGTACTCGGGCTGGTAGCCCCGCTCGGCGAGCCAGTCCACGGCCGGGTCGGTGAACTCGACCGTGACGCCCTGCGCCTGCAGCAGCCGGCGGGTCTTCTCCAGCAACAGGTGGGTGATCCGGCGCAGTTGGTCGCCGGTGAGCTGGCGGAAGACGACGATCTCGTCGATCCGGTTGAGGAACTCCGGCCGGAAGTGCTCGCGCAGCGGCCTGAGGATCTGCTCCCGTCGCGCCTCCTCGTCGGCGTCGGCGCCGCCCGACCCGAAGCCGATGCCGGCCGCGCGCCGGGTGATCGCCTCGGAGCCGAGGTTGCTGGTCATCACGATCACCGTGTTGGTGAAGTCGACCGTGCGGCCCTGGGAGTCGGTCAGCCGGCCGTCGTCGAGCACCTGGAGCAGGATGTTGAAGACGTCCGGGTGCGCCTTCTCCACCTCGTCGAGGAGCAGCAGCGAGTACGGGTGCCGACGCACCACCTCGGTGAGCTGGCCGGCCTCCTCGTGGCCGACGTAGCCGGGCGGGGCGCCGACCAGCCGGCTGACGGTGTGGCGCTCCTGGTACTCGCTCATGTCGAGGCGGACCATGCGCTCCTCGCTGCCGAACAGGGCCTCGGCGAGGGCGCGGGCGAGCTCGGTCTTGCCGACGCCGGTCGGCCCGAGGAAGAGGAAGCTGCCGATCGGCCGGTCCGGGCTGGCGAGCCCGGCGCGCGAACGCAGCACCGCCTCGGAGACCACGCCGACCGCCTCGTCCTGGCCGACCACCCGCTCGTGCAGATGTCCCTCCAGGCCGAGCAGCTTCTCCTTCTCCTCCTGAGTGAGGCTGCTGACCGGGATGCCGGTCTGCCGGGACACCACCTCGGCGATCGCCTCGGCCGTCACCTCCAGCTGCCCCTCGTCGGCCTTGTCCCCACCGCCGGTGTCCGCGATCCGCTGCTTCAACTCGGCGATACGGTCGCGCAGTTGCATCGCCCGTTCGTACTGCTCGTCGGCGACGGACTGGTCCTTGTCACAGGTCAGCTGGTCGATCTCGCGCTCCAGGGCGCGTACGTCGGTGCCCTTGGTGCGCGCCCGCAGCCGCACCCGGGCGCCGGCCTGGTCGATCAGGTCGATGGCCTTGTCGGGCAGACGGCGGTCGGTGAGATAGCGGTCGGACAGCTCCACGGCGGCCACCAGCGCCGCGTCGGTGTAGCGGACCTGGTGGTGGGCCTCGTAGCGGTCGCGCAGCCCGCGCAGGATCTCGATGGCGTCCGGCACGGTCGGCTCGGGCACCAGGATCGGCTGGAAGCGGCGGGCCAGGGCCGCGTCCTTCTCGATCCGCCGGAACTCCTCCAGCGTGGTGGCGCCGACGATGTGCAGCTCGCCGCGGGCGAGCGCCGGCTTGAGGATGTTGCCGGCGTCCATGGCGCCGCCGCCCTCGCCGCCGCCTCCGGCGCCGACGACGGTGTGCACCTCGTCGATGAAGATGATCAGCTTCTCGGAGTTGGCGCGGATCTCGCCGACGATGTTGTTCAGGCGCTCCTCGAAGTCGCCGCGGTAGCGGGTGCCGGCGACCACACCCGTCAGGTCGAGCGCGACCACCCGCCGCCCGAGCAGCACGTCGGGCACGTCCCCGTCGGCGATGCGCTGCGCGAGCCCCTCCACGATGGCGGTCTTGCCGACCCCCGCGTCACCGATGAGCACCGGGTTGTTCTTGCCGCGCCGGGAGAGCACCTCGATGGTCTGCTCGATCTCCTCGTCCCGTCCGATGACCGGGTCGATACGGCCCTGCCGCGCCAGGTCGGTCAGATCGCGGCCGTACTTGTCGAGGGTGGGCGTGTCGGTGCCGCGGGGGCGCTCGCCGCCGCGCGGCGGTGCCGCCTCCGGCGCCTCGGGCGGCAGCCCCGACGACGCGTAGCGGGCCGCGTTGAGGATGTGCCCGGCGGCCGAGTCGGGGTTGGCGGCCAGGGCGCTGAGCACGTGCTCCGGGCCGATGTAGCCGGCGCCGCTGGCCCGCGCCAGGTCGTGCGCGTCCAGCAGCGCCCGCTTCACGGCCGGCGTGAGGGAGAGCGAGGTGGGCGGCGGAGCCTCCTCCGCCGTGTGCTGGGCGGGGCCGGAACGCTCGTCGATCTCCGACGCCAGCGAGTCGGGATCCGCGCCGGCCCGGCTGAGCAGGCTCCGGGTCGGCTCGCTGGACAGCGCGGCGCGCAGCAGGTGCTGCGTGTCGAGGTCCCGGCTGCCGTGCTCGGCCGCGTACTGCGCGGCCCCCCGGACCAGCTCCCGGGCGGGCTGACTGAGCAGCCTCCCGATGTCGATCTGGCGGGGGCCCGGGCGCGGGCCGCCGAAGAACCGGGCGAGGAATTCACCGAAGGGGTCGTAGTCCTCAGGACCACTGAAGCCGCTGGTCATGGCCTTCCGTTCCGGCGTCCCGACGGGCGGCCCGGGACGCGCTCGCTGATCGACGTGCCGGCCCGTGCGGGTGCCCCAACAGGGCCCGGTCACACCACCTTCGCACGACCGCCGTACGGGGGCACGTCCAGGAGCGCGGGCCGTTTCCGGCGCGCCGCTACGGCAACCGCTCGGTGAGCACGCGCGGCCCGCTGCGGGTGATCGCCACCGTGTGCTCCACATGGGCCGCGCGCGAGCCGTCGTTCGTGCGCAGGGTCCAGCCGTCGGCCGCCTCGTGGTAGCCGTCCCGGCCGCTGCCGATCAGCATGGGCTCGATCGCGACGACCATGCCGTGCCGCAGCGGGAAGCCGCGGCCCGGGCGCCCCTCGTTCGGCACGTCGGGGTCCTCGTGCATCCGGCGGCCCACGCCGTGGCCGCCGAAGCCCTGCGGGATGCCGTATCCGGCCTCCCGGCACACCTTGCCGATCGCGTGCGCGATGTCGCCGGTGCGGTTGCCGACGACCGCCGCCTCGATGCCCGCCGCCAGCGCGCGTTCCGCCGCCTCGATCAGCCGTACGTCCGCCGGGCGTTGCTCGCCCACGACGAAGCTGATCGCCGAGTCGCCGGCCCAGCCGCCCAGTTCGGCGCCGCAGTCGATCGAGACCAGGTCGCCGTCGCGCAGGCGGTCGTGGGTGGGGATGCCGTGCACGATCGCGTCGTTCACCGAGGCGCAGATGACGGCCGGGAAGGGCGTCGGGGCGAAGGAGGGGCGGTAGCCGAGGAAGGGCGAGGTGGCGTCCGCGTCCCGCAGCACCCCCCGCGCCACCTCGTCCAGCTCCAGCAGGGAGACACCCACGCGGGCGGCCTTGCGCACGGCTGTCAGGGCCTGCGCGACGACCTGCCCGGCCTCGTACATGGCGTCGATCGATGTGTCCGTCTTCAGTTCCACCATGCCAATTAATATACCGGCTTGTTCGACCGGGTTAAAATACGGGACGGGAAGGCGGGATTAGAATGGGGTCATGGTGCGCACCCCTCTCACCCCCGAAGAGCGCGAACGCGGCGAGCGGCTCGGCCGGCTGCTCCGCGAGGCCCGCGGCGGGCGGAGCATGACGGAAGTGGCGGCCGCCGCCGGGATCTCCGCGGAGACGCTCCGCAAGATCGAGACCGGGCGGGCGCCGACCCCGGCCTTCTTCACCGTCGCGGCGCTCGCCCGCGCGCTCGGCCTGTCGATGGACGAGCTGGTCGAGCGGTGCGCGCTGGTCGTCGTCTGACGCCGCGGCTCGCCTCGGTCAAGATCCGGCAATGAGGCGCCCGCACGCTCGTCGAAAACTCCCCGTAGCGCCGCCGTAACACGGCTGGTGTTGCCTACGGAACCGGAGTGTTCCGGGCAGGTGGGAGTTGAGCGATGGCTGTGGATCAACTCCCGGGCAGGGTGCGGGAGTTCGTGAACTACCTGAACGGCCTGCTGGCCCATCTGGACCAGGGCGGCGGCTGGTGCGCGGTCTTCTGGCAGCGCGACCCGGACGGCATGCGCGCCTGTCTCGACGGGCGTGAGGTGCCGCCGTGGGACGTGGTCGAGGCGCTGCTCCAGGACCTGGCCGCCGTGTACGGTCCCGATGCCGCGGCCGGGGAGGCGGAGCGGGCCCGCCCGCTGCACGCCGCCGCGATCGCCGCCTACGACGGCCGTCCCGGCGGGCGCGACGCGCTCGGCGACCGCCTCGACGTCATGCTCCGCGAGCAGCGCCAGGCCACCCAACGCCGGCTCGACCTGGGCCGGTTGATCACGTCCGCCGCCTCCCGGCAGGAGGCCGAGGCCCTCCGCCTCGACCTCGCCTGGGCCCGCGACGACCACGAACGGGCCACCGCCCGCTGCGCCGAACTCCGCTCCCGCATCGAAGACCTGGACCGCCGCGCCTCGGGACTCGCCCCGCCGCCGGACTTCCGCGCCGCGTCGCCCACGCGGTCTGCCCCAGCGGGGCCCGTACCGCCCGAGCAGCAGGCTCCGCCCCGGGCGCTGCGTGCCGAGGCCGCCCCGCAGGAGCGCGCCTCGTCCAGGCTCAGCCGCGCCACCCCCACCGAACCGGCCCTCCGGCAGCCGGACCCCAGCTCCCTCCGCAACTCCAGCTCCCTCCGCAGCCCGAACCCCGCCCCCGAACCCCAGCCGCACCCCGACGCCGACTCCACCCCCGAACCGCCACCCGCCCCCAAGCAGCGCAAGCGGCGCCGTGGCAGCGCGCGGTTCGCCGGGATGGCCGACGAGGAGGCCGCCGCCGTCGTCGTGCCGCCCAGTGCCGGGCCCGCGCTGCCCGTTCCGGACGCCGGAGGGCGTACGCCGCGCGGGGCGCGCTTCGCCGGGGCCGCCGCCGAGGCGCCCGCACGCCCGCAGCCGCGGCCCGAGACGGTGGACGCGGCGGGCGCGCGCGAGGTCGCCGGAGCCGTCGCCGGGCTCGTACGGCTGCGGGCCGAGGGCCGCAGCGGCGAGGCGCACGTCCTGCTCGCGGAGGCCGCTCACTGGCCACCGGCCCGTCTGCCGCTGCTCGCCGAGGAACTCCGGCGGGCCGGCCTCGGTGCCGACTGGGCGACGCTGCTGTGGGAGGCCGCCTCGCTGCCCGCCGGCCGGCTGGTCGCCGCGGCGGACGCGCTGGTCGCGGCCGGCCGTGGGGCCGACGGCGAGCAGATCCTGCGCCAGGGCGTGGCCCGGCCCGCCACCGAGATAGGGCAGGCCGTGCTGGAGCTGGCCGCGGAGGGGCGCGGCCGCGAGGTGGCCGCCCTGCTCGACGCCTACGTCCGCGTCCGCACCCCCGAGGAGGCGGCCCGCAGTGCCGAGCCCGGGCCGCAGACCCTCGTACCGCTCCTCCTCGAGGCTGCGCAGGGCGTTTCCGAGGAGCGACACTGGGATCTGGTGCACGCCCTCCGGGTCGCCGGTTTCGCCACCTGACACCCCGACCACCCCGTGCAGGCAGCCCCGACGCTCACCCACAGGAGTGCGAAACGTGATCGACTTGGCGGGTTGACGGCGATGGTCTTGGCAAGGCTCTCCCGGAGGCTTACGTTCATCCCTCTACGGCCCGCTCTACGGGCGTAGAGGCTCTGACGACACGCCGAAGGAGCAGCTCATGGCCAACGTCGTACGCGCCGCTCTGGTCCAGGCGACCTGGACCGGCGACACCGAGTCCATGGTGGCGAAACACGAGGAGCACGCCCGGGAGGCGGCCCGGCAGGGTGCGAAGATCATCGGTTTCCAGGAAGTCTTCAACAGTCCCTACTTCTGTCAGGTGCAGGACGCGGAGCACTACCGCTGGGCCGAGCCGGTGCCCGAGGGACCGACCGTCAGCCGGATGCAGGAGCTCGCCCGCGAGACGCGCATGGTGATCGTCGTGCCGGTCTTCGAGGTCGAGCAGTCCGGCTTCTACTACAACACCGCGGCCGTGATCGACGCCGACGGCACCTACCTCGGCAAGTACCGCAAGCACCACATCCCCCAGGTCAAGGGGTTCTGGGAGAAGTTCTACTTCAAGCCCGGCAACGCCGGCTGGCCCGTCTTCGACACCGCGGTCGGCAGGGTGGGCGTGTACATCTGCTACGACCGGCACTTCCCTGAGGGCTGGCGCCAACTCGGCCTGTCCGGAGCGCAGTTGGTCTACAACCCGTCGGCCACGCACCGCGGGCTCTCGTCGTACCTGTGGCAGCTGGAGCAGCCGGCCGCGGCCGTCGCCAACGAGTACTTCATCGCCGCGATCAACCGCGTCGGCCAGGAGGAGTACGGCGACAACGACTTCTACGGGACGTCGTACTTCGTAGACCCGCGCGGACAGTTCGTCGGCGAGGTCGCCAGTGACACCAAGGAGGAACTCGTGGTCCGCGACCTCGACTTCGACCTGATCGAGGAAGTCCGGCAGCAGTGGGCGTTCTACCGCGACCGGCGGCCCGACGCCTACGAGGGGCTGGTGCAGCCGTGAGCGACCTGTACGCACGCCACCGCGCGGTCCTGCCCGACTGGGTGGCCCTCTACTACGAGGACCCGCTGGAGATCACGCACGGCGAGGGCCGGCACGTCTGGGACTCCGAGGGCAACAAGTACCTCGATTTCTTCGGCGGCATCCTGACCACGATGACGGCGCACGCGCTGCCCGAGGTCACCAAGGCGGTGAGCGAGCAGGCCGGGCGCATCCTGCACTCCTCCACGCTCTACCTCAACCGGCCGATGGTCGAACTGGCCGAGCGCATCGCACAGTTGAGCGGCATCCCGGACGCCCGGGTCTTCTTCACCACCTCCGGCACCGAGGCCAACGACACCGCCCTGCTGCTCGCCACCACCTACCGGCACAGCAACACCCTGCTGGCGATGCGCAACAGCTACCACGGCCGCTCCTTCAGCGCGGTCGGCATCACCGGCAACCGCGGCTGGTCCCCGACCTCGCTGTCCCCGCTGCAGACCCTCTACGTCCACGGCGGCGTCCGCACCCGCGGCCCCTACGCCTCCCTCAGCGACGACGAGTTCATCGCGGCCTGCGTCGACGACCTCAAGGACCTCCTCGGCCACACCCGCCCGCCCGCGGCCCTGATCGCCGAGCCCATCCAGGGCGTCGGCGGGTTCACCTCCCCGCCCGACGGCCTCTACGCCGCCTTCCGCGAGGTGCTCGCCGAGCGCGGCATCCTGTGGATCGCCGACGAGGTGCAGACCGGCTGGGGCCGCACCGGCGACCACTTCTGGGGCTGGCAGGCGCACGGGCGCAGCGGCCCGCCGGACCTGCTCACCTTCGCCAAGGGCATCGGCAACGGCAGCTCCATCGGCGGTGTGGTGGCCCGCGCCGAGATCATGAACTGCCTGGACGCCAACAGCATCTCGACCTTCGGCGGCACCCAGATCACCATGGCGGCGGGCCTCGCCAACCTCAACTACCTGCTGGAGCACGACCTCCAGGGCAACGCCCGGCGCGTCGGCGGCCTGCTCATCGAGCGGCTGCGGGCCGTCGGCGCGCAGGTCCCGCACGTACGGGAGGTGCGCGGACGCGGGCTGATGCTCGGCGTCGAGCTGGTGAAGCCGGGCACGGACGAGGCGGACCCGCAGGCCGCGTCCGCCGTGCTGGAGGCGGCCCGCGCGGGCGGGCTGCTCATCGGCAAGGGAGGCGGCCACGACACCAGCGCCCTGCGCATCGCGCCGCCGCTGTCCCTCACGGTCGCGGAGGCCGAGGAGGGCGCCGCGATCCTCGAAAGCGCCCTGAGGAGCCTCGCGTAGCGGCGCACTGAGCAAGGGATGACTGCCATGACCACCACCTTCGGGACCCCCGAACCCGCCCTGTCGGTGCGCCAGGTGCTGACCCTGGAACGGGTGCTCGCCGGGGAGCCCGAGGTGGTGGCTGGCGCGGGCCAGCTCGACCGTCCGGTGCGCTGGGTGCACGTGGCCGAGGCGCCCGACGTGGGCGTGATGCTCACCGGCGGCGAGATGGTGCTCACGACGGGGGTGCTGCTCGCCGGGGACGAGGAGAAGCAGGCCGAGTACATCCGCTCGCTGCACCGCGCGGAGGCGGCGGCCGTCGTGCTCGGCCTCGGGCGGGCGTTCCCCGCCGCGCCGGACGTGATGCGCCGGGCCGCCGAGCGCTGCGGCTTGCCCATGGTGGTGCTGCACCGGCCGTTTCCCTTCG
This sequence comes from Streptomyces sp. NPDC057616, assembly GCF_042800575.1. Classification (NCBI taxonomy): domain Bacteria; kingdom Bacillati; phylum Actinomycetota; class Actinomycetes; order Kitasatosporales; family Streptomycetaceae; genus Streptomyces; species Streptomyces sp. NPDC057616. Next base: position 83,314 of record NZ_JBHVGU010000019.1, read on the forward strand.
CCGAGTTGACCGAGGAGGTCCAGGCCCGGCTGGTGCGGCGGAAGTTCGCCGCGGTCAGCCTCTCGGAGTCCGTCCGCACGGCCCTGACCGGACTCATCACCGCGGGTGCCCCGCTGCAGGCGCTCCTGGACGAGGTCGCCCAGCACAGCGCCTGCCCGGTCGTCGTCACCAACCTCGCCCACCGCGTCCTCGCCACGGCGGGGGAGCGGCCGGCCGTGGACGACGTGCTGCGCGACTGGGAGCGCATCGCCCGGCAGGCCGGTGGCAGCGAGGGCGACGGCTGGATCCGCGCCGAGCTCGGCGGGCGCGGGGAGCGCTGGGGCCGGATCACGCTGTGCGGCTACCGCGGCGACACCGCCACCGGACGGCTGCTCGCCGACCGGGCCGCCGAGGCCCTCGTGCTGCACCGCATGCTCGGCGGCACCCAGGCCCACACCTGGGAGGAGCAGTCCGCGCAGAGCCTGCTGACCGACCTGGTCAGCGGCGTCGTGGCGGCACGGCAGCTGCTGCCCCGCGCGCGGGCCGCCGGACTGCCGGTCAACCGGCGCACCTTCGTGCCGCTGGTCGTACGCGACGGCGAACCGGCCCAACTCGAGCGGGTGCTGCGGCTGCTGGGGCTGCCCGGTCTCGTCGCGGAGCTGGCCGACGGAGCCACCGCGGTGCTGCTCAGCCTGGCCCGCGACCAGGACGCGGCGGTACTGGTCGCGAACTTCGCGGCCCGGATGCGCTCGGAGGCCGGGCGGACGGTCGTGGCCGCCGCCGACCCGCGGACCGCCTGGGACGACGTGCCGGCGGGACTGCGCGAGGCACAGCACGTCGCCGACGCCGTGGCGGACTCCTCGGCCGCCCTCGACCTGCCGTGCGTCGTACGCCTCAAGGACGTCCATCTGCGGGGCCTGATAAGGCTGTTGCGGGACGATCCGCAGGTGCAGTCGTTCGCGGAGCGGGAGCTGGACGGGCTGCTGTGCCCGGCCGACGACGATCTGCTGTCCGTGCTGCGCACCTATCTCGCCACCGGCCGCAACAAGTCCCGCACCGCCCAGCTCCACCATGTCTCCCGGCCCGCGCTGTACCGCCGGCTGGAAGCCATACAGGGCCGGCTGGGCGTGGACCTCGACGACTTCGAGCAGGCCGCGTCGGTCCACATCGCGCTTCTCGCGCACGACGCGCAACAGGGCTGAAACACGCAACGACCTGGGAAAACGGCGGTGAAACATGGGATCGCGAAAGGGTGACACCGTGACACGCCGAACGCCCGCAGACGTGACACCGTGCAACTCAAAGACGACTTCCGGTCTTTCTACGCTTCCGGCACACCGAGCGACCGGAGGTCCCGATGAGCCGAGTGATCCGTGCCGCCCTCTTCCAGACCGCGTGGACGGGCGACAAGGAATCGATGATCCAGGTGCACGAGCAGGCGGCCCGCGACGCGGCCGCCCAGGGCGCCCAGGTGCTGTGCTTCCAGGAGCTGTTCTACGGGCCCTACTTCTGCCAGGTCCAGGACAAGGCCTTCTACGAGTACGCCGAGCGGATCCCGGACGGCCCGATCGTCAAGCGCTTCCAGGCGCTGGCCAAGGAGCTGGGCCTCGTCCTGATCCTGCCGATGTACGAGGAGGAGCAGCCGGGCGTCCTCTACAACACCGCCGCGGTGATCGACGCAGACGGCTCGTACCTCGGCAAGTACCGCAAGCACCACATTCCCCAAGTGCAGGGATTCTGGGAGAAGTTCTACTTCCGCCCGGGCAACAGCGGCTGGCCCGTCTTCGACACGGCCGTCGGCAGGATCGCCGTCTACATCTGCTACGACCGCCACTTCCCGGAGGGCTGGCGGGCGTTGGGCCTCGGGGGAGCGGAGATCGTCTTCAACCCCTCGGCCACCTCGCGCGGACTCTCCCGCTACCTGTGGCAGCTGGAGCAGCCGGCGGCGGCCGTCGCCAACGAGTACTTCGTCGGCGCGATCAACCGGGTCGGCGTGGAGGAGCTGGGCGACAACGACTTCTACGGGACCTCGTACTTCGTGGATCCCGAGGCCCAGTTCGTCGGCGAGGTGGCCTCCGAGAAGGAGACCGAGCTGATCGTGCGCGACCTGGACCTGGCCAAGCTGCGCGAGGTGCGCGACCGCTGGCAGTTCTTCCGCGACCGCCGCCCGGACGCGTACGAGCCGCTGACCGCACCCTGACCCCACCGTCCATCCTGGCAGGAGAGGGACCATGAGCAGCCGTACCGTCATCCGTGGTGGCCTCGTCATCACCGCGTCCGACGAGATGCACGCCGACGTCCTGATCGAGGACGGCCGTATCGCCGCACTCGCGGCCTCCGGCACACCGGCCGCCGAAGCGTTCACGGCCGAGCGGGTCATAGACGCCGCAGGCAAGTACGTCATCCCGGGCGGCGTCGACGCCCACACCCACATGGAGCTGCCGTTCGGCGGCACCTTCGCCTCCGACACCTTCGAGACCGGCACCCGGGCGGCCGCCTGGGGCGGCACCACCACGATCGTCGACTTCGCCGTGCAGAGCGTCGGGCGCTCCCTGCGCGAGGGCCTGGACGCCTGGCACGCCAAGGCCGAGGGCAACTGCGCGATCGACTACGGCTTCCACATGATCGTCTCCGACGTCAACCAGGAGACGCTCAAGGAGATGGACCTGCTCGTGGAGGAGGGCGTCACCTCCTTCAAGCAGTTCATGGCCTACCCCGGCGTCTTCTACAGCGACGACGGCCAGATCCTGCGCGCCATGCAGCGCTCCGCCGAGAACGGCGGCCTGATCATGATGCACGCCGAGAACGGCATCGCGATCGACGTGCTGGTGGAACAGGCGCTGGCGCGCGGGGAGACCGACCCGCGCTTCCACGGGGAGGTCCGCAAGGCCCTGCTGGAGGCCGAGGCCACCCACCGCGCCATCAAGCTCGCGCAGGTCGCGGGCGCTCCCCTGTACGTCGTGCACGTCTCGGCGACGGAGGCGGTCGCCGAGCTGGCCCGGGCACGTGACGAGGGGCTGCCGGTCTTCGGCGAGACCTGCCCGCAGTACCTGTTCCTGTCCACCGACAACCTCGCCGAGCCGGACTTCGAGGGCGCCAAGTACGTGTGCAGCACGCCGCTTCGGCCCAAGGAGCACCAGGCCGCCCTGTGGCGGGGCCTGCGCACCAACGACCTCCAGGTGGTCTCCACCGACCACTGCCCCTTCTGTTTCACGGGCCAGAAGGAGCTCGGCCGGGGCGACTTCTCCAAGATCCCCAACGGCCTGCCGGGCGTCGAGAACCGGATGGACCTGCTGCACCAGGCCGTCGTCGACGGGCACATCAGCCGCCGCCGCTGGATCGAGATCGCCTGCGCCACTCCGGCCCGGATGTTCGGCATGTACCCCAAGAAGGGCACCATCGCGCCGGGCGCCGACGCCGACGTCGTCATCTACGACCCGCAGGCCGAGCAGGTCGTGTCCGCCGAGACGCACCACATGAACGTCGACTACTCGGCGTACGAGGGCAGGCACCTCACCGGCCGCGTCGACACGGTCCTCTCGCGCGGCGAGGTCGTCATCAACGAGCGGGAGTACACCGGACACGCAGGTCACGGCGTCTACACCCCGCGCTCCACCTGTCAGTACCTCACCTAGGAGTGGCGCCATGGACTTCGGACTCGTCCTGCAGACCGACCCACCCGCATCGAGGGTCGTCAGCCTGATGAAGCGCGCCGAGCGCAACGGCTTCACCCACGGCTGGACCTTCGACTCCGCCGTGCTGTGGCAGGAACCGTTCGTGATCTACAGTCAGATCCTCGCGAACACGCAGAGGCTGACCGTGGGCCCGATGGTCACCAACCCGGGCACGCGTACCTGGGAGGTCACCGCCTCCACCTTCGCCACCCTCAACGACATGTTCGGCAACCGCACCGTCTGCGGCATCGGCCGTGGCGACTCCGCGATGCGCGTCGCGGGCCGCAAGCCCAACACCCTCGCCCGGATCAGCGAGGCCATGAAGGTCATCCGCGCCCTCGGCCGCGGCGAGGAGGCCGACCTCGGCGGCGGCACGGTCGTGAAGTTCCCCTGGATCAAGCCGGACGCCCGACTTCCCGTGTGGATGGCGGCGTACGGCCCCAAGGCCCTGAAGATGACCGGCGAGGAGGCCGACGGATTCATCCTGCAGCTGGCCGACCTCTACCTCACCGAGTACATGGTGAAGGCGGTCAAGGACGCGGCCGTCGCGGCCGGCCGCAATCCGGACGACATCACCATCTGCGTCGCCGCGCCCGCCTACGTCACCGCCGACGACTCGCCCGAGGCGCTCGCCCACGCACGTGAGCAGTGCCGGTGGTTCGGCGGCATGGTCGGCAACCACGTCGCCGACCTCGTCTCCAAGTACGGCGAGCACTCCTCCCAGGTCCCGGAGGAGCTCACCGACTACATCAAGGCCCGTGAGGGGTACGACTACTCGCACCACGGCCGCAGCGGAAACCCCGACACCCAGTTCGTGCCCGACGAGATCGTCGACCGGTTCTGCCTCATCGGGCCGGTGGAGCGGCACGTCGAGAAGCTGAACGCGCTGCGCGAGCTGGGCGTCGACCAGTTCGCCGTGTACGACATGCACGACGCGCAGGAGGCCGTCATCGACGCCTACGGCGACAAGGTCATCCCGGCACTCAACACCTGACACCCGCGCCACCCGCACCACACCACGTCCCCCCACCCCCGTCCTCCCCTCCCCACCTCCCCGGGGAGGGGACCGGAGACCGGAGACCCGCACGGCCTTTCCGGACCACCCTTGATCGATTGGCCTGCTCATGACTGACACCGCTCCCTCAGCCATACCGCCGACCGTCCAAGTCACCCTGGACGACGGGCGCGTGGAGATCGCCCATGGATCTCCGCTGCCCAGCGGTCCGTACGCGAACAAGGACCTGCTCCCGGTGCCCGTCGAACGGCGCACCTGGACCACGTACAACTTCTCCGCCCTGTGGGTCGGCATGGCCCACAACACGGCCTCCTGGACGCTGGCCTCCGGCCTGATCGCCGTCGGCATGGACTGGAAGCAGGCGGTGTTCACCATCGCCCTGGCCAATGTGATCGTGCTGATCCCGATGCTGCTCACCGGTCACGCGGGTCCGAAGTACGGCATCCCCTTCCCGGTCTTCGCGCGGGCCTCCTTCGGCGTCCGCGGCGCCAACCTGCCCGCTGTCGTAAGGGCGTTGGTGGCGTGCGGCTGGTTCGGCATCCAGACCTGGATCGGCGGCGAGGCGATCTTCTTCCTGGCCGGCAAGCTGATCGGCAACGGCTGGTCCGAGGCCGGGGCGATCGGTGGTCACCCCTGGACGATGTGGCTGTCGTTCGCGATCTTCTGGGTCATCCAGATCGCCATCATCTACCGGGGCATGGAGACGATCCGCCGCTTCGAGAACTGGGCGGCGCCGTTCGTCATCGTCGGCGCGCTGGTGATGCTGGTCTGGATGAGCAACAAGGCCGGCGGCTTCGGCCCACTGCTCGACCAGCCCTCCAAGCTCGGCTGGGGCGGCGACTTCTGGAAGCTGTTCTGGCCCTCGCTCATGGGCATGATCGGTTTCTGGTCCACGCTGTCGCTGAACATCCCCGACTTCACCCGCTACGGCAAGAGCCAGAAGGCGCAGACCTGGGGCCAGGCGCTGGGCCTGCCGACCACGATGACGCTGTTCGCGTTCCTCTCGGTGCTGGTCACCTCCGGCTCGCAGGCGGTGTACGGCCAGACGATCTGGGACCCGGTCCAGCTCGCCGCCAAGACGGACAACGTCCTCGGCCTGCTCTACGCGCTGGTGACCGTGCTGGTGGCGACCCTCTCCGTCAACATCGCCGCCAACCTCGTCTCGCCGGCCTTCGACTTCTCCAACGTCGCGCCGCGCAAGGTGAGTTTCCGTTCGGGAGCCATGATCACCGCGGTGCTCGCCGTGCTGATCTTCCCGTGGAAGCTGTACTCCGACCCGCAGGGCTACATCTTCACCTGGCTCGGCCTGGTCGGCGGGCTGCTCGGCACGGTCGCCGGCATCCTCATCGCCGACTACTGGATCCTGCGCCGCGCCAAGCTGGACCTGGTCGACCTGTACCGCGCGGGCGGCCGCTACTGGTACACGGGCGGCTGGAACTGGCGGGCCGTGCTGGCCTTCGTGGTGGGCGGCGTGCTCGCGATCGGCGGGGCGAGCTTCAAGCCGCTGATCGACGGCCGGCCCATTCCGGCCCTGAAGTCCCTGGCGGACTACGGCTGGGCGGTCGGCCTGGGCACCTCGATGGTGCTCTACCTGGCGCTGATGCTGCTGCGGGCGCGCGGACGGGACGGGGAGCGCACCGCCTGACGCGCGGTGCGGGGGCGGCCGGGCGGGCTCAGCTCGTCCGGCCGCTCTGCAGTGCGGCCACGGCCTCCTTGGCGGCCTTGATGGCGCCCTTGTTGATCTCGTCCGTGCTGGGCGCCTTCTTCGTCTCGAAGTCGCTGCCGTTGTAGGTGACGACCACCAGCACGTTGCCCACCCGGGAGATCACCACGCCCTCGCGCGTCTGCTGCTTGTCCTGGGTGGTCAGGTTCACGACGGAGTAGCCCTCGTCGCCGAGTCCGGGAACAGCCCCTCCGCCGCTCTTGTCCGCGATGCGGTTCTTGTAGGCGGTCTGTCCCGCCTCGTCCGAGTTCATGACCTCGTAGGAGACGTCGAGCCAGCGGTAGTCGTAGCCGTCGAGCGCGTTCCAGGAGCAGGTGCGGCGCAGCTTCTCGTCCGTCGACTTGATCTCCTTGCCGGCCGTCTTGGCGCCCGGCACCAGGGACTTGAGCGTCTTGACGTCCACGCTGCCGCACGGTGCGGGCGCGGCGGAGTACGACTTGCTCTGCGCGGCAGTGGCGGGGGCGGTGGCCGACTGCGTGCCGGTCTTCTGCGCCTCCTTGTGCGCGGAGGCGGGCGTCGCGGCGGGTCCGGACGACAGCGCCCAGCCGGCCGCCGCCAGCACGACGACCGGGGACAGACGCGCGGTCAGGGCGAGCGGCAGAGGGAAATCGCGCACGGCACACTTTTCGGTGGGGGACGGTGTGCGGAGGGGGTCCGCACTGCGGACGGGGCGCCAGTTTCACATGAGTCTCTGTGAGACGGAAGTGTCAACTCGCTCCGTGCACGCGTGGTTACCGCCGGGTCACCGCGCGCGGGTGCGTGACGGGCGCGCGGCGGGCGCGCGCCGTGGACGGTTCGCGGTGACCGGCCAGAGGCCGGTGCGCGAGCGGGTTTCCGAGGTGAGCGGCGTGATCTCGACGCCATCCCGGCCCTCCAGGGCGGCCCGGACGCCGCCTGCCGGATGGTCCGCGCAGGACGTCACGCCGCCCTGGCTGACGATGACGTCGTGGGCGCACGGCGCGAAGACGTGGACCCGCGCGTCCGCCTCCAGGAACGGCGCGTCGTGGATCCTCTGCGCCGCCGTCAGCCGCTGCGCCCGCCGCAGCAGCCGCGCCGAGACGTCGATGCCGACCGCGTACCCGTGCGAGGCCGGCCGGGCGGCGGTCCGGGTGGCGTCCCCGGCGCGCAGCCGACGTCGCGGACCCGGTCGCCGGGTCGGACGCCCGCCGCCGCGAACGGTGCGTCGCAGGACGTCCGGCCGAGGCCCGCGCTCGTCGTCACGCGCTCTCCCGAGCCGCGTGCAGGGTGAAGGCGCCCTCGACGCGGTCCACCGCGGCGAACGCGCCGTGGGCGATAAGGCGGACCAGGCGCTCGTCCGAGTCCTCCGGCCGCCGCCAGGCCGCGACGTCCTCCTGCGTGATGCGGTAGGGCGCGAGGGCGGCCAGCAGCGTCAGGCGCGCGCCGGGGCGCTCACGCCGGTCCGGGAGCCCCTCCCAGGACAGCGGCGGATGCGAACCGTCCCAGTCCCACAGCGCCTCTCGTACGAGGGCCTGGTCGTCCGCGTCGAGCAGGTCCGCGCCCGCCGCTGTGGCCGCGCGCAGCGCGGCGTAGGCCGGGCCGACGGTCGTGCCGGCCGCCCACGCGGGGCCCTGCGCAGGGTCGTCGAGCAGGGCGAGGGCCGCGCCGGGCACGGCGGTGCGGCGCACGGTCCCGGCCAGCGAGCGGCCCGCGAGGCTGCGCACCGGGCGCCACCGCTGGACGTTGCCCGGCAGCAGCCGCTCGATCAGCAGGGCCGACACGATCCGGTTGATGAAGTGGAAGGCGAGCGCCGTGCCGATGTAGGAGGGTGCGTGCTCCGGCGGGAACGGGTACGGCATCAGCCCGGCGCCCGGCACACGCGTGTGCTGCCCCCAGGCCAGCACGCGCGCGTGCTCCTCGCTCTCCGGCTGCTCGCCCCGCGCCAGCCGCTCGGCGAGCGCATGGTCGCCGGTGGCGTGCAGCAGGACCGTGTGCGCGTCCACGCAGAACGGGCACTTGTTGGCGCGCGAGACCCCGTACGCCGCCAGCTCCTTGCCGGTGCGGCTGCCCGCCCCGGCGATCAGCGACTCGCGCATCAGCGCCCAGGCCGGGGCCAGGATGTCGGGGGCCGAGGACAGCACCACGAAGGTGGGCGCCCCGTCGATGCCGAAGTCGCGGGCGAGCTGCTCGTACACCTCGGCGACGCGGCCGGTGGCCGCCTTGGGCGGCAGGGGTTCGGTGAAACGGAAAGGTGTGGGCATGGGCAGCAGCGTGCGCCCCGGGGGCGGCCGGCGTCGTCGTACGGCCGAAGGCAGTGCGCCCTGCGACGGCCGGGCCACCGGGGGCCGGTTCTACTACGGCGGGAGTAGCGCGAGAGCCGTCCACAGGGCTGACGCCGTCGTCCGTGGGGCCGTCTAGTGTGCGGTCATGAGCGGGAACCGGGTCTCACGCGGGCGGCTCGCCGACGTGGCGTTCGCGGTGGCCGTCGGCGTCATCGTGCTGACCGCGGCCGCCTTCGACGCGGACACCACTGCCGTCGACTACGGCCTGATCGCGGTGAGTTCGGCCGCGCTGGCCTTCCACCGCGCGGCCCCGCAGGTCGTGCTGGCGGTGTCGACGGTGACCGGCAGCGCGTACGTCCTGCACGCCCACCCCGGACCGGCCGCGTCGCTGCCCGTGTTCTCCGCCGTGCTGGTGGCGGCCCGCGCGGGGCACCGCGGCTACGCGGCCGGTGCGAGCGGGGTCTTCGTGGCCGCGTACATCCCGACCGGGCCGACCACCCATGACGTCGTCGAGCGGACCGCGCTGCTCGCGGGCTGGTTCCTGTGCGCGGTCATCACGGGCATGGCGGACCGCAACTGGCAGGCGTATCTGCGCCAGACCGAACAGCGCGCGCTGGAGGCGGAGCGCACCCGGGAGGAGGCGGCGCTGCGCCGCGCCGGTGAGGAACGCCTGCGTATCGCAAGGGAGTTGCACGACTCGCTCACCCACAGCATCTCGATCGTCAAGCTCCAGGCGGGGGTCGCGGTCCACCTGGCGCGCAAGCGCGGCGAGGAGGTGCCGCCCGCGCTGCTCGCCATCCAGGACGCCAGCAGCGAGGCGATGCGGGAACTGCGCTCCACCCTGGAGGTGCTGCGCAGCGACGAGCCGACCGGCACGCCCGCGCTGCTGGTGGAGCGGGCCTGCGCGGCGGGTCTGGCCGCCGACCTCAAGGTGACCGGCGAGGCCGGCCCGCTGCCGACGGCGCTCGACCGCGCCGTCTACCGCATCGTCCAGGAGGCCCTGACGAACGCGGCCCGCCACGCGGGCCCCGCGAAGGTGCAGGTCCAACTGGCGTACGAGAAGGACGGATTGACGGTCACGGTGACCGACGACGGTACCGCCGACCCGTCCCGCCCACCCACCCCCGGCGTGGGCCTCACCGGCATGCGCGAACGCGTCACGGCCCTCACCGGCACCCTCCACGCGGGCCCGCGCGAGCAGGGCGGGTTCGAGGTGCGGGCGTGGTTGCCGTTGGGGGAGGCGGGGTGATCGGGGTGGTGTGCGTGGCCGACCGGGCGCGGGTGACCGGCCCGCGGCAGCGGGGTGGTTGCCAGGCGCGGGCCTGCTTGCCGTGGGGGGAGGGGCGATGATCAGGGTGGCTCTCGTCGACGACCAGGCGCTCATGCGGGCGGGGTTCCGGGCGCTGCTGGAGGCCGAGGACGGCATCGAGGTGGTGGGGGAGGCGTCCGACGGCGAGCGGGGCCTCGCGCTGGTGCGGGCGCACACGCCCGACATCGCCCTGATCGACGTGCAGATGCCGGTGATGACGGGGATCGAGGCCACCCGCCGGATCGCCGCCGACCCCGCACTCGCGGCCGTGCGCGTCGTCATCCTCACCAACTACGGCCTGGACGCGTACGTCTTCGAGGCGCTGCGCGCCGGCGCGAGCGGCTTCCTGCTGAAGGACACGGAACCGGCGGACCTGCTCCAGGCTATCGAGGTGGTGGCCCGCGGCGAGGCCCTGCTCTCGCCGTCGGTCACCCGCACCCTGATCGGCGAGTTCGTGTCCCGGCCGCCGGACCGGGCGACGGCGCCCGGGCTCGACTGCCTGACCCGGCGCGAGCGCGAGGTGACGGCCCTGGCCGCCCGGGGCCTGAGCAACGAGGAGATCGCCGCCCACATGGTGGTCAGCCCCTTCACGGCCAAGACCCACGTCAGCCGCGCCATGACCAAGCTGGGCGCGCGGGACCGGGCCCAACTCGTCGTCTTCGCCTACGAGTCGGGCCTGGTCTCACCACGCCACGCCTGAGCGGTCCCGCGCCCGGCGCGGTCAGGCGGCCGTACCGCCCGCGTAGTCGCCGGCGAACGTCGTCTCGACGGTGGTGGCCACGGACTGGGCCACCCCGGTGCCGGTGAGGACGATGCCCAGCTCGCGGTTGTTGGAGAGCGAGTTGCTGCTGATGTTCATCGAGCCCGCCTCCACCTCCTGGGTGGACAGCCCGTAGTCGGCGACCATGGCCTTGGCGTGGATGTAGAAGCCGTTGGGGTCGGAGTAGCCGACGACCTTGCCGCCGGCACTCTTCACCGCGGAGACCTCGGAGGAGTAGTCACCCGGGCTCTCCAGCACCATCCGTACGGCCACACCCGCCTTCGCCCGCGCCACGATCGCGTTGACGACCGTGCTGTCGCTGAACTCCAGCTCCTCGACGTCGAGCGTCCTGGTCGCGCTGTTGATCACCGACAGCAGGCGGTTGCGGGAGTCGGTCGGCGACCAGAGCAGGTGGTCGCCGTCGGTCGGGGTCACCGCGGTGCCGGCGTAGTCCGCGTTGAAGACCTTCTCGATCGCGGCGACGTCGCGGGTGTCGTCGGTGAAGACGCCGTAGTCGCGGCCGGTCGCGTAGTACTGCGAGGTGAGATTGCCGGTGAGGACCAGCGACTTGGTGCCGTCGACCGTGATCGTCTTCTGGTGGGTGTAGACGAACGTGGACGGCGACCACACCACGCCCACGCCCGCGTTCGTCAGCGAGGTGTAGGCGGAGTTGTTCGCGGTCTTGTGCTGCCGGTCCAGGACCACCCGCACCGTGACGCCCTTGTTCTTCAGGGCTATGAGGTCGTTGACGGCGGTGGTGTCCTCCAGCTCGTACATCGTCATGTCGAGGGAGCTGGTGGCCGAGTTGATGAAGTCGTAGACGTCCGGCTCGCCGCCGCTCTGCGAGAAGGCGAACGCGGAGTAGCTCGCGGCGTTCGCGGGGACGGCGGTGGCGAGGACGGCGGCGCCGGCGGTGAGGGCGACTCCCGCGCGCGCGAGGACCTTCCACAACATGCGTGACTCCTGGTCGAGTTGAAGCCCACGTGGGGGGTGGTGAGCGTGGGCATGACACCACGCGCGTAGAACGCCGAGAAGGACCCGCGGGGTCAACGCCTCGTCTCCGCCCGCCCGGACCGCCGGACAAAGAGGACTTCGCGCAGGTGGGACCCGGTTCATGGGCTTCCCGTGAGAACGCAAAATCTTGGTAGGCGTGGGGGATGGGTAGCCTGCCGGTGGACCCGAGCGCCGACCGGACCGGCGAAGGCGCGTCAGCAGTGAGGTGAGAGATGCCGTTCACGACCCGGCCGACCTTGCAGGGCACCTTCGGGATGGTGTCCTCCACCCACTGGCTGGCCTCGCAGTCGGCGATGGCGGTGCTGGAGGCGGGCGGGAACGCCTACGACGCGGCCGTGGCGGGGGCGTTCGTGCTGCACGTCGTCGAGCCGCATCTCAACGGGCCGGCCGGCGAGGTGCCGATCCTGCTCGCCCCGGCGGGCGGCGAGGTGCGGGTGCTGTGCGGCCAGGGCGTCGCGCCGGCCGGGGCCACCGCCGCGCACTACCGGTCGCTGGGACTGGAGCTCGTCCCCGGCACCGGGCCGCTCGCCGCCGCCGTGCCCGGCGCCTTCGACGCCTGGATGCTCCTGCTGCGCGACCACGGCACCAAGCCCCTCGCCGACGTCCTCGCGTACGCGATCGGGTACGCCGAGCACGGGCACGCGCCCGTGGAGAACGTCGGCGCGACGGCCGAGACCGTACGGGAGCTGTTCGAGACGGAGTGGACCTCCTCGGCGGAGGTGTACCTCCGGGGCGGGAAGGCCCCGGAGCCCGGTGAGCTGTTCCGCAACCCCGCGCTGGCCGCCACCTGGAAGCGGCTGCTGGCCGAGGTCGGGGGCGCCGGCGACCGGGTCGCGCAGATCGAGGCCGCGCGCGAGGTGTGGCGCTCCGGGTTCATCGCCGAGGCCCTGGTCCGGCAGGCGCGGCGGCCGACCCTGGACACCAGCGGCGAGCGCCACGCGGGCGTGCTGTCGGCCGCCGACCTCGCCGGCTGGTCCGCGACCTACGAGACCCCGGCGACGTACGACTGGCGGGGCTGGACCGTCTGCAAGGCCGGTCCCTGGAGCCAGGGCCCGGCCTTCCTCCAGCAACTCGCCCTGCTCCCGCCCGAGCTGCCCGCGTACGGGTCCGCCGACTATGTCCATCTGCTGATCGAGGGCTGCAAGCTCGCCATGGCCGACCGGGAGGCCTGGTACGGGGACGCGGCCGCGGTCCCGCTCGCCGACCTGCTGTCGCCGCACTACAACGCGGCCCGGCGCCACCTCGTCGGCGCCAAGGCCTCGCACGAGCTGCGCCCCGGCAGTCCGGGCGGGCGCACCCCGCGGCTCAGCCCGCACGCGCACGTGGTCGTCGCCGACGAGCCCGGGTTCAGCCCCATGGGCGCCGGCGAACCGACCGTGGCAAAGCCGCCGGTCTCCCCGGTGCCGGGCGAGCCCCCGGTCGCCGCGGACGGCACCACCCGCGGCGACACCTGCCACCTCGACGTCGTCGACCGCTGGGGCAACATGGTCGCCGCCACCCCCAGCGGCGGCTGGCTCCAGTCGAACCCGGTCGTGCCCGAGCTGGGCTTCCCGCTCGGCACCCGGCTGCAGATGACCTGGCTGGAGGAGGACCTGCCGAACACGCTCACCCCCGGCCGCCGGCCCCGCACCACCCTCACACCCTCGATCGTCCTGCGCGACGGCGTCCCGGTCCTGGCCTTCGGCACGCCCGGCGGCGACCAGCAGGACCAGTGGCAGCTGCACTTCTTCCTGGCCGTCGCCCTGCGCGCGCCGGTCCGCGGGGGCCTCGACCTGCAAGGCGCCGTCGACGCCCCGAACTGGCACAACGACAGCTTCCCGGGCTCCTTCTACCCGCGCGGCATGCGGCCGGGGAGCGTGACCGTCGAGTCCCGCACGGACCCCGGGGTGGTCGAGGAACTGCGCCGCCGGGGCCACGACGTGACCATCGGCGACCCCTGGTCGGAAGGGCGGCTGTGCGCGGTCGCCCGCGATCCCGCCACCGGGGTCCTGTCGGCTGCCGCCAATCCGCGGGGCATGCAGGGATACGCGGTGGGCCGCTGAGCGGGGCCACGGGAGGCGCCGCCACGGGAGTTCACCCCGATTCCATCGGGGATCCACCCTCCCGGCGGGGACTGTCAGTGGCGCGTGCTCTCATGGAGGCATGATCGAAGACAAGGAAACCATCGACGAGTTTCTCGCCCGCCACTCGGCCGACGTGGAGGAGGCGGTCCGCAGGGCCGCCGCGGCCGAGATCATGCCCCGCTTCCGCAGCCTGGCCGCGCACGAGGTCGACCAGAAGAGCGGGCCGCACGACCTGGTGACCGACGCCGACCGCCTCACCGAGCGGTATCTCACCAAGGTGCTCGGCGACCTCCTGCCCGGATCCGTCGTCGTCGGCGAGGAGGCGGTGCACGCCGACCCCGAGGTGTACGAGGCGATACAGGGCGACGCCCCGGTCTGGATCGTCGACCCGGTCGACGGGACACGCCAGTTCGTGCACGGCAACCCCGGTTTCTGCACGCTGGTCGCGCTCGCCCGGCGCGGCGTCCTGCTCGCCTCGTGGACGTACCTGCCGGCGGCCGGTCAACTCGCCACGGCCGTGCGCGGACAGGGCGCCTTCCTCGACGGCGAGCGGCTGCGCAGCGGCTCGCCCGACCCGGGGCGCGACCTCCAAGTGGCCACCTCCCACCCCGACTACACGACCGACGCGCAGAAGCGGGCCCTGGTCGGCCTGTGGACCGACGGTGTCGCCTCGCGCCCCTGCGGCTCGGCCGGCCTGGAGTATCTGGCCGTCGCCCGGGGCGAGTTGGACGCGCTCGCCTTCAGCTGGGAGGCCGCGTGGGACCACGCCGCGGGCATCCTGCTGGTGGAGGAGGCGGGCGGCGCCCATCTGACGCTGTCGGGCGAGCCGTTCCGCATCACGGGAGGCAACAGCCTGCCGTTCACGGCCGCCCGCGACGCGGCGACGGCCCGCCGGGTGCAGGGGCTGCTGTCGGGAGTGGCGTGATCCGGACGACCGTTCAGGAGTGAACCACCCACCTCGGGAGACCGCCGGTCCCCCGGCATATCCTGATCCTCAGTGGCCATCGGCTGACGAAGGGGTCCGAAGGTGCCGTCGATGCTCGATGCTGTCGTGGTGGGTGCGGGGCCGAACGGACTGACGGCCGCCGTGGAGCTGGCCCGCCGCGGATTCTCCGTGGCGGTCTTCGAGGCCCGTGACACCGTCGGCGGCGGAGCGCGCACCGAAGAGCTCACCCTGCCCGGGTTCCGGCACGACCCGTGCTCCTCGGCCCACCCGCTGGGCATCAACTCCCCGGCGTTCCGTGCCCTGCCGCTGGAGCGGTACGGCCTCGAATGGCTGCAGCCCGAGCTGCCCATGGCGCACCCCTTCACCGACGGCAGCGCCGCCGTGCTGTCCCGTTCGGTGGCCGAGACGGCGGCCTCGTTCGGGCCGCGGGACGCGGGCGCCTACCGCAGGCTCGTCGAGCCGTTCCTGCCCAAGTGGGACACCCTGACGCGGGACTTCATGTCGCTGCCGGGCACCGCCCTGCCGCGCGACCCGGTCACCCTCGCCCGCTTCGGCCTGGTCGGCCTGCCGCCGTCCACCTGGCTGACCCGCCGCTTCCGCGACGAGCCCGCCAAGACCCTGTTCGCGGGCCTCGTCGCGCACGTCATGGCGCCCCTGAGCGGCGTCGCCACCGGCGCCATCGGCCTGGTCTTCGCGCTCGCCGCGCACGCCCGCGGCTGGCCCGTGGCCCGCGGCGGCTCGCAGTCCATCTCGGACGCGCTCACCGCGTACCTCAAGGACCTGGACGGCGTGGTGCACACGGACTACGAGGTCAAGCGCCTCGACGACCTGCCGCCCGCGCGCGCGTACATCTTCGACACCTCACCCACCGCCCTGGCCCGCATCGCGGGCTTCGGCCGCTACTACGAGGGCTACCGCTACGGCCCGGGCGTCTTCAAGGTCGACTACGCGCTGGACGGCCCGGTGCCCTGGACCGCCCCGGAGGCCCGGGCCGCCGGCACCGTGCAGATCGGTGCGGACAGCGCCGAGATCGGCACCGCGCTGCGGGACGCCTCCCGGGAGGGCAGGGCGCCCGAGCGGCCGTTCATGATCACGGTCCAGCCCGGCGTCGTCGACCCCACCCGCGCCCCCGAGGGCAAGCACGTCTTCTGGGCGTACGGCCATGTGCCGAGCGGCTGGACCGGCGACCTCACCGGCGCCATGGAGCGTCAACTGGAGCGCTTCGCACCGGGGTTCCGCGACCGCGTCCTCGCCCGGGCGACCGCCGGCCCGCCCGAGATCGCCGCCCGCAACCACAACTACATCGGCGGGGACATCGGCTCCGGCGCGGTCTCCGGACTCCAGACCCTGCTGCGCCCCAAGCTCTCCCTCTCTCCGTACAGCACCCCGCATCCGGCCATTTTCATCTGCTCGTCGGCGACACCGCCCGGGCCCGGGGTACACGGAATGTCCGGGCACAACGCGGCGAAGGCCGTCTGGAAGAGGCTGAGGCAGACATGACCACCATCACGCTCGCCCAGGGCGACATCACACGCGAGAGCGTCGACGTGATCGTCAACGCCGCGAACTCCTCCCTGCTCGGCGGCGGAGGCGTCGACGGCGCCATCCACCGCCGCGGCGGCCCGGCGATCCTCGAGGAGTGCCGCAAGCTGCGGGCCTCGCGGTACGGCAAGGGCCTGGCCACCGGCCAGGCGGTCGCCACCACCGCGGGCGACCTCGACGCGCGCTGGGTGATCCACACCGTGGGCCCGGTCTGGTCCGCCGGCGAGGATCGCTCCGAGCTGCTCGCCTCCTGCTACCGCGAGTCGCTCCGCGTCGCCGACCAGCTCGGCGCCCGCACGGTCGCGTTCCCCGCGGTCTCCACCGGCATCTACGGCTGGCCCATGGACGACGGCGCCCGGATCGCGGTGGAGACGGTCCGGGCCGCGGACACGTCGGTCGAGGAGGTCCGGTTCGTGCTCTTCGACGAGCACGCCTACGAGGCGTTCGCGGCGCGAACCCGCTGACGTGGAGCCGCCCCGGGGCTGCTCACCTGCCGGCGTCGCCGCCGTCCGGCCGGGCGTCGTCCAGCAGGGAGCGCAGCAGCTGCTCGTCCGCGGGGCTCAGATCGGAGACGAAGCGGGCGAGGACGGTGCCGCGGTCGGCGTCCTTGTCCAGTTCGGCGTGCATCCGGCGCGCCGTGAGGCCGTGCGAGTCCTGGGCCGGGGCGTAGGCGTAACCGCGGCCCGAGCGCGCGCGGGTCACGGCGCCCTTGGCGTGCAGGCGGGTGAGGATCGTCGTCACCGTGGTGCGCGCGAGGCCGCCGCCGAGTTCCTTCCGGACCGCGCCGGGTGTGAGCGCCTTGCCCGCGGCCCACAGCGCGGCGAGTACGCTCGCCTCCAGCTCGCCGGCGGGCCGACGGTCCGTGCGTCCGTCGACCGGCTCGTCACTGTGCCGCTCGGACATGGGAACGCTCCTCGGCTCTCGTTCGTCTACAGTGCAGTAGACGGTCTACATGACTGTAGTCGTTCGGTGCGGGCCCGTACCCGCTCCGTCCACGTCCCAGTATGAGAGGGGTCGTCTCCGTGGCAGCTGCCCACATGGCCATGACCCAGGCGGTGAACGTCCTGGACGCCGGTTCCCTGCTGTCCACGTTCGGTGCGCTCGGCGTCGCCGTGGTGATGTTCGCCGAGACCGGACTGCTGGTCGGCTTCTTCCTGCCCGGCGACTCCCTGCTGTTCACGGCCGGACTGCTGTGCGCGGGCAGCTCCGACAACTCGGTCCATCTCTCGCTCTGGCAGGTGCTGGTGGCCGCCGTGGTCGGCGCGCTCCTCGGTGCCCAGACGGGGTACTGGCTCGGGCGCCGGGGCGGCCGCGCGCTGCTGGCACGCAGCAGGGCGAAGAAGCTGCACGAGGGCGCGGAGCGCGCCGAGCAGCTGCTGGAGCGGTACGGCCATGCCAAGGCGGTCGTCCTGGCCCGCTTCGTGCCGATCGTGCGCACCGTGCTCAACCCCCTGGCCGGTGCGCTGGAGGTGCCGCCGCGGGTCTTCACGGTGTGGCAGGTGGTGGGCGGCCTGGTGTGGACGATCGGCCTGACCCTGGGCGGTTACGCGCTGGGCTCCTCGGTGCCGAACGTCGACCGCTACCTGCTGCCGCTGGTCGCGCTCGTGGTCCTCGCCTCCCTGACCCCGATCGCCCTGGAGGCGCGCCGCGCGCGGGCCCGCCGCGCTTCCGAGGGGACCTCGTCCTGACCGGCAGGCAGGGCCGGCCGCCGCGCTGACCGCCGTCGCGTATGCGCCGTAATGTGGTGCCATGGCCGGCGCGACTCCTCGCGACAGGGCCGTACGACGCGGTCCGGGCGAGCTGGAGAGCGAGATCCTCGCCACCCTGTGGGCGACGGACCGCGCCCTGACGCCGGCGGAGATCCAGGCCTGTCTGCGCGGCGGCCTCGCCTACAACACCGTGCACACGATCCTGCGGCGCCTGCACGACAAGGGCCTCGTCCTGCGGGACGCCGACGGCCGGCGCGGCGCCTACCGCCCGGTGAAGAACGCCGCCCAGCTGACCGCCGAGGCCATGCACCGCGCCCTGGCCCGCGGCCCCGATCCGATCGCCGCGCTCCGGCACTTCGTCACGGGCCTGACCTCGGCGGAGGAGGCGGCGCTGCGGGCGCTGCTGGACGAGAGCGGGGCGTAGGGTCCTGCGGCCGGGCTTGTGAGGCGGGGCGTTCCGGGCTGTGGCGGTGGACGTAGGGAGAAGGTGATCCGGGGTGTTCCAGCGCACGTGAGGTTGATGTCGGATTCTCGCCAGCCCCGGTGCCGCGCGTCCTCGATGCTGGACGTATGCAGAACGGGATGCACACCGACCGAGAGCGCTGCGTGCGCGCCGTCCAGTCCAAGGACGCGCGCTTCGACGGATGGTTCTTCACGGCGGTCCTGACGACCCGCATCTACTGCCGGCCCAGCTGCCCCGTCGTCCCGCCCAAGCCCCAGAACATGACCTTCTACCCGAGCGCGGCCGCCTGCCAGCAGGCCGGCTTCCGCGCCTGCAAGCGCTGCCGCCCCGACACCAGCCCCGGCTCCCCGGAGTGGAACCAGCGAGCCGACCTCGTGGCCCGCGCGATGCGCCTGATCGCCGACGGCGTCGTGGACCGCGACGGCGTCCCCGGCCTCGCCGCCCGCCTCGGCTACAGCACCCGGCAGATCGAACGCCAGCTGCTCGCCGAGCTGGGCGCCGGCCCGCTCGCACTGGCGCGGGCCCAACGCGCCCAGACCGCCCGCCTGCTGATCGAGACGACGACGCTCCCGATGGCGGAGATCGCCTTCGCCGCCGGCTTCTCCTCGATCCGCACCTTCAACGACACCGTGCGCGAGGTCTTCGCCCTGGCCCCCGGCGAACTGCGGGCCCGGCTGCCCAAGAAGAACGCCCCCTCCGGCACCCCGGGCGCCCTGACACTCCGCCTGCCCTTCCGCACCCCGCTCAACCCCGACAACCTCTTCGGCCACCTCGCCGCCACCGCCGTACCCGGCGTGGAGGAGTGGCGCGACGGCGCCTACCGCCGCACGCTCCGCCTCCCGTACGGCCACGGCATCGCGACCCTGGCACCCGAGCCCGACCACATCGCCTGCCGGCTCACCCTCGGCGACCTGCGCGACCTCCCCGTCGCCATCAGCCGCTGCCGCCGCATGCTCGACCTGGACGCCGACCCGGTCGCGATCGACGACCAGCTGCGCACCGACCCCCTGCTGGCCCCGCTGGTCGACAAGGCCCCGGGCCGGCGCGTCCCGCGCACGGTGGACGAGGAGGAGTTCGCCGTACGGGCCGTGCTCGGCCAGCAGGTCTCCACGGCCGCGGCCCGCACCCACGCGGCCCGCCTCGTCACGGCGCACGGCGACCCGGTGGACGACCCCGAGGGCGGCCTCACCCACGTCTTCCCGACCCCCGACGCGCTCGCCGCCGTCGACCCGGAGTCCCTGGCGATGCCCCGCACCCGCCGCACCACCTTCACCACACTCGTACGCCAACTCGCCGACGGAACCGTCCACCTGGGTCCGGAGAACGACTGGCCGGAGACCCGCGCCCGGCTCCTGGGGCTGCCCGGCTTCGGACCCTGGACCGTCGACGTCATCGCCATGCGCGCCCTCGGCGACCCCGACGCCTTCCTCCCCACCGACCTCGGCATCCGCCGCGCCGCCCAGGAGCTGGGCCTCCCGTCCACCCCGGCGGCCCTCACGGCCCGCGCGGCGGCCTGGCGCCCCTGGCGGGCGTACGCCGTCCAGTACCTGTGGGCGACGGACAGCCATCCGATCAACTTCCTCCCGGTATAAGGACGTTCGCCATGAGCTCCACGAAGCAGCACACGGTGGTCACCAGCCCGTACGGCCCCCTCACCCTGGTCGCCGACGACGGTGTCCTGTGCGGCCTCTACATGACCGACCAGCGCCACCGCCCGCCGCAGGAGACCTTCGGCGACCGCGACGACAGCCTCTTCGCCGAGGCCGAGCAGCAGCTGAAGGCCTACTTCGCGGGCGAGTTGACGGAGTTCACGCTGCAACTCCGCCTGGACGGAACCCCGTTCCAGCGCACCGTCTGGGACGAACTGCGCCGCATCCCGTACGGCGAGACCCGCTCCTACGGTCAACTCGCCGACGCCCTGGGCAAACCCGCCGCCTCCCGCGCCGTCGGCCTCGCCAACGGCAAGAACCCGATCGGCATCATCGTGCCCTGCCACCGCGTCGTCGGCGCCGACGGCAGCCTCACGGGCTACGGCGGCGGCCTCGAACGCAAGCAGCGCCTGCTCGACTTCGAAGGCGGAAGGGCCCTGTTCTAGCCCCCGTCCGGCGAGGGACAGCACCGAGCACGGCCCGGGCCACGGCCACGCCGGCGCCCTGGTCGCCCACACCCTCGCGGAGGGACGCGGCGCCTAGCCCGCCGGCTCCGTGCCCAGCTCGCGCAGCAGTGCGGGCAGCGCGGTGCCGATGGGCTCGCGTACGACCTCGTCCGCGAGGTCGTCGTACGGCGTGGGTTCGGCGTTGACGATGATCAGCCGCGCCCCGTGGTCGGCGGCGACGCCCGCGAGACCGGCGGCGGGCTGCACCTGGAGGCTGCTGCCGACGGCGACGAAGACCTGGCACGCCTTGCTGATGGCGAGCGCGTCACCGAGCACCTCCGGGTCGAGGCGCTCGCCGAACATCACGGTCGCCGACTTCAGGATGCCGCCGCACTCCCGGCAGGGCGGGTCGGCCTCACCGGCGTCGACGCGCGCGAGGGCCTCCTCCATCGACCCGCGCGCATGACACCCGGTGCACACGACACTCCGAGCGCTGCCGTGCAGTTCGAGCACCTTGCGGGCGGGCAGGCCGGCGAGCTGGTGCAGCCCGTCGACGTTCTGCGTGATGACCCTGACCGGCACGCCGGAGCTCTCCAGCTCGGCCACCGCCCGGTGCGCGGCGTTCGGCCGGGCCTCCAGCGCCCGGCTCTCGCGCCGCATCAGCCAGGACCGCCGCCGGATCTCCGGATCGCCCATGTAGTACTCGTACGTCACCAGCTTCTCGGCCTCGGGATCCCGGCGCCACAGCCCCTGCGGGCCGCGGTAGTCGGGGATGCCGGAGTCGGTGGAGATGCCGGCGCCGCTGAGGATGGCGACGAGGGGCCTGTTCATGGGCCGAGGGTACGGGCGCTCGCCTGCTCGGGGCCACGGGATGTCCGGTGGCGTGACCTGGCCGATCCCGGTCTCGTTGGCCAGGCCATGAAGAAGATCGGCGCCCTGGCGGCGCTCACCATGGTCGGTCTCACGCTCGCCACCCCGGCCCAGGCCGACGACGGCGACCACGGACGCATCAACATCGGCGGCAGGACGCTGACCACCAACGGCCTGTGCAAGGAGGCCATGGCGCTCGTCCCGGTGGCCGCGCCCTGGACCGCCCAGTCGGTGGACGACGCCTGCAACGACCGCGACCACAGCCAGATCCACCACGGCCACATCGACCCGGACGAGGCGCTCGCGCGGTAGCGGCGGCTCAGCCCACCCGGCGGCCGTTCTCCAGCTCCGCCGTGCCCGAACCCTCCGCCAGCACGTCCAGGGCGGCCTGGACGCGGTGGCCGAGGGTGCCGAGCAGGAAGTCGCCGAGGTCCTCGCGGCCCACGAGCCGCCAGGACAGCAGCTCCTCCTCCTGCAGACGGATCGCCTTGAAGTCGTCCTCGGTGAGGACACCGCCGTCGTAGAGGTACGCCACCAGCGGCGGCCAGCCCGGCCGGTACACCCAGTCCACCGCGAGCAGCCGCCCCAGCTCGCGGTCGAGGCCGATCTCCTCCAGCGTCTCGCGGTGCGCACCCTGGCGCGGGCTCTCACCGTCGTCGGACTCGATCGTGCCGCCCGGAAGCGCCCAGCCCTCGCGGTAGTTGGGCTCGACCAGCAGCACCCGGCCCTCGGCGTCGCGGAAGAGGGCCGCCGCTCCGGCGAGGACGCGGGGGAGACCGGCGATGTACGTGGCGAAGTCTGGAGTGGAGGTCATCCAGGAAGGGTAACCAGGCGGCGTCAGCTCTCCGTCCCCGCGAGCTGGAGCGTCCGCTCGGCCAGCTCGCTGATCCGCGCCCGGTCGAAGCCGAACACCGCGCTGCGGACGGTGTCCTCCAGCGGCTCCTTCCACTGCTCCGGGATGGCGTCCGCGCCCGTGAGGACACCGGCCACCGAGCCCGCGGTCGCGCCGTTGGAGTCGGTGTCCAGGCCGCCGCGGACGGTGAGGGTGATGGTGCGGGTGAAGTCCCCGTCGCCGTACAGGAGGCCCGCGGTGATGACCGCCGCGTTCGGGACGGTGTGGATCCAGCCGAGCCCGGCGGTCTCCTCCGAGACCGTGGACAGGGTGTCCTCCCAGGTCATCCGGGTGTCGTGGAGCGAGACGACGCGGCGCACGGTGCGCGCGAGCCTGCTGCTCGCCGGGATCACGGCCAGCGCCTCGTCCACCGCGTGCCGCACGGTGGGCGCCGTGAACGCCGCCGCGATCAGCGCCGCCGCCCACATCGCGCCGTACACGCCGTTGCCGGTGTGCGACAGCACCGCGTCCCGGCGGGCCAGGGAGGCGGCGCGGCGCGGGACGCCGGGGCAGGTCCAGCCGTAGATGTCGGCGCGGATCAGTGCGCCGATCCACTCCTGGTACGGGTTGTCGTACGTGGCCGTCAGCGGCGGCTTGATCCCGTTCGCGAGGTTGCGGTAGGCGGCCCGCTCCGCGGTGAAGGTCTGCAGATACGGCAGCCGCAGCAGCCACAGCTCCCCGACCTGCTCGGTGCTGAAGCCGAAGCCGTGCGTCTCCAGCAGATCCAGGCCGAGGATCGCGTAGTCGACGTCGTCGTCGCGGCAGCTGCCGTGGATGCGGCCGCGTACGCACTGGCGCCACTCGGGGCGCAGCTCGAAGCCGTCGCTCTCCACGGCGGGCTCGGGGAGGTAGTCGGTCAGGGGCAGGGCGGCTGCCTGCCGCAGATAGCGGTCGATCCGGTCGCGCGTCCACAGGTCGCCCTGCTCGACCGGCTTGCCGAGCATGTTGCCCGCGATCCGGCCGAGCCAGCCCCCGAGGATGCGGTCGGCGAGCTCTGGCTCAGTGCCCACAGGGGTCATAGCTCATGGTGTACCCGATTCCGGACCCCGCTGCCCGCCCCGCGCGCAAGGAAGCGGCGGAGGCTTCGGGGCGCGTCCCACGGGCCGGGCGGAGCATGACGGCGGGGGCTTCCTCCGGTTATGGTCGCAGCGGCGCGACTGGCCTTGACACGTGCGAGGCCCGGAGAGCAAGGGGAAGACAAGGTGGCGGACGCTGCAGGTAGGGGTGCCCGGAGGGTGCTCATCGCCGCGGACAAGTTCAAGGGGTCGCTGACGGCCGTGCAGGTCGCGGAGCGGGTGACGGCCGGGCTGCGCCGGGTCGTACCGGACCTCCCGGTCGAGGCCCTGCCCGTGGCCGACGGCGGCGACGGGACCGTGGACGCGGCGGTCGCGGCCGGTTTCGAGCGGCGCGAGGTGCGCGTCGCGGGACCGCTCGGGGACGAGGTCACGGCGGCGTTCGCGCTGCGCGGCGGCACCGCGGTCGTGGAGATGGCGGAGGCGAGCGGACTCCAGCGGCTGCCGGCCGGTGTCTTCGCACCGCTCACGGCGTCCACGTACGGCTCCGGCGAGCTGCTGCGCGCCGCGCTGGACGCGGGTGCGCGGACCATCGTGTTCGGGGTGGGCGGCAGTGCGACCACCGACGGCGGCGCCGGGATGCTGTCCGCGCTCGGCGCGCGGTTCCTGGACGCGCACGGGGAGCCGGTGCCTCCGGGCGGCGGCGGCCTCGGCGAGCTGGTCTCCGCCGACCTCTCGGACCTGGACCCGCGCCTCGGCTCCGTCGAACTGGTCCTGGCCAGCGACGTCGACAACCCGCTGACCGGCCCGAAGGGCGCGCCCGCCGTCTACGGCCCGCAGAAGGGGGCCGCACCGGACGACGTGGAGAGCCTGGACCGCGCCCTCGCGCACTACGCGAAGGTGCTGGAGGAGGCGGCCGGGGCGAAGGCGGCCGAGTTCGCGGCCGCGCCGGGTGCCGGTGCGGCCGGCGGGATCGGCTACGGCGCGCTCCTGCTCGGCGCCCGTTTCCGCCCCGGCATCGAGGTCATGCTCGAGGTGCTGGGCTTCGCGCCCGCGCTGGAGTGGGCGGACCTGGTGATCACCGGCGAGGGCTCCCTGGACGAGCAGACCCTGCACGGCAAGGCGCCCGCGGGCGTCGCCGCCGCGGCCCGCGCCGCGGACAAGGAGGTCGTCGCGGTCTGCGGCCGCGTCGCCCTGCCGCCGGAGGCACTCGGCCGCGCGGGAATCCGCCGCGCCTACCCGCTGACGGAGCTGGAGCCGGACGTGGCGAAGTGCATCGCGGACGCGGGCCCGATCCTGGAACGCGTCGCGGAACACATCGCCCGGGACTTCCTCTCCTGAGACCACCAGAGGTCGGCTGCCGCCTACGGGCGCTGCCCCAAGCCAGGGCAGGCAACGTCGGCGGCGGCCGCCGACCCGGTCGGACGGTCGCCGCGCCCAGATAAATGGCGTGCCGGCGGCAGCCGCCGGAGTGCACGGGCGTCCGCCGTGCCCCGGACTTCCGCCCCGGAGACCCGCCACCTCAGCCACGGACCCCCGACAGCCGGTACGCGTCCAGGGCCAGGGTCATTTCGATGAGGTCGCGGGGGCGGGCCAGGGAGCGGGACGTCAGTTGCTCCAGGCGCCGCAGGCGGTTGAAGACCGTGTTGCGGTGGCAGTACAGGCGACCGGCGGCCCGGCCCGCCGAGCCCTCGCACACCAGCCACACATCGAGGGTCTCCAGCAGGACCGCGCGGTCGGCCGGCTCCAGTTCCAGCAGCGCCCCGAACACGTCCGCCACGAGACGGTCGGCGAGCTCGGGCTGGCTCACCACGAGCGCGGTCGGCATGCGCTGGTCCAGGCGTACGACGGCGCTCGCGTCCGGCGGGCAGGTGCGCAGCGCCAGTTCGGCGAGGCGCCGGGCCCGGCCCAGCTCGGCGAGCCCGGGCACCACCGGGCTGATCCCGCCCGGCCCCGAGCGCCGCCCGTCGAGCACCCGCGCCACGCCGTCCAGGTTCTGCCCGGGGGCCAGCGCGACGACCCCGACCTCGCAGTCGGCCCGCATCCGCCAGACGAACCGGAACCCGGCGCCCCGCACGGGCCGTTCCCACGCCTCCCGCCGCCCGGCCCGCAGCACCACCACCGCGTAGGGCCCGTGCTCCGGCAGATCGAGGCCGGCGGCCGCCCGGGCGGCCAGCCCCGGCGTCGCCTGCCCCTCAAGCAGCGCGTCCAGCAGCGCCTGCAACTGCTCGTCCGTCCGCCGCCGCAGCTCCGCCTCCGTGGCCCGGTACGCCTCCGAGGCGGCCTGGGTCTGCGCGTCCACCGCCGACCACACCATCGTCGTCGAGCGCATCAGCGCCGTGAGCCGCTCCGGTTCGCGCCCGGACGCGCCCTCCACCAGGGCGTCCCACAGCAGGTAGCCGGCGTTGCGGTAGGCGTGCACCAGGAGGTCGAGCGGCAGCCCCTGCCGGGCCCGCCGCCGCCCCGCGTCCTCGGCGAGCTCCAGGTCGCGGCGCGGCGAGTCCCGGGGCGCGGCGAGCGTCTCGATCCCGATCCGCATCGCCTCCTCCGCCTCCCGCCACTGCTGGTCGTACGGCAGCACCTGCCCGTAGACGGGGGAGTACTCGATCAGCTGCCGCACATGCTCGTCGACGAGTTCCGGCAGCCGTTCCAGCAGAGACGTGCAGGACTCCGCGAGCAGCTTCCAGTCGTGACCGGTCCGCGGTCGGCGCCCTCCCATGGCCGGAGCATGCCACCGGGACCCGGTCGCGCACAGGCCCCTGACACGCGGTGTTGTGCACGTGCACAACGTCCCGCGGGCCCGGCTGGGCGCCCGCAGCGATTCCGCCGCCCGCCGTGGACGCACGCCCCGGCCGGTGCTGGGGTGAGCGCCACACCGGGAGAGAGCGAGGGGGAATCCATGGGCGGATCCGGACTGGTCGTCAGCGACCTGTCGGTCGGATACGGACCCGTGCGGGCACTGCGACGCGTGTCCCTTCAGGTGCCCCGAGGGGCCGTGGTGACGGTGCTCGGCGCAAATGGCGCGGGCAAGTCGACCCTGCTGCGGGCGATCAGCCGCACGCTGTCCTTCCACGGCGGCGCGGTCACCGAGGGCACGGTGAGCCTGGACGGCCGCCGACTCGACTCGCTGCCTCCGGACCGGGTGGTCGCCGCCGGGGTGTCCCAAGTCCCGGAAGGGCGGCAGGTGTTCGCCCGGATGACGGTCGCCGACAACCTGCGTGCGGGGGCCCTCCGCAGCGCGCGCTCGCGCCGTGCGGCGGCCCTGGACCGCGTCCACGAACTCTTCCCCGTGCTCGCGGTGCGGGCCCGGCAGCGCGCCGGCCTGCTCTCCGGCGGCGAGCAGCAGATGCTCGCGGTCGCCCGCGCCCTGATGGCGGCACCGTCGGTCCTGCTGCTGGACGAACCGTCCCTCGGCCTCGCCCCGCTGATGGCGCAGCGCATCGCCGAGACCGTCACGGAGATCAACGAGCAGGGCACCGCGGTCCTCCTCGTCGAGCAGAACGCCGCGCTCGCGCTGCGCCTGGCCGAGCGGGCGTACGTCCTCGAAGTGGGCGAGGTGACGCTCTCCGGCCCGGCCGCCGAACTGGCCGCCTCCGACGAGGTGCGCCGCCGCTACCTGGGCGTGGTCGACGAGGACGCGGCGGCGGACGCGGCACAGGCCGGCGGCGCCCGGCGGACGCTGACGCGGTGGCAGGGGTGAGCCGCGCGATGGAGACCCTCGACGTGTCCCGTACGACGGAGACCCTCGAAGTGCGGAACCTGACCGTCCGATTCGCCGGCCTGACCGCGCTCGACGACGTCGGCTTCACCGTCCGCCCCGGCACCGTGCACGCCCTCATCGGGCCCAACGGCGCCGGGAAGTCCACCTGCTTCAACGTGCTGTCCGGGGTCTACCGGGCCACCTCGGGCAGCGTCCGCTTCGGCGGGCACGAGCTGACCGGCCTGGCCCCGCACCGCATCGCCGGCCTCGGCGTCGCCCGCATCTTCCAGAACCTCGCGCTGCCGCCCCGCGCCACCGTCGAGGACTGCCTGCTCCTCGGCCGGTACCGGCTGACCCGGACCGGCTTCCTGGCCGCCGGGCTGCGGCTGCCCTCGGCGGCCCGCGAGGAGCGCAGGCACCGGGCCCGCGTACGGGAGATCGCGGAGTTCGTCGGCATCGAGGACTGCCTCGACCGCCCGGCGGGCTCGCTGCCGTACGGGCGGCAGAAGCTCGCCGAACTCGCCCGCGCGCTGTGCATGGAACCGCGTCTGCTGCTCCTCGACGAGCCGGTCGCGGGCATGACCGCCGACGAACGGCGCCGTACCGCCGCGGTCGTCGCGGGCGTCCGGGACGGCCTCGGCGTCTCGATCGTGCTGGTCGAGCACGACATGGGGGTGGTGATGCGGCTCGCGGACGCGGTGACCGTCCTCGACTTCGGGCGCCGTATCGCCGACGGCCCACCCGCCGACGTACAGAACGATCCGGCGGTCGTGCGCGCGTACCTGGGAGCGGAGTCATGAGCACCTTCGTCGAGACCGTCCTCAACGGGCTGTCGCTGGGGTCGGTCTACGCGCTCATCGCGCTCGGGTTCGTGGTGATCTTCCGGGCCACCGAGGTCGTCAACTTCGCCCATGCCTCGCTGCTGCTCGCGGGCGGCTACATCACCGCCGTCCTCCACGACGACATCGGCTTCTGGCCCGCGCTGGCGGCGGGGATCGCGGGCGCCGCGCTGGTGGGCGCCACCGTCGAGTTCCTGGTCATGCGGCGCTACCGGGGCGGCGACCACAGCGTCCTGGCCATCGTCACCATCGGGGTCGACATCCTGCTCACCACCGAACTGGCCCGCCGGATCGGCACGGACGTCCTCACGCTCGGCGATCCGTGGGGCGACGCCGTCCTCACGATCGGGCCGATCTCGCTGGCGCACACGCGCATCGCCGCGTTCGTGACCGCGGCGCTGCTCATCACCGCGTTCCTGCTGGCCTTCCGGTACACCTCCTGGGGCGTGGCCATGCGCGCCGCGGCGGAGCGCCCGGAGACGGCCGCGCTGATGGGCGTACGCCTCGGACGGGTCTCGCTCGGGGCCTGGGCGGTGGCGGGCGCACTGGCCGCCGTGGCCGCCCTCTTCCTCACCGTCTTCCCCACACCGGGGCTGGAGCGGGCCACCTCGCTGACCGCGCTCAAGGCGTTCCCGGCGGCGATCCTCGGCGGACTGGACTCCACGACAGGCGCGCTCGTCGGCGGCCTCGTCGTCGGCGTCACGGAGTCCCTGGCCACCGCCTATCAGAGCGACCTGACATTCCTCGGGCGCGGCCTCGGCGACCTCGCGCCCTACCTCGTCATGGTCGCCGTCCTGCTCGTCCGCCCCGCCGGGCTGTTCGGCACGAAGGAGCTCGCACGTGTCTGAGGTCCTGCGCCGCGACAAGGCGGGCGCGTCGGCTCCCCGGACCGGCCGCCGCCCGGCTCTCCGCGTGCGCCCGCGCACCTGCCTGTGGACCGTCGCCGTGGTCCTGCTGCTCGCGTTCCCGTTCTACCTGGACCGCTTCTGGCTCCAGGCCGGGCTGTTCGCGATGGCCGCCGCGATCGGGGCCATCGGCCTCAACCTGCTCACCGGGGCGACGGGCCAGCTCTCCATGGGACACGCCTTCTTCCTCGCCGTCGGCGCCTACGGCTACTGCACCTTCGCCGCGGACGGCTCCGACGGCCTGACCGGCCTCGGCCTGCCGACCTGGCTCGCGGCCGTGCTCGCCGTGCTGGCCGCGGGCGCCGCGGGCGGCCTGTTCAGCCCGATCTCGGGCCGGCTCAGCGGCGCCTACCTGGGCATCGCCACCCTCGCCCTGGTCTTCATCGGCCAGCACGTGATGTTCAACGCGCACGGCCTGACCGGCGGCGCCAACGGCCGAGACGTACCGCCGCTGAACCTGTTCGGGCTCCCCTTCGACGACCGTGAACTCGTGGTCGCCGCCGTGCCGTTCGGCTCCGCGGAGAAGCTCTGGTACGCCGGTCTCGCGGTGCTGCCGGCCGGCGCCCTGTTCGCCCGCGGGGTGCTGGCGGGCCGGCCGGGCCGGGCCATGAACGCCATCCGCGACCACCGCATCGCCGCCGGCGTGCTCGGTGTGCCGGTGGCCCGCCACCGCGCCGCGGTCTTCGTGCTGTCGTCGATGTACGCGGGCCTCGCGGGCGTCCTGCTCGCGCTGGTCTTCCAGCGGACGGTGCCCGACTACTTCGGCATCACGCTGTCCCTCGACTACCTCGCCATGATCGTCATCGGCGGGCTCGGCTCGGTCTCCGGGGCGGTGGCCGGGGCCCTGTTCGTCTCCCTGCTGCCGCAGCTGCTGACCCGCTACAGCGACGCGCTGCCCCTGGTCTCCGCGCCGGGCACGGGCGGCATCGCTCCGGGCGAGGCGGCCCGGTACCTCTACGGCGCCGCCGTCGTGCTGGTGGTGCTGTTCCTGCCGGGCGGCCTGGCGGGGCTCGCCGTCCGGCGCCGCGGGAGAACCCGGTCGGCGCAGACCCATCCAGGGCACACAGGGGAGGAACGATGAACAGGACGTTCGCGGCGAGGGCCGCGGCCGGCGGGATCGCCGCCGTACTCGTGCTGGCCGGATGCAGTTCCAAGGCCGAGGACGGCGGCGACAAGACGTCGGCGGGCGGGGTGAAGACCGCGGAGGGCGTCTCCGGGAAGACCATCACGCTCGGCGCGCTCACCGACATGAGCGGCGTCTACGCGACGCTCGGCAAGAGCGTCACCCAGGCACAGCAGCTGTACGTGAAGCAGCTCGACGCCGCCGGGGGCGTCTGCGGCTACAAGGTGCGGCTCTCCGTCCGCGACCACGGCTACGACCCGCAGAAGGCCGTGTCCGCGTACACCGAGCTGGAGCCGAAGGTGCTGGGCTTCGTCCAGTTCATCGGCTCGCCGTTCGTCGCCGCGGTCAAGCAGCGCGTCGACGGCCAGGACAAGGGCCTGGTCCTGCCGCAGGCGTGGTCGGCGACGCTGCTCGGCAGCCCGTACATCCGGGTCATCGGGTCCACCTACGACCTGGAGACGATCAACGCCGTCGACTTCCTGATACGGGAGAAGGGGATCAGGAAGGGCGACAAGATCGGTCATGTGTACTTCGAGGGCGACTACGGCGAGAGCGCGCTCGTGGGCTCGAAGCACATGGCGAAGGAGGCCGGTCTGACCGTCGTCGAGCAGAAGATCAAGCCGACCGACAACGACATGACGGCGCAGGTCACCGCCCTGAAGAAGGCCGGGGTCAAGGCGATCGTGCTCAGCGCGGGCCCGCGCCAGGCCGCCTCGCTCGTCGGCGTCGCCGCGGCGAGCGGCTTCGACGTGCCGGTCATCGGCAACAACTCCGCCTTCGCCCCCCAGCTCCTCGCCACCGAGGCGGGGCCGGCCCTGACGAAGAACTACTACGTCGCCTCTCCCTCGCTGCCGATCGGCGCGGACACCCCGCAGGCGAAGAAGCTCGTCGCCGACTACCGGGCGGCCTACCCGAAGGACGCCCTCGACAACGGCATCGTCGCCGGCTGGACCGCCGCGTCGGTCTTCGGCGAGGCCCTGAAGAAGGCCTGCGCGAGCAAGGACCTCACCAGGGAGGGCGTCGACAAGGCACTGCTGACGCTCGACTCCTACGACATCGGCTTCGGCGTCGTCCAGGACTTCAGCGACCCGGCGGCCGCCTCCTCCCGCGAGAGCGTCATCCTCCAGCCGGACAAGAGCGTCACGGGCGGCATGAAGGTCGTCCGCCCGGCCGAGGCGTCGAAGGCGGCGCAGACGTACACTCCGTAGTCCTGAGACACCGGCACCGCGCGAACGAGGGGGCCCGGACCGTTGAACGGTCCGGGCCCCCTCGGGAGCGTCGCGGCGGAGCCTAGGGCAGCTGGGCCGCCCGCGCCTCACGCCGGTTGCCGCGGAAGTTGTTCACCCGGCGGGCCGTGGCGAACAGCGGGATCACCGCGCCGGTGACCAGCTGCAGCGCGCAGCCCGTCTGGAGCAGCAGCTGACCGCTCGGGGCGTCGAAGGCCCAGGCGGCCAGGAGCCCCATCGACACCACGATCCAGGACAGCATCGCCACCGCGAGGCGGCCCCGCGGCTTCGGGTACTCGACCCGGCTCACCATCAGCCAGGCCGTGCCCACGATCGCCAGCAGCGTCGCCACGAAGGGCAGCTCCAGCAGCACGATCGAGACGACCGTCAGTGCCCCGAAGGGCGACGGCATGCCCTGGAACATGCCGTTGGGCACCGTCACGCAGGAGAAGCGCGCCAGCCGCAGTACGACGGCCAGGAGCACCACGATTGCCCCGACCGCGGCCATCCGCTGGTGCGCGTCGTCGGCGACCATGCCGTACACGAGGACGAAGTACGCCGGCGCCAGACCGAAGCTGATCAGGTCCGAGAGGTTGTCCAGCTCCGCACCCATGGGGGAGGAGCGCAGCTTGCGTGCCACCAGGCCGTCGAACAGGTCGAAGACCGCCGCGCACAGCATCAGGATGACCGCGGTGGCCGCGCTGTGGCGGGCCATGCCGGTCTCCTGGTCGCCGGTGAGGTGCGGGATCAGGATGCCGGTGGTGGTGAAGTACACCGCCATGAAGCCGCACGTGGCGTTGCCGAGTGTGAGGGTGTCCGCTATCGACAGGCGCAGAGAGAGGGGCATCTCCTCCTCTTCGTCCACCTCGTCCGCCTCGGGCACCCAGCCCGCCTGGGTCTCAGGATCAATCACGGTCAATGCGAGTCACCCCAGCCACGGTCTTCTGACCGACCTCGACCGCGACCTCCACGCCCTCGGGCAGGTAGATGTCGACGCGCGAGCCGAAGCGGATCAGCCCGATGCGGTCACCCTGCTCGACCTTCGTGCCCTGCGGGATGTAGGGGACGATGCGGCGGGCCACCGCACCGGCGATCTGGATCATCTCGATGTCGCCGAGTTCGGTGTCGAAATGCCAGACTACGCGCTCGTTGTTCTCGCTCTCCTTGTTGAACGCCGGTACGAACCCGCCGGGGATGTGCTCGACCGACGTCACCGTGCCGGAGAGCGGCGCGCGGTTGACGTGGACGTTGAGCGGGCTCATGAAGATCGCGACGCGGGTGCGGCCGTCCTTCCACGGCATGATGCTCTGCACCACACCGTCGGCGGGGGAGATGACCCGGCCCTGGGCGATCTCGCGCTCAGGGTCGCGGAAGAACCACAGCATGCCCGCCGCGAGTGCGGTGGCGGGCACGGCCACGGCCTTGGCGGCGCCGGAGCGGCGCGCGCGGGCGAGGCTGAGTGCTGCGGTGGCGACGGTCGGGAGAAGCCACGGCGATGCTCCGCGCGCGAGGCGTACGCCGGCCCGGCTGTCGCTTGGTGCAGAGGTTTGGCTGTGGGGCATGGATGACCTTCGTAGCGGATGATGCCGCGCAGTAACGGGGGACGGCGGCTTTCCCGGGATGGTACCGGTCGCGGACCACAACTGGGCAAGCCAGGAAGCCGAGTCGGGGGCCGAAGAAGGATGACGGGGTGTGATCTTCTTCTCCAAGAAAACACCCCGTATCCGGACATCTAGCCCTGGAATCGATACTCTTCGAGCAGCCTGCGGCCGATGATCATTTTCTGGATTTCGGCGGTACCTTCGCCGATCAGCAGCATCGGGGCCTCACGGTAGAGGCGCTCGATCTCGTACTCCTTGGAGAAGCCGTAGCCGCCGTGGATCCGGAAGGCGTCCTCCACGACCTCCTTGCAGTACTCGGAGGCGAGGTACTTCGCCATCCCGGCCTCAAGGTCGTTTCGCTCTCCGGAGTCCTTTTTGCGTGCCGCGTTCACCATCATCGCATGCGCGGCCTCGACCTTGGTGGCCATCTCCGCCAGCTTGAACTGAATGGCCTGGTGCTGGGCGATCGCCTTGCCGAAAGTGTGGCGTTGCTGGGCGTACCGGACGCCCAGCTCGAAGGCACGCTGGGCGACGCCGCAGCCACGCGCCGCCACGTTGACGCGGCCGACCTCGACTCCGTCCATCATTTGGTAAAAACCTCGGCCGGTGACGCCGCCGAGCACCCGATCGGCCGGAAGCCGCAGGCCATCCATGATCAGCTCGGTGGTGTCGACGCCCTTGTAGCCCATCTTGTCGATCTTCCCGGGGATGGTGAGGCCGGGCCGGACCTCTCCGAAGCCGGGCTCCTTCTCGATCAGGAAGGTGGTCATCGACTTGTGGGGCGCCGTGCCCTCGGGGTGTCCTTCGTCACTTCGGACGAGAACGGCGACCAGGCTTGACGTTCCGCCGTTCGTCAGCCACATCTTCTGGCCGTTCAGGACGTACTCGTCGCCGTCCTTGACCGCCTTGGAGCTGATCGCCGAGACGTCCGAGCCCAGCGCGGGCTCCGACATGGAGAAGGCGCCGCGGATGTCGCCGGCCGCCATGCGCGGCAGGAAGTGGTCCTTCTGCTCCTGCGTGCCGTGCTGCTTGAGCATGTACGCCACGATGAAGTGGGTGTTGATGATGCCGGAGACCGACATCCAGCCGCGGGCGATCTCCTCCACGCACAGGGCGTAGGTGAGGAGCGACTCGCCCAGGCCGCCGTACTCCTCAGGGATCATCAGGCCGAACAGGCCCAGTTCCTTGAGGCCGTCGACGATCTGCTGCGGATACTCGTCGCGGTGCTCCAGCTCGGTGGCGACCGGGATGATCTCCTTGTCCACGAAGTCGCGGACGGTGGAGAGGATCTCCTGCTGGATGTCGGTCAGACCGGCGGTCTGGGCGAGGCGTGCCATGGGGCTCAGCCCTCCTGAAGTTCCGGGCGGCCGGGCTGCTCGCCGCCGCGCTCCTTGATGTACGTCTCGGTCGGCACCATCACCTTGCGGCGGAACACGCAGACCAGCGTGCCGTCCTGCTTGTAGCCCTTGGTCTCGACGTGGACGATGCCGCGGTCGTTCTTCGACTTCGACGGCCACTTGTCGAGCACGGTCGTCTGGCCGTAGATGGTGTCGCCGTGGAAGGTCGGCGCCACGTGCTTGAGCGACTCGATCTCCAGGTTGGCGATCGCCTTGCCGGAGATGTCCGGGACGGACATGCCGAGCAGCAGGGAGTAGATGTAGTTCCCGACGACGACGTTCTTGCCGAAGTCCGTCGTCTTCTCCGCATAGTTGGTGTCCATGTGGAGCGGGTGGTGGTTCATGGTGAGGAGACAGAAGAGGTGGTCGTCGTACTCCGTGACCGTCTTGCCCGGCCAGTGCTTGTACGTCGCCCCGACCTCGAACTCCTCGTAGGTGCGTCCGAACTGCATGACCGTCAGGCCTCCGGGATCTCGAACTTGCTGGTGCGCTGCATGCCGGCGGCCCGGCCCTTGCCGGAGACGACCAGGGCCATCTTGCGGCTGGCCTCGTCGATCATCTCGTCGCCGAGCATCGCGGAGCCCTTCTTGCCGCCCGCCTCGGACGTGTAGTAGTCGTACGCGTCCAGGATCAGCTCGGCGTGGTCGTAGTCCTCCTGCGAGGGCGAGAAGATCTCGTTGGACGCCTCGACCTGGCCCGGGTGCAGCACCCACTTGCCGTCGAAGCCGAGCGCGGCGGCGCGCTGGGCGACCTCGCGGTAGCCGTCGATGTTGCGGATCTGCAGGTAGGGGCCGTCGATCGCCTGGAGGTTGTTGGCGCGGGCGGCCATCAGGATCTTCATCAGGATGTAGTGGTAGGCGTCCGCCGGGTAGCCGGGCGGCTGCTCGCCCACGACCAGCGACTTCATGTTGATGGAGGCCATGAAGTCGGCCGGGCCGAAGATGATGGTCTCGACGCGCTGGGAGGCCGTCGCGATCTCGTTGACGTTGTTCAGGCCCTGGGCGTTCTCGATCTGCGCCTCGATGCCGATCTTGCCGACCTCGAAGCCCATGGTCTTCTCGATCTGGGTCAGCAGGAGGTCGAGCGCGACGATCTGCTCGGCCGTCTGCACCTTCGGCAGCATGATGCAGTCGAGGTTCTGACCGGCGCCCTCGACGACTGTGACGACGTCGCGGTACGTCCACTCGGTCGTCCAGTCGTTGACGCGCACGACCCTCGTCTTGCCGGTCCAGTCACCCTCGTTGAGGAACTTCACGATGGTGTGCCGCGCCTCGGGCTTGGCGAGCGGGGCGCACGCGTCCTCCAGGTCCAGGAAGACCTGGTCGGCGGGCAGACCCTGGGCCTTCTCCAGGAAGCGGGGGTTCGAGCCCGGCACGGCCAGGCAGGAGCGCCTCGGGCGGAGACGGTTGACGGTCATGCGGGGACCTCCAGGGGGTCGAGCTTGTTCGCGTTCCGGATCTCGTCGACGATGCGGCCGATGATGCCGGTGATGTCGAAGTCCTTCGGGGTGAAGACGGCGGCCACACCGGCGGCCCTGAGCTGTTCGGCGTCGCCATTCGGGATGATGCCACCGGCGATCACCGGGATGTCTGTGGCACCGGCCACACGCAGCCGCTCCAGGACGTCCGGCACCAGCTGGGCGTGCGAGCCGGAGAGGATGGACAGGCCGACCGCGTGCACGTCCTCGGCCAGGGCCGCGTCCACGATCTGCTCGGGGGTGAGCCGGATGCCCTGGTAGACCACCTCGAAGCCGGCGTCACGCGCGCGCACGGCGATCTGCTCGGCGCCGTTGGAGTGGCCGTCCAGGCCGGGCTTGCCGACCAGGAAGCGGAGCTTGCCCACGCCCAGGTCCTTGGCCGTGAGGTCGACCTTGCGGCGCACCTGCGCCATCGCCGAGCCCTCCTCGGCGGGGACCGCCACCGGTGCCGAGGAGACACCGGTCGGCGCGCGGAACTCGCCGAACACCTCGCGCAGGGCCCCGGCCCACTCGCCGGTCGTGACGCCGGCGCGGGCGCACTCCAGGGTGGCCTCCATGAGGTTGCCGGTGCCCTTCGCGGCCTCCTTCAGCTTCTCCAGCGCCTTGCAGGGGCGCGGGTGGTTGAAGGGCGGCTGGTAGCGGGTGTCGCGCCAGTTCTGCAGACCCGCGATCACCCGGGCCTCGACGGCCGGGTCGACCGTCTGGATGGCCGTGTCGAGATCGGCCGTCAGCGGGTTCGGCTCGGTGGTCTCGAAGATGTTGACGCCGACGATCTTCTCCTGGCCGGACTCGATACGGCCGCGCCGCTCGGCGTGCGAGGAGACGAGCTGCGACTTGAGGTAGCCGGACTCGACGGCGGCCATCGCGCCGCCCATCTCCTGGATCCGCTCGATCTCGGCGAGGGAGTCCTCGACGAGCTTCGCGACCTTCGCCTCGATGACGTGCGAGCCCTCGAAGATGTCCTCGTACTCCAGCAGGTCGCTCTCGTGCGCCAGCACCTGCTGGATGCGCAGCGACCACTGCTGGTCCCAGGGGCGGGGCAGGCCCAGCGCCTCGTTCCAGGCGGGGAGCTGGACGGCACGCGCGCGTGCGTCCTTGGAGAGGGTCACGGCCAGCATCTCCAGGACGATGCGCTGGACGTTGTTCTCCGGCTGCGCCTCGGTCAGGCCCAGGGAGTTGACCTGGACGCCGTAGCGGAAGCGGCGCTGCTTGGGGTTCTCGATGCCGTAGCGCTCGCGGGTGATCTTGTCCCAGATGCGGCCGAACGCCCGCATCTTGCACATCTCCTCGACGAAGCGCACGCCGGCGTTGACGAAGAAGGAGATGCGGGCGACGACGTCGCCGAACTTCTCGGTGGGCACCTGACCGGAGTCCCGGACGGCATCCAGGACCGCGATCGCCGTGGACATCGCGTACGCGATCTCCTGCACCGGCGTGGCGCCCGCCTCCTGCAGGTGGTAGCTGCAGATGTTGATCGGGTTCCACTTCGGGATGTGGGAGACCGTGTACGCGATCATGTCCGTCGTCAGGCGCAGGCTCGGCCCGGGCGGGAAGACGTGCGTCCCGCGGGAGAGGTACTCCTTGACGATGTCGTTCTGGGTCGTCCCCTGGAGCTTGGTGATGTCGGCGCCCTGCTCCTCGGCGACGACCTGGTAGAGCGCCAGCAGCCACATGGCGGTGGCGTTGATCGTCATCGAGGTGTTCATCTGCTCCAGAGGGATGTCCTGGAACAGCCG
The DNA here is from genome assembly GCF_042800575.1 of Streptomyces sp. NPDC057616. Classification (NCBI taxonomy): domain Bacteria; kingdom Bacillati; phylum Actinomycetota; class Actinomycetes; order Kitasatosporales; family Streptomycetaceae; genus Streptomyces; species Streptomyces sp. NPDC057616. The sequence continues at coordinate 120,625 of NZ_JBHVGU010000019.1, forward strand.
TCGCATGTCACCGAGATGGGCCACCGGCACGCCGACCCGGCCGACCTCGCCGCGGGCGAGGATGTGGTCGGAGTCGTAGCCGGTCTGCGTCGGCAGGTCGAACGCGACCGACAGTCCGGTCTGGCCCTTGGCGAGGTTGCGCCGGTACAGCTCGTTGGACGCCTCGGCCGTGGAGTGACCGGCGTACGTGCGCATGAGCCACGGCCGGTCCTTCTCCCGCTTGCCTTCGGCGGGCTGACGCTCAGTCATCTATGACCCCGGGTGTCTCAGATGTTGCGGAAGCGGTTGATGGCGTCGAGGTGCTGGGCGCGCATCTCCTCGTCGCGCACGCCGAGACCCTCCTCGGGGGCGAGGCACAGCACGCCGACCTTGCCCTGGTGGAGGTTGCGGTGCACGTCGTAGGCCGCCTGGCCGGTCTCCTCCAGGGAGTAGACCTTCGACAGCGTCGGGTGGATCTTGCCCTTCGCGATCAGCCGGTTGGCCTCCCAGGCCTCGCGGTAGTTGGCGAAGTGCGAGCCGATGATCCGCTTCAGCGACATCCACAGGTAGCGGTTGTCGTACTCGTGCATGTAGCCCGAGGTGGAGGCGCAGGTGGTGATGGTGCCGCCCTTGCGGGTGACGAAGACACTCGCGCCGAAGGTCTCGCGGCCGGGGTGCTCGAAGACGATGTCGATGTCCTCGCCGCCGGTGAGTTCGCGGATGCGCTTGCCGAAGCGCTTCCATTCCTTGGGGTCCTGGGTCTGCTCGTCCTTCCAGAACCTGTAGCCCTCGGCGTTGCGGTCGATGATCGACTCGGCGCCCATCGAGCGGCAGATGTCCGCCTTCTGCTCGCTGGAGACGACACAGATCGGGTTGGCGCCGCCGGCCAGCGCGAACTGCGTGGCGTACGAGCCGAGTCCGCCGCTCGCGCCCCAGATCAGGACGTTGTCGCCCTGCTTCATACCGGCGCCGTTGCGGGAGACCAGCTGGCGGTAGGCGGTGGAGTTGACGAGGCCGGGGGCCGCCGCCTCCTCCCAGCTCAGGTGACCGGGCTTGGGCATCAGCTGGTTGGACTTGACGAGCGCGATCTCGGCGAGGCCGCCGAAGTTGGTCTCGAAGCCCCAGATGCGCTGCTCGGGGTCGAGCATCGTGTCGTTGTGGCCGTCGCTGGACTCCAGCTCCACGGAGAGGCAGTGCGCGACGACCTCGTCACCGGGGTGCCAGGCGTTGACGCCCGGGCCGGTGCGCAGGACGACGCCCGCGAGGTCGGAGCCGATGATGTGGTACGGCAGGTCGTGGCGCTTGGCCAGGTCGTTGGTGCGGCCGTAGCGCTCCAGGAACCCGAACGTGGACAGCGGCTCGAAGATCGAGGTCCACACCGAGTTGTAGTTGACCGAGGAGGCCATGACGGCCACCAGGGCCTCGCCCGGGCCGAGTTCGGGCAGCGGCACGTCGTCCAGGTGGATCGACTTGCGCGGGTCCTTGTCGCGGGTCTCGAGGCCCGCGAACATCTCGGTCTCGTCCTTGTGCACGGTGATCGCGCGGTACGACTCGGGGAGCGGCAGGGCGGCGAAGTCGCCCGGCGTCGAGTCCGGCGACTGGATCGCGTCCAGGATGTCCTTCACGGTCACGGTGTTGCCTCCGGCGGTACGCGTCCTTGAGGGAAGGGCGCTGAGGGGTTCGTCGGTGCTGCTGAGGGTTTTGAAGGTGCCGTCGGTTCGGCTCGGTGGTGCTTCGGCAGCGCTGGGTGGCGCGGGAGGTTGCCTGTGACGCAGGCGTCCGGGCGGGCAGGTCGATGACTTGCTGGGACAGCCGGCGTGCGAAAGGTCGCTGCACGCCGGCCGCCCGGACTCCTTCAACGTATGACACCGCGTGTCACCTCGCAAGGCACTGAGTGCCAGAGATTGCGCTCAGGCGAAATCTTTACGTAACAAATGAGCGATGATCGATCGAACGAGGCCTGAAAACCGCTGGAAAAGGGCGCCTGACATGCCAAAACGGCCACCCCGAAGGGTGGCCGTCATCACAGGGCCGAGGAGCTCCCCGGCGTGCCTCAGCGCTCCTTGAGCGCCTCCTCGATGGTCCGCATGACCTCGTCCAGCGGGGCGTCCGTGCGGGCGACCGTGACCAGCACCTCACCCTGGTGGGAGACCGCCGCGGGGGCCGGCGGCTTCGGCGCGGTCGAGCGCCCCGCCCCGATGCCGGTCCCGAACGTCTTGCGCACGATGGCGAAGGCGTGGTCCAGCTGCGCCTCCACGTCGCCCTGGCCGCCGGCCCTGAGCCAGCGCCGCAGGACGTGGTTGTGGGCGGTGACCACGGCGGACGCGGCGACCTCCGCCAGCAGCGGGTCGTCGTTGGCGTCGTCGTCGTGCGCGTGCTCGTCGAAGTGGCCGAGCAGGTAGCGGGTGAACAGGCGCTCGTAGCGGGCCACCGACGCGATCTCCGCCTCGCGCAGGGTGGGTACCTCGCGGGTCAGCTTGTAGCGGGCGACCGAGATCTCCGGCCGGGCCGCGTACATCCGCATGACCTCCTTGATGCCGCGGCACACCGTGTCGAGCGGATGCTCGTGCGGGGGCGCCGCGTTGAGGACCGCCTCCGCCCGGACCAGCGTGTCGTCGTGGTCCGGGAAGATCGCCTCTTCCTTGGAGCGGAAGTGGCGGAAGAAGGTGCGGCGCGCGACCCCGGCCGCGGCCGCGATCTCGTCGACGGTGGTCGCCTCGTACCCCTTGGTCGCGAACAGCTCCATCGCCGCGGCCGCCAGTTCGCGGCGCATCTTGAGGCGCTGGGCGGCCGCGCGACTGCCCGCGGCACTTTCCGGCGCGTCGGGCGTGGCTGGTGTACGTGAGGACTTGGCGGGCTGGGACATGACCTGAACGTACTGCATGTGCGCAGCTTGTTGCGCATGTACGGGGTTTCCCCCGCCCTCCTCGGGCGGGGGAGCGCCGCGGTGCGCGGCAGGGGGGTGGCTGCCGGGTTCCAGCAGCCCGCCCCAGTCCGTCTCGCCGCCGAACCAGCCGCCGACGCCGTCAGGGGGCCTGCCGTGGACCATGCCGCGGTCGCGCGAGAGGGACCGCTCCTCGGAGTCGGCCTGATCCACGAGACGCCCCCTAGCGCCGGGCGTACTCACGGAAGCCGCGGCCCGTCTTGCGGCCGAGGCAGCCGGCGGCCACCAGGTGCTCGAGCAGCGGGGCCGGGGCCAGGCCCGGGTCCCGGAACTCGCGGTGCAGCACCTTCTCGATCGCCAGGGAGACGTCCAGCCCGACGACGTCCAGGAGCTCGAACGGGCCCATCGGGTAGCCGCCGCCCAGCTTCATGGCGGCGTCGATGTCGTCGAGGGTCGCGTAGTGCTCCTGGACCATCTTGATCGCGTTGTTGAGGTACGGGAACAGCAGCGCGTTCACGATGAAGCCGGCCCGGTCCCCGCAGTCCACCGCGTGCTTCCTGATCTTCGTGCAGACCTCGCGGACCGTCGCGTGCACGTCCTCGGCGGTCAGCACCGTACGGACGACCTCGACCAGCTTCATCGCGGGCGCCGGGTTGAAGAAGTGCATGCCGATCACGTCCTGCGGGCGCGAGGTGGCGCGGGCGCAGGCGACGACGGGCAGCGAGGAGGTCGTGGTGGCCAGGATCGCGCCCGGCTTGCAGACCTTGTCCAGCGCCTGGAACAGCTGCTGCTTGATCTCCAGGTCCTCGGCGACGGCCTCGACGGCCAGGTCGACGTCGGCGAAGGCCTCGTAGGAGCCCGCCGCGGTGATCCGGTCCAGGGTCTGCGCCGCGGCCTCGGCGGTCATCCGGCCCTTGTCGACCGAGCGCGCGAGGGACTTGCCGATCCGGGCCTTGGCGGCCTGCGCCTTCTCCTCGCTGCGGGCGGCGATGACGACGTCGTAGCCGGCCTTGGCGAAGACCTCGACGATGCCGGACGCCATGGTGCCGGAGCCGGCGACGCCGACCGAGCGGACCTCGCGGCCCGGGGTGAGGGTGCCGCCCTCCAGCGGGGTCAGCGCGTCGCGCACGACGGCGGCGCTGCCCGGGGCCTCGTAGGTGTAGAAGCCGCGGCCCGACTTGCGGCCGGTCAGGCCCGCCTCGCTGAGCTGCTTGAGGATCGGGGCCGGGGCGTGCAGCCGGTCGTGGGACTCCGCGTACATGGCCTCCAGGACCGTGCGGGCGGTGTCGACGCCGATCAGGTCGAGCAGCGCCAGCGGGCCCATCGGCAGACCGCAGCCGAGCCGCATCGCGGCGTCGATGTCCTCGCGGGAGGCGTACTTCGCCTCGTACATCGCGGCGGCCTGGTTGAGGTAGCCGAACAGCAGCCCGTCGGCGACGAATCCGGGCCGGTCGCCGACCGCGACGGGCTCCTTGCCGAGGTCGAGGGCGAGGTCGGTGACCGCGGAGACGGCGTGCGGCGCGGTCAGCACCGAGGAGACGACCTCGACGAGCTTCATGGCCGGCGCCGGGTTGAAGAAGTGCAGGCCGAGCACGCGCTCCGGGCGGGAGGAGTCGGCGGCCAGCCGGGTCACGGACAGGGCGTTGGTACCGGTCGCGAGGATCGCCTCCGGCCGCACGATGCCGTCGAGTTCACGGAAGATCTGCTGCTTGATCTCGTACGACTCCGGAGCCACCTCGATGACGAGGTCGGCGTCGGCCGCGGCGCGCAGGTCGGTGGAGGTGCGGACGCGGGCGAGCGCGTCGGCGCGCTCCTGCTCGGTCAGCCTGCCCCGCTCCACGGCGCGGGCGGTGGCGGTCTCCAGGGTGGCGACGGCCTTGGCGGCCGCGGCCTCGCTGATGTCGATGCCGACGACCTCGCGGCCGGCCCTGGCGAGGACCTCGGCGATGCCGGTGCCCATGGTGCCGAGGCCGACGACGGCGACGGTCGACAGCGGCGACGAGGAGGAGGGGGCGGAGTGGGACAGGGGAGTGGCCATCGCGGGACTCCAGGAATGAGGGGTGACGACTGGGAGCGCGTCCGGGTGCGCCGGGCCAGACCGGCGGGAGCCGGGCCTGGGGCGCACCGGATGCGGTGCTGAATGCGGGTGTTGCCGGGCTGCGAGCGCACACGCCCGGATCCGTCGCCATGGGCGCGCACACGCCTGGAGCGAACGGCGGAAACCGACCGGCCCTGTCCCGAGGCCGGGTCGTGCTGCGGTACTCGAGGTACCGAACCGACTGCTCTCACGGCGGCTGCGTCACCAGGCCGCCGTAAGGGGGTGCGAGTGGGTAACTCGCTCGTCTGAGCTTAACCGGCGGGTAACGAGCGCGCCAGCCCCCGGCTTTGTGATGTACGTCCCGGGAGATCGGCACCCCCTCTAGTCTCGGTGCCATGGACGAAGAGTTGCGATCACTCACGGAGCGCTTACGGACGGAGTCGGGAGGCTCCCTCGCGTACGACCGCCTCCTGGCGACCGACGACCTCGACGAGCTGGCGCGGGTGCTCACCGCGAGCGGACAGCCGCTGTGGGCCCGGGAGCTGGCCGCGTTCCGGCTGGGGCTCGCGGGTGACCGGCGGGCCTTCGAATCCCTCGTCCTGTTCCTCAACCACCGCGATCCGCAGCGCTGCGCCTCCGCCGCCCACGCCCTCGCCCGCCTCGACGACCCCCGCACCGCACGCGCCGCCGCCGCCCTCGCCACCAACGAACTCCGCGTCGCCTACGCCCTGTACCCGGTCCGGCTGCTGATCCGCCTGCACGCCCCGGAGTCCGTCCCCGCCCTGATCACCACCCTGGAGCGCAGGCTGCGCCCGCACGATCCCTACCGGCGCGTGGCGCTGGCGTGCGTGGAGGGTCTCGGCACGCTGGAAGATCCCCGGGCCCGTCCCGTGCTCAGCGAGGCCCTGGCCCACCCGGTGCTGGCGGAGGCGGCCGTACGGGCGCTGGCGCGGATCCCGAAGCAGCGCTGACCCGGCCCCGCCGGGGTCCGCACCGGCCCCCGGGGTCTACACGACGGCGAACGCCTCGATCTCCACCAGGAACTCGGGCCGGATCAGCGCGGCCACCTGGACCGCGGAGGCCGCCGGGAGGCGGTCGTCCGGTATGTGGGCGGCGCGGGCCTCGCGGATGGCGGGCATGTGGGCCATGTCCGTGACGAAGTAGGTGAGTTTGACGACGTCGTCGAAGGTGGCGCCGGCGGCGGCGAGGCAGCGGCGGAGGTTCTCGAAGACCTGGCGGGCCTGGGCGCCCGCGTCGTGCTCGCCGACGAGCTTGCCGTCCTCGTCGAGGGCGAGCTGGCCGGCGATCGCGACGAAGCGGCCGGTGCCCATGACGACGTGGCTGTACTGGGCGGCGGGGAAGACCCCGTCGGGGGCGGAAATCCTGGTCGGCTCACTCATGCGTCCATGGTGGACCATGGGTCCGACAACGCCCCCGACGGGCCTTCGGGTACGGGCTGTTCAGCCGTGGAAGCCCACCATGCCGTGCAGCGCCGAGCCGCCGGCGGACGTGGTCGCCGCCTTCGCGCTCAGCGGGGTGGGATCGGGCAGCTTGGGGCAGACCGCGTCGATCTGGCCGCCGCTGCGCGGAACCTGGCCGCTCGCCAGGTAGTCGGCGAGGTACTTGTCCAGGCAGGCGTTGCCGCTCAGGGTGATGCCGTGGTTCCCGCCGCCCTGCTCGACCACGAAGCTCGACCGGGCCAGCAGGCGGTGGACCGTCGCGCCGCCCTCGTACGGGGTGGCCGCGTCGTTGGTCGCCTGGAAGAGCAGGACCGGCGGCAGCTTGTGGTTGGCGATGCTGACGGGGTGCTTGTAGTGCGTCGGCCAGAAGGCGCACGGCGCGTTGTACCAGGCGTTGTTCCAGGCCATGAACGGCGCCTTGTCGTAGACCGCCCAGTTGTCCTTGCGCCACTGGTTCCAGTCCCGCGGCCAGGCGGCGTCACGGCACTGCACCGAGGTGTAGATGCTGTAGCCGTTGTCGCCGGAGGCGTCGACGGCGGCGAAGTTGTCGTAGGCCTCGACCAGCGGGTCGGAGTTGTGGTCGTTCACGTACGCCGCGAACGCCTCGGCCAGATACGGCCAGTAGCCGTTGTAGTAGCCGCCGGGGATGAAGGTGTCCTCCAGTTCGGAGGCGCCCACCTTGCCGCCGGCCGGCTTCTTCGCGAGCGCCTTGCGCATCGCGTACCACTTGGCCTCGATCTTGGCCGGGTCGGTGCCCAGCTTGTACGTCGAGTCGTACTTGGCGATCCAGGCCATCAGCGCCTGGTGGCGGGCGTTGAAGGCGTAGTCCTGCGAGATGTTGTCGTCGTACCAGACCCCGGTGGGGTCGACGATCGAGTCGAGGACCAGGCGCTTGACGCGCTCAGGGAAGAGCTTGGCGTACACCGCGCCGAGGTACGTGCCGTAGGAGTACCCGAAGTAGCTGGTCTTCGGGGCGCCCGTGGCCGCGCGGATGGAGTCCATGTCCCGTACGGCCTGGATGGTGTTGATGTACGGCAGCAGGCCCGCGTACTTCTGGCCGCAGGCCGCGGCGAAGGACTTCGCGCGGGTGAGATTGGCCTGCTCGAGGGCCGGCGTGCTCGGCACCGAGTCGGGGCGCACGGGGTTGAAGTAGCCCGGCTTGCAGTCCAGGGCGGGCTTGCTCTGGCCGACGCCGCGCGGGTCGAAGCCGATGACGTCGTACTGCGACGCGACCGACTTGGGCAGCGAGGAGGCGACGAATCCGGCCAGCGAGAGACCGCTGCCGCCGGGACCGCCGGGGTTGACCAGCAGCGGGCCCTGGCTCTTCCGCGCGGTGTGCGGCACGCGCGAGAGGGCCAGCGTGATCTGCCGCCCGTGCGGGTTGTCGTGGTCCAGCGGCACCTTCAGCGACGCGCATTGCAGCGTCGGGTAGTCGGTGGTGCCGCAGCCCTTCCAGGTCAGTTTCGCGGCGGAAGCGGTGGGCGAGGTCTGCGCGGTGCTGGCGTCGGCCGGGAGCGCCGTGAAGGACCCGGCCACGACGACGACGGCACCACACAGCACGGCTGCGCGTTTTCTCATGGAGTCCTCCCAGGACGGAGGGTTGCGGACCGCGAGTCTCACGGTTCTCGCCGCATCGTCCCGGAAAGCGCCCCCGGAAGAACTCGTTCTGGCAAGACTTGACCCAATTGGGCCGCGGGATGCCCTCGAATGATCTCAAATCAGCGTTAGTTGGGTCGATTCGGTCACGGCCGGGGCTTCCGGCTCCGGTGGCCGGATCCGGCGGGGCATCCCCGCGTGCGCGGGCCCGATCCCGTATTCCTGCGCCAGCTCGTGGACCTGACGGGTGATCCGGCGCTGGTACCACTTCGGGGCGTAGGCGCCGTCCGCGTACAGGCGCTCGTAGCGGCGCACCAGGTGCGGGTGGTGATGGGCCAGCCAGGCCATGAACCACTCACGGGCGCCGGGGCGCAGGTGCAGTACCAGCGGTGTGACGGACGTGGCGCCGGAGGCGGCGATCGCCCGCACGGTGGCGCGCAGTTGGGCGGGCTGGTCGCTCAGGAACGGCAGCACCGGGGCCATCAGGACACCGCAGCCGAGGCCGTGGTCGGCGAGCGTGCGGACCACGTCCAGGCGGCGTTCCGGGGCCGGTGTGCCCGGCTCCACCGTGCGCCACAGCTCCGGGTCGGTGAAGCCGACCGAGACGGAGATGCCGACGTCCGTCACCTGTGCCGACTGCACCAGCAGGTCCAGGTCGCGCAGGATCAGCGTGCCCTTGGTCAGGATCGAGAAGGGGTTCGCGTGGTCGCGCAGGGCGGCCAGGATGCCCGGCATCAGGCGGTAGCGGCCCTCGGCGCGCTGGTAGCAGTCGACGTTCGTGCCCATCGCGATGTGCTCGCCGGGCCAGCGGCGCGAGCCGAGCTGGCGGCGCAGCAGGTCCGGGGCGTTCACCTTCACCACGATCTGCGAGTCGAAGTCGATCCCCGAGTCGAGGTCCAGGTAGGTGTGCGTCTTGCGGGCGAAGCAGTACACGCACGCGTGCGAGCAGCCGCGGTAGGGGTTCACCGTCCACTCGAAGGGCATGCGCGAGGCCCCGGGCACCCGGTTGATGATCGAGCGGGCCCGCACCTCGTGAAAGGTGATCCCGCGGAATTCGGGAGTGTCGAAGGTCCTGCTCACGACCGCGTCCGCGCCGAAAAGCGCGGCGTCGGCCGCGCGGCTGTGGCCGCCGGACTCCACTGTGAGGTTCTCCCAGCGCATGACGCCTCCTCGGTAGCGCTGCCACCCGAGTGAAACACGTGTTCGATTTTCTGTGCAAGGGTGTTCCCGATCGGTTCGGGACTGCCGGGAGGCACCCCGATTTGGGGCGCCGTGGGCGGGGGTGGTTGGCTTGCCCCAACCCCGAGAAGCAAGTCCTGGAGGAACCGATGGCGCAGGTCGAGGCCACTACCGAGCGGGTCGTCGCGGCAGACGCGGAGAAGGTGTTCGACGCCCTCGCCGACTACAGCGGCACGCGCGCGAAGCTGCTGCCCGAGCAGTTCAGCGAGTACGAGGTGCGCGAGGGCGGCGACGGCGAGGGCTCCCTCGTCCACTGGAAGCTGCAGGCCACCAGCAAGCGGGTCCGCGACTGCCTGCTGGAGGTCACCGAGCCCACCGACGGCGAGCTCGTCGAGAAGGACCGCAACTCCTCGATGGTCACCACCTGGCGGGTCACCCCGGCGGGCGAGGGCAGGTCCCGGGTCGTCGTGACCACCGTCTGGAACGGCGCCGGCGGCATCGGCGGCTTCTTCGAGAAGACGTTCGCCCCGAAGGGCCTCGGCCGGATCTACGACGCGGTGCTCGCCAGGCTCGCCACCGAGGTCGAGAAGTAGTTCCCCGCGCTGTGAGAAGCAAGTCCCCGGTGTTCAGGGGCTGTTGAGCCCCTCACCGGATCGGGTGGATCTGCATGGACCGCTCCGGTCTGCCGTAACTCGTCGTGCTTGCTCGTAGTTGTCGCCTTACGCGGGAATTGCGTGGCAGTGCGACGAGGGGAGCGGTACGTGGGCGGGACGACTCTGGTGCACCGGGAAGCGGCACCGGCACCTCCGCAGACCCCCGCCGCCGCACCGGTCGTGACGGCCGAACTCGGCCCGCGGCGGGTGCGGTTGGTCTTCCTCGGGCTGATGCTGGCGCTGCTCCTCGCCGCCCTGGAGCAGATGATCGTCGCCACCGCGCTGCCGAAGATCGTCGGCGAGCTGCACGGCCTGGACCGGATGTCCTGGGCGATCACCGCCTATCTGCTGACCGCCACCGTCGGGCTCCCGATCTACGGCAAGCTCGGCGACCTGCTGGGCCGCAAGGGCGTCTTCCAGTTCGCCATCGTGGTCTTCGTGATCGGCGCCGCGCTCGCCGGCCGGGCGCAGTCCATGGACCAGCTGATCGCCTTCCGCGCGGTCCAGGGCGTCGGCGCGGGCGGCCTCATGATCGGCGTGCAGGCGATCATCGCCGACATCGTGCCGCCCCGGCGGCGCGGCCGCTTCATGGGCCTGATCGGCGCCGCGTTCGGCCTCGCGTCGGTCGCCGGACCGCTGCTGGGCGGCTACTTCACCGACCACCTCTCCTGGCGCTGGTGCTTCTACTTCAACGTCCCCTTCGGCCTGGTCACCCTGGCCGTCGTCACCGTCGTGCTGAAGCTGCCGAGGCCCAGGACCAGGCCGCGGCTCGACGTCCTCGGCGCGCTGCTGCTCGCCGCGGCCTCCACCTGCCTTGTGCTGCTGACCAGTTGGGGCGGCACCGAGTACGCGTGGGGCTCGCGGCAGATCATCAGCCTGGGCGCGGGCGCGGCCGCAGCCACCGTGCTCTTCCTCGTCGCCGAGCGCTTCGCTGCCGAACCCCTCATCCCGCTCAGGCTGTTCAGGGACTCGGTCTTCAACGTCACGAGCCTGGTGGGCCTGGTGATCGGTGTCGCGCTGTTCGGCGCCGCCAGCTATCTGCCGACCTTCCTGCAGATGGTCGACGGGGCCTCCGCCACCGAGTCCGGCCTGCTGATGCTGCCCATGATGGGCGGGATCGTCGTCGCCTCCATCGTCTCCGGGCAGCTCATCAGCCACACCGGCCGCTACAAGCTCTACCCGGTACTCGGCAGCGCGGTGTCCGTGCTCGGCATGTGGCTGCTGTCCCGCCTGGAGGTCGACACGCCCCGGCTCCAGTACAGCGTGTGGATGGCGGTCCTCGGCGCCGGCATCGGCATGGTGATGCCGGTCCTGGTCCTCGCCGTGCAGAACTCGGTGCCCCCGGCCGACCTCGGCACCGCCACCAGCGCCAACAACTACTTCCGGCAGATCGGCGGCAGCGTCGGTGCCGCCGTCTTCGGCACCCTCTTCTCCCGGCGGCTCGCCGACGCCCTCGCGGAACGGCTGCCCGCACGCGAGGGCGCCCGCCTGCCCGACCCCGAGTCGATCACCCCGCAGCTCGTCCGCGCGCTGCCCGTACCGCTGCGGGACGACTACGTCCGGGCCTACGCCGACGCCATGCCCCGGATCTTCCTCTACCTGGTGCCGGTGCTCGCCCTCGGCCTCGTCATCGCCTTCTTCCTCAAGGAGATCCCCCTCTTGAACAGCGCAGCGGCCCACCACGCGGCCGAACCGGACTCCGTGAACGCCTCGGTCCCGCAGGCCTTCCCCCGGCCTTCGGCCGGGGGGACCCCCGTCTCGCTGCGCTCGCCCTTCCCCGCGGGCATCCCCGTCTGCGGCACGGTGCAGCACCCGGACGGAACCGCCGTCCCGCGCGCCGCGCTCACGCTCATCGACGTGGCGGGGCAGCAGATCGGGCGGGGCGCGAGCGGCGAGGACGGGCGGTACGCGCTGTCCACGCCGGACTCCGGGCCGTACGTGCTCATCGCCGCCGCGAGCGGCCACCAGCCGCAGGCCGTGTCCGTGACCGTCGGTGAGCGCCCGGTCGAGCTGGACGTGGTCCTCGGCGGCGCCGGACGGCTCGCGGGCAGCGTGCTGACCGCCGACGGCGCCCCCGTGCGGGACGCCGCCGTCACGCTCACCAACGTGCACGGCGAGGTCGTGGCCACCACCCGCAGCGGACGCGAGGGCGGCTACGTCATCACCGAACTGGTCGCGGGCGAGTACACCCTCGCCGCCGGGGCGCCCGCGTTCCGCCCGGCCGCGCTCCCGGTCACCGTCCAGGCCGCCCGGGAGACCCGCCAGGACGTCGAGCTCGCGGGCGGCGCCGTGCTGCGCGGCACCGTGCGGGCGGGCGGCGGGCGGCCCGTCGAGGACGCGCGCGTGACGCTGCTCGACGCCGCGGGCAACGTCGTCGACACGCTCACCACCGGACCTGACGGAACGTTCCGGTTCGTCGACCTGTCGTCCGGCGAGTACACCGTGATCGCCGCGGGCTACCCGCCGGTCGCCACCGTCCTCCAGGTCGCCGGGGGCGGACGGACCGAGCGGGACCTGCAGTTGGGGCACGAGGACTGACGGCTGCGCGCCCGCCCGGCGCCTCCGGATCACGGGCTCCGGCACGGCCTGACGCAGCGTCACAGGGGCCCGCGCGCCCAGGGCGCACGCCCCCGCGCGCGGGTGACCGTCCCGGTGCACCAATTCCCGTATTGCCGCACATCACCACCGGCCCGAGCCTTACGGTGGGGTAGGCGGCACAGATCTTGCGGAGCCGTGGGGAGAGAGGGCCTGGGCCATGGAAAATGGCACCGACCGTGGCACCGAGAGGGACACACCTCCCAGCCGCGGGGACGGCGAGGCGGCGGAGCCTGCCGCGGTCGGCCGTATCCCGCTGGCCGTGGTGGTCGTGGACCGCGACGGCCTCGTGTCCCACTGGAGCCGGGGTGCGGGCAGGCTGTTCGGTGTCCCCAAGGAGGAGGCGCTCGGGCACTCCGCGGTCGACCTGCTGCCGGTCTCCGGCGCGCTGCCCGATGACGACGATGTCGCCCCCTACGGTGCCTTCGCCCCCTACGACGAACTCGGCCCCGACCTCGAATCCTCCCTGGACGGGCGGCTCTCCTACCCGGCCGCGGGCCGGGCCCGGCTGACCGTTCCGCCGCCCGACCCGGCCCTTTTGGCCCCGCAGGGCCACCACACGCGCGCGGACGTACTGTGGTGGGCGTACCCCCTGGTGGGCCCCGGTCACGAGCGGCTGCTCGTGCTCGCGGCCGACGCGGGCGGGCTCCGCCAGGACGAACACGGCGACGAGGCCACGGACATGGCGTTCGAGCGGATCGCGCCCGGCTTCGCCCTGCACACCGACTTCCCCGGGGCCGAGCAGCTCGCGAGCCGGCTGCCCGAGATCCTGCCCAGCATGAGCGTCGACGAGAGCGCCCGCATCGTCGCGCAGGTCCTCGAACTGGGCTATCCGGTCCTGGAGTTCAGCCAGAACGACCGGGTGCCGGTCACCCCCGACTGGGGCGTGCCGCGGCGCGCCGAGCGCAGGGCCCGCCGCGAGCGCGCCGCCCGCGCGAAGGCCGAGGGGCTGCCGGTGCCGCAGGACCTCGCCGACGAGGCCGAGGACCTGGAGTACGCGGCCGTGCGGGAGCACCTGGAGTTCCTCAAGGAGGTCAGCGGGCACATCGGCACCTCCCTCGACCTCTCGCGCACCATCGTCGAGGTCAGCAAGGCCGTCGTCCCGCGGTTCACGGACGTCGCCGGCACCTATCTGCGCGAACAGGTCGTCGCCGGCGAGGGATTCCCCGACGGCGTGCCCGACACGACCACGATGTGGCACCGGGTCGCGCTGGAGCACACGGACGAACCCGGGCGCTGGGACGACGTCGTGCCGGTCGGCGAGGCCATGCCCTTCCCCGCGCACACGCCGTTCTTCCAGTGCATGACCAGCGGCGAGCCCGTCCTGGTGCCACGCATCACGGAGGAGATGGGCCACGCGATCGCCGCGCAGTTCGAGAAGCGTGACATCCGGCCGCTGATCACCCACCGCTCCATGCTGGTCGTGCCGCTCAAGGCGCGGAACGTCGTGCTCGGCTTCATGATCCTGCTGCGCCATCCGGAGCGGCCCGTCTTCAGCGACATGGACCGCGACACCGGCGCCGAACTCGCCGCCCGCGCGGGCCTCGTGCTCGACAACGCGCGCATGTACACCTACCAGGAGAGCGTCGCCGAGACCCTTCAGGACAGCATGCTGCCGCACATCCCGCCGCGCATGGCGGGCTGCGACATCGCCACCCGCTATCTGCCGGGCACGCTGCTCGGCCGGGTCGGCGGCGACTGGTTCGACTCGGTGAAGCTGCCCGGCGCCCGTACCGCCCTAGTCGTCGGCGACGTCATGGGCCACGGCCTCAACTCCGCCGCGATGATGGGCCAGTTGCGGACGGCCGTGCAGACCATGGCGGCCCTCGACCTGCCGCCCGCCCAGCTGCTGCGCAACCTCGACGACCTCGCGCAGCGCCTCGGCGACACCTACCTCGCGACGTGCCTGTACGCTGTGTACGACCCGATCGCGGGCGAGCTGGACATCGCCAACGCCGGGCACATCCCGCCCGTCCTGGTGCGCGCCCGGGACGGCCGCAGCGAGCTGCTCGACCTGCCGACCGGCGCGCCGATCGGTGTCGGGGGAGTGCCGTTCGAGGCGGTACGCGTGCGCGTGGAGCCCGGCGACCGGCTCGTGATGTGCACCGACGGTCTCGTCGAGGTGCGCGGCGAGGACATCGAGCTGGGGCTGGCGACGCTGTGCGAGTCCGCGGCGCACCCGGCCGCCTCCATGGACGACGCCTGCGACATGATCATCCGCGCCCTCAACACCCGCGGCGGCCGCAAGGACGACGTGGCCCTGCTGATGGCGCGGCTCAATGGCGTGGAGCCGGACGACGTGGCCGAATGGCGCCTGGCCCTCGACCCGATCGAGGTCGGCCGTGCGCGTGCCGTCGTCCGCGAACAGCTGTACGACTGGGGGCTGGACAGGCTCGTCCAGCCCGCCGAGCTGATGGTCAGCGAACTGGTCACCAATGCCGTACGGCACTCCCACAGCCGCTCGGTCGACCTGCGGCTGATCCGGGGCGACACCCTGCTGTGCGAGGTGGACGACGACGACCACGACCTGCCGACGCTGCGCAGCGCCGGTCCGTCCGACGAGTTCGGACGCGGGCTGCGGGTGGTCAGCACCCTGGCCCGCGAGTGGGGCACCAGCCGTACGAAGGCGGGCAAGACCGTCTGGTTCGAACTGACGCTGCCGCGACGCTGAGCGCGCACCTCTCGAATGCGGAGTGAAGGAATGCGCCACGCGCTTGTCGCCATGACCGGGCCGCGATAGACCGTACTCGCCCGTCACTTGGGCCGGGCGCCGTCGCACCCTGGGGAGTCGGTCATGAGCGTGACGAGTCGGTACCGGGAGGCCTGGGAGGGCTTCTGGCGTGAGGCCCCCGAGGAACAGGGAGCCGTCTTCTGGGACGCGGAACCGGCGCTGACCGCCGGCGTCCACCTCGCGCTGTTCGAGCCGTATCTCACCGACCCCGGCCTGGCGATGGTGGACCTGGGCTGCGGCAACGGCACCCAGACGCGCTTCCTCGCCGAGCGCTTCGGGCACGTCGTCGGCGCCGACCTGTCGGACGCCGCCGTGGGCCGCGCCCGGCACGCCGATCCGGCCGGGCAGGCGACGTACAGAGTGCTGGACGCCGTCGAGAAGGGCGAGACGCAGACGCTGCACGCCGAACTCGGCGACGCCAACGTCTACATGCGCGGTGTCCTCCACCAGGCCGAACAGGACGACCGGCAGCCGATGGTGGACGGGATCGCCGCGCTCGTCGGCGAGCGGGGCCGCGTCTTCCTCGTCGAGCTCTCCGAGGCGGCCAAGCCCGTCCTGCTGGGCCTGGCGGGCAGCCCCTCGGGACCGCCGCCGAAGCTCGCCCCGATCTTCCGGCACGGCATCGCACCCGGCGAGGTGGCCGACGACGCCGTGCCCGAGTACGTCCGCGCGGCCGGGCTCACCGTCCTGGCGAGCGGCGAACTGCCCCTGACCACCACGGAGTCGGCCCCCGACGGCAGCCGGATCGAACTCCCGTCGAAGTGGCTGGTGGCGGGGCGCACCCACTGAGATCCGGCCCTTTGCGGTGAAGGGACGAGGTCAGTAGCGGGCGCCGGCCGGGGCGGGCATGGCGTCGAGCTCGGCGAGGTCCGCGGCGGACAGCCGCACGTCCGCGGCGCCCGCGTTGTCGGCGAGGTACTTCGGTGTCTTGGTTCCGGGATGGGGACGACGTACGGGCCCTGGGCGTGGAGCCAGGCGAGGGCGACCTGCGCGAGGGTGGCACCGATCCGGTCGGCGACCGCACGGACCTTGGCGGCGATGTCGAGGTTGGCCCGCAGGTTGTCCTGCCGGAACCGCGGCAGGCGCCGCCGCTGGTCGTTCTGCGGGAGTTCGTCGAAGGAGGAGAAGCGCCCGGCGAGAAAGCCACGGCCCAGGGGCGAGTACGGCAGGAGGCCGATGCCGTGCTCGGTGCAGTACGGCAGTACCTCGTCCCGTACGTCACGGGTCCACAGCGAGAACTCGGCCTGCACGGCGGTGACCGGGTGCACGGCCTGGGCACGCCGGATCTGCTCGACGGTGACGGTGACCTCGGACAGGCCCAGCCGGCGGGCCTTCCCGGCGGTGACGGCATCGGCCATGGCGCCCCACGTCTCCTCGAGCGGGACCTCGGGGTTCACGCGATGGAGCTGGTAGAGGTCGATGTGGTCGGTGTTCAGGCGGCGCAGGCTCGCGTCGATGGCGGCACGGACGTGCTCGGGCCGCCCGCTGGGCCTGACCACCGGCGATCCGCCCGGGCCGCCGGTGGGGTCGACGGCCTCCAGGCCGACCTTGGTGGCGATCACCGCCCGTTCGCGCCGCCCGGCCAGTCCCCGGCCGACGAGTTCCTCGTTGGTGAAGGGGCCGTAGACGTCGGCGGTGTCGATCAGGTTCATGCCCCGCTCGAGCGCCTGGTGGATGACGGAGACGGACGTCGCGTCGTCGCGCGGGGTGGCCATGTCGTAGGCGAAGCTCATCCCCATCGCGCCGAGGCCGACGACGCCGACCTCCGGACCGTGGGTGCCGAGGGTGGTGGTGCGCATGGTGCCTGCTCCGTCTTCTGCGGATGGTCGGGAGAGTGGGACGGCCGGAGCTAACCGACCGGTCGACTAAGGACGACGTGAGCGGCGGGGGCGGGGCGGTCAAAGGCCGGCGGGGTGCCGGCCAGGACCGGCTTCCTCGCAGGTGGGAGGCCCCGACTTCCAGTGCGGATCGGTGGCGGGGCGGGTGATCCCGGTCCCGGGCCCGGCCGGCGTGTGCAGCGAGAAGCGGAGGGTGTTCCTGGCCCGTCCGGCCCGCGGCGCGTAACGTGACGCAGCATGAAGATCCTGATCAGCGCCGACATGGAGGGTGCCACGGGAGTGACCTGGCCGGCCGACGTGCTGCCGGGTACTCCGCAGTGGGAGCGGTGCCGTTCGATGTTCACCTCGGACGTGAACGCCGCCGTGCTGGGATTCTTCGACGGCGGGGCGGACGAGGTCGTCGTCAACGAGGCCCACTGGAGCATGCGGAACCTGCTCCTGGAGCAGTTGGACGAGCGCACCGAGATGCTCACCGGGCGGCACAAGTCCCTGTCCATGGTGGAGGGTGTGCAGCACGGGGACGTCGACGGGATCGCCTTCGTCGGGTACCACGCCGGGGCCGGGATGGAGGGGGTCCTCGCGCACACCTATCTCGCCAACTCCCTCACCGGCGTGTGGCTCAACGGCGTACGGGCCAGCGAGGGGCTGCTCAACGCGCACGTCGTGGCCGAGTTCGGGGTGCCCGTCGTCCTCGTCACGGGTGACGACGTGGCCTGCGAGGACGCGCTCGGGTACGCGCCCGAGGCACTGAAGGTCGCCGTCAAGGACCATGTCTCGCGGTACGCCGCCGTGTGCCGTACGCCGTCGCGCACCGCCTCCGACATCCGGGCCGCGGCCAAGGACGCCGCGCGCCTGGCGGTCCGTCACCGGCCGGTGCAGGAAGGGCCGTTCACCATGGCCCTGGAGTTCGACGCCGAGCACCTCGCGATGTCCGCCACCGTCGTGCCGGGAGTGGACCGGACCGGTGAGCGGAAGGTGGCGTACACCAGCGTCACCATGTACGAGTGCATCCGTACCTTCAAGGCGGTCACGACGATCGTCTCGGCCGCGGTGGAGGAGCAGTATGGCTGACGGGCAGGCGCTGGACGAGGTCGTCCGGTTCACCTCCGAACTCATCCGCATCGACACGACCAACCGGGGCGGCGGGGACTGCCGCGAGCGGCCCGCCGCCGAGTACGCGGCCGAGCGACTGGCCGGTGCGGGACTCGAACCCACGCTCCTGGAACGCACCGAGGGGCGCACCAACGTCGTCGCCCGGATCGAGGGGACCGACCCGTCCGCGGACGCCCTGCTCGTCCACGGTCACCTGGACGTCGTCCCGGCGCAGGCCGGCGACTGGAGCGTGCCCCCCTTCTCCGGTGAGGTCCGTGACGGCGTCGTGTGGGGGCGCGGCGCGGTCGACATGAAGAACATGGACGCGATGATCCTCGCGATCGTGCGGTCCTGGGCGCGCGAGGGCGTCCGGCCCCGGCGTGACATCGTCGTCGCGTTCACCGCCGACGAGGAGGACAGCGCCCGGGACGGCTCCGGCTTCCTCGCCGACGAGCACGCGGAACTCTTCGAGGGCTGCACCGAAGGCGTCAGCGAGTCGGGCGCGTTCACCTTCCACGACGGCAGCGGCCGGCAGATCTACCCGGTCGCGGCCGGCGAGCGCGGCACGGGCTGGCTGAGGCTGACCGCGCGCGGGCGGGCCGGGCACGGCTCCAAGGTGAACAAGGAGAACGCCGTCACCCGGCTCTCGGCCGCCATCACCCGCATCGGCGAGTACGAGTGGCCGCTGCGGCCGACCCCGACCGTGCGGGCCGCGCTGACCGCACTCGCCGGGCTCTACCGCCTGGAGGCAGACCTGGACGACGTCGACGGGCTGCTGAAGAAGCTCGGCCCGGCCGCCAAGCTGGTCGAGTCGACCGTTCGCAACAGCGCCAACCCGACCATGCTGGAAGCCGGTTACAAGGTCAACGTGATCCCGGGAGAGGCCGTGGCGTACGTCGACGGCCGCTATCTGCCGGACGGCGAGGACGAGTTCCGCGCGACCCTGGACCGGCTCACCGGACCCGACGTGGACTGGGAGTTCCACCACCGCGAGGTGGCCCTCCAGGCGCCCCTGGACTCCCCGACGTACGCGCGGATGTGCGCGGCGCTGCGGGAGTTCGCGCCCGAGGGGCACATCGTGCCGTACTGCATGTCCGGCGGGACGGACGCCAAGCAGTTCTCGCGGCTCGGCATCACCGGATACGGCTTCACTCCGCTGAGGCTGCCGGAGGGCTACGACTATCAGGCCATGTTCCACGGGGTCGACGAGCGGGTCCCGGTCGAGGCACTGCACTTCGGTGTGCGGGTACTCGACCGGTTCCTCAGGACGGCCTGACCGAGGTGGGGGAGAACGTGCAGACGCTGGCATACGGATCCTGGCCCTCGCCCATCCAGGCGGCGCTGGCCGCCGCGCACGACGGGCGTCCCGAGTTCGCCGGCTTCGTCGGCGACGAGGCGTGGTGGACCGAGCCGCGGCCCGTCGAGGGCGGCAGACGCACCCTGGTGCGCCGGCGCCCCGACGGGCGCGAGGAGGCGGTGCTGCCCGCCCCGTGGAACGTGCGCAGCCGCGTCATCGAGTACGGCGGGCAGCCCTGGACCGGCACCGTGGTGGACGGCCGTCCGCTCGTGGTGTTCGTGAACTTCGCCGACCAGCGGCTCTACCGCCACGAGCCCGGCGGCGAACCGCGCCCGCTGACCCCGGTGTCCCCGGTGGGCGGCGGACTGCGCTGGGCGGAGCCGCAGTTGCTCACCGACCGCGGTGAAGTGTGGGGCGTGCTGGAGGAGTTCACCGGCGACGGGCCCACCGACGTGCGCCGCGTCCTGGCCGCGGTGCCGCTGGACGGCTCGGCCGCCGAGGACCGGGACGCCGTCCGCGAACTGACCGACGGCCGCCACCGGTTCGTCACCGGGCCCCGCCTCTCGCCCGACGGGCGGCGCGCGGCCTGGCTGGCCTGGGACCACCCCCGTATGCCGTGGGACGGCACGGAGCTGATCGTCGCCGCGATCGACGACGCCGGAACCTTTCGGCAGGCGCGTACGGTCGCCGGGGGAGCGGACGAGTCGATCGCCCAGGTGGAGTGGGCCGCCGACGGCGCGCTGCTGTACGCGAGCGACCGCACGGGCTGGTGGAACCTCTACCGCGACGGCGTCGCCCTGTGCCCGCGCGAGGAGGAGTTCGGCGGACCGCTGTGGAAGCTCGGCCAGCGCTGGTTCGCCCCGCTGCCCGGCGGCACGATCGCCGTCGTGCACGGCCGCGGCGCCACCGCGCTCGGGATACTGGACCCCGAGACGGGCGAGGTCGTCGACGCGGCCGGCCCCTGGACCGAGTTCGCCTCCACGCTCGCGGTGCACGGCGAGCGGGTCGTCACCGTCGGCGCCAGCCCGCGCAGCGCCTACGAGGTCGTGGAGCTGGACACGCGGACCGGCCGGGCCCGGGTGATCGGCGCCGAGCACGACGACGCCGTCGACCCCTCCTACTACCCCGAGCCGCAGATCCGCACCTTCACCGGACCCGCCGGACGCGACATCCACGCGCACATCTACCCGCCGCACAACCCCCGTTGCGTCGCCCCCGGCGACGAGCTGCCGCCCTACGTCGTCTGGGTGCACGGCGGCCCCACCAGCCGGGCACCCCTCGTGCTCGACCTGGAGATCGCCTACTTCACCTCCCGCGGCATCGGCGTCGCCGAGGTCAACTACGGCGGTTCGACCGGGCACGGGCGCGAATACCGGGAGCGGCTGCGCGAGCAGTGGGGCGTGGTCGACGTCGAGGACTGCGCGGCGGTCGCGCTGGCGCTCGCCGAGGAGGGCACCGCCGACCGCGCGCGGCTGGCGATCCGCGGCGGCAGCGCGGGCGGCTGGACCTCGGCCGCCTCGCTCACCGCCACCGACGTCTACGCCTGCGGCACGATCCTCTACCCCATCCTCGACCTCGCCGGCTGGGGCGCGGGGGAGACCCACGACTTCGAGTCGCAGTACCTGGAGACGCTGGTCGGGCCGCTCGCCGAGGTGCCCGGCCGGTACGCGGAGCGCTCGCCCGCCGAGCACGCCGACCGCATCACCGCGCCCTTCCTGCTGCTCCAGGGCCTGGACGACGTGATCTGCCCGCCCGCGCAGTGCGAAAGGTTCCTGGAGCGGATGGAGGGACGGCGCGTGCCGCACGCGTACATCGCCTTCGAGGGGGAGGGGCACGGGTTCCGCCGCGCGGACACCATGATCCGCGTCCTGGAGTCCGAACTCTCCCTGTACGCCCAGGTGTTCGGCCTCAACCCGCCCGGCATTCCGACCCTGGAGCTGTCCAAGTGAGCGAGCACGTCCGAGAACTGCGGCGGCCACGCCGCCTCGCGCCCGGCGCGCGGGTGGCCGTCGTCGCCCCGAGCGGGCCCGTGCCCGAGGAGCGGGTGCAGGCGGGGCTGGACGTGCTGCGCGGCTGGGACCTCGACCCCGTGGTGGCACCCCATGTGCTGGACCGGCACCCCGAACTGGGCTATCTGGCGGGCACGGACGCGGACCGCGCCGCCGATCTGCAGCGCGCCTGGTGCGACCCGTCGGTGGACGCGGTGCTGTGCGCGCGGGGCGGATACGGGGCGCAGCGGATGGTCGACCTGCTCGACTGGGAGGCGATGCGGGCCGCCGGGCCCAAGGTGCTGGTCGGCTTCAGCGACGTCACCACGCTGCACCAGGCGTTCGCCACCCGGCTGGGCCTGGTCACCCTGTACGGCCCGGCGGCCGCCGGCGTCGACTTCATCAAGAACGCGCGGGCGCAGGAGCACCTGCGCACCACGCTGTTCGCGCCGGAGGAGGCCCGCACCATCGCCTCCGCCGGCGCCACCCTGGTGCCCGGGCGCGCCCGGGGCGTCACCCTGGGCGGCTGCCTGGCCCTGCTCGCCACCGACCTCGGCACACCGCACGCGTACCGCGGCGCCCGGGGCGGGCTGCTGCTGATCGAGGACGTCGGCGAACGGCCGTACCGCATCGACCGGACGCTGACCCAGCTGCTGCGCAGCGGATGGCTGGACGGGGTCACCGGGATCGCGCTCGGGTCGTGGGAGGAGTGCGGTCCCTACGGCGACGTGCGCACGGTGCTCGCCGACCGGCTCGCCGGCCTCGGTGTGCCCGTCGTCGAGGAGTCCGGATTCGGGCACTGCGCGGGGGCGTTGACCGTGCCCCTCGGTGTGGCGGCCGAACTGGACGCCGACGCACGGACCTTGACGCTCACTCAGCCCGCCCTGGTGTGACCGACCTTCACCGAATGTCCGTCAACAACACTCGACTGGGCGATTGACCTGGAATGACACGTGTCACACCATGACAACCGGCCGGTACTTACTGGTCGGTAAGCAGGGCTGTCCCGAGTGTGGAGGTCTCAGTGTCCCGACGCGTGCCCAGATCCCGAGCCGCTCTCGCCCTCGCCCTGGGCGCGGCGCTCACCGCACCCCTGGCACTCACCGCCCCAGCGGCCTCGACCGGCCAATACACCGTCTCCGCACTGAAGTTCACCGTCCAGGTGGGCGGCCGCAGCTGCACGGTCGACGCCGACCTGTACCGCCCCGCGGGCGTCGACCGCGCCCACCCCGCCCCGGCCGTGCTCGCCACGAACGGCTTCGGCGGCAGCAAGTCCGACGGCTCGACCGACGCCATCGGCAAGGCCTTCGCCGAGCGCGGCTACGTGTCCCTGATCTACTCGGGCCTCGGCTTCGGCAGGTCCGGCTGCCTGATCTCGCTCGACGACCCCGGTGTCGACGGCACGGCCGCCTCGCGGCTCGTCGACTTCCTCGGCGGCAAGCGGGCCGCCGACGACGGCACCCGGGCCGACTACGTCACGCTCGACCGCGCGGGCGACCCCCGGGTCGGCATGATCGGCGGTTCGTACGGCGGTGCCATCCAGCTGGCGACGGCCGCGGTCGACCACCGCGTCGACGCGCTCGTCCCCCTGATCACCTGGCACGACCTCGCCTACTCGCTCGACCCGAACAACGCCTCCACCACCGTGCCCGGCGCCTTCAAGTGGCAGTGGACCAACGGCTTCTACCTCATCGGCGAGGGCCAGCCGCTGACCCGGCCGAACCTCGACCCCTCCCGCTTCAACTCGCTCACCTGCCTGCACTTCGTCACCAGGGCCTGCGACACCATCCGCACGCTGAACTCCGGGAGTTACCGCTCCGGCCCGACCGCCGCGATGCTCGCCTACGCCCGCAGCGTCTCCCCGGTGTCGTACCTGAACCGGGTCAAGGCGCCCACCCTGCTGATCCAGGGGCAGGCCGACAGCCTGTTCAACCTCAACGAGGCGGCCGCGACGTACCGGACCCTCACCGCCCAGGGCACCACCGCCAAGATGATCTGGCAGTCCTGGGGGCACAGCGGCGGCATCACCGACCCGGCGAGCGGTGAACTCGACCTGAGCAAGGGCAACCTGGAGACCTCCTACGTCGGCCGGCGGATCCTGGCCTGGTTCGACCGCTACCTGCACGGGCGGACCACCACCGACACCGGCCCGGCCTTCGCCTACTACCGCGACTGGATCACCGACCCGAACCACACCTACGCCACGGCAGGCCGGCTGCCCGCGCTCAGCCGGACCTACTACCTCTCCGGCGACGGCAAGCTCGTCGACAACCGCCGCAAGGTCGCCCGCGGCAGCCGTACCTACGCCAACCTGCTCACGCCCAGCAGCCATTCGGAGAGCTCGCTGGCCGGGACCGTGGGCCTTCCGGACCCGGGGCCGTACGACACCGCGGGCACCTACCTCGGCTGGACCGGCGCACCGCTCGCCCGGGCCACGGACGTCGTGGGCGCGCCCCGGGCCACGCTCAAGGTCCTCTCCCCGACGGCCGCGCGGGCGCAGAACTCCGGCAACGCCGCCGACCGGCTCGTCCTGTTCGCCAAGCTCTACGACATCGCGCCCGACGGCGGCAGGACGCTGGTGCACCGGCTGGTCGCGCCGGTCCGGGTGCCGGACGTGGGCAAGAGCTTCACCGTGACACTGCCGGGCATCGTGCACCGCTTCGAGAAGGGGCACCGGCTGCGGTTCGTGATCGCGGCGAGCGACGACGCGTACTTCGGCAACCGCGGGATCAAGCCGGTGACCGTGGTCAGCTCGCCCGGGAGAGCCGGGTCGCTGGAATTGCCCGTGCTGGGCGGATGACCCCGCCGTAGGGTGGCGGGATGCCGCACACCGCATCCCGCTATCTCGCCGAAGGCCCCCGCGTGGGCATACGCCACTTCAGCTACGAGGACGGCGCCGAGTTCACCGCCCGCGCCCGCGAGAGCAAGGGGCTGCACCAGCCCTGGCTGTTCCCGCCGGACTCCCCGAGCGCCTACACCGCCTACGCGAGCCGGCTGATCGAGGACCCGGCCAAGGCCGGGTTCCTGGTCTGCGAGAAGGGCGGGGAGCCGGGCGACGGGGCGATCGCCGGCTTCATCAACATCAACAACATCGTCGAGGGCGGCTTCCAGTGCGGCGCGCTCGGCTACGGCGTCTTCGCGCACGCGGCCGGGCGCGGTCTGATGCGCGAGGGCCTGGGCCTCGTCCTGGACCACGCCTTCGGGCCGATGCGGCTGCACCGGCTGGAGATCAACGTGCAGCCGCAGAACACCGCGTCCATCGCCCTGGCCCGCTCCTGCGGCTTCCGCCTGGAGGGCTTCTCACCGAAGATGATCTACATCGACGGCGACTGGCGGGACCACGAGCGGTGGGCGATCACCGCCGAGATGCGGGCTTCCGGTTGATCTTCATGGTGTCGAGGTCGGTCACGGTCGACCGCAGGTCGCCGAAGCCGTAGCCGAGGCCTTTGAGCGTGGCCTCGGCACGGTCCTCGGCGATCGCGCCCGCCATCTCCTCGCCGTCCGCCGCGTCGGACACCACCACGTAGCGCATCGAGAAGTGCTTCAGCGGCGCCGGCTCGTACGACAGCGAGCCCTCCTCGGTGAACCGCATGCTGGTCATGCCGTGCTCGCCGGCCTCGGCGAGCAGCCGCCGCCGGGCCTCCTCGGTCAGCCCGTCCCAGGTACCCCGGACGATCACCCGGTACGTGTGCTGCTCGCTCATCCCCGCTCCCGTGCTCCAGTGCGTCGAAGGCCCGACTGTACGTCGGCGGGCACGGACCGCACGCGGAATTTCGGCGCCGGCGCCTTTGCGCAATCCTGACCGATACGTCCCCTGGCCAGCCCACCGGCGAGCGGCTTCCATGGTGATCGTGACGACGATCCGACGTGAGGTACTGACGCTGCCCGCGGCGCAGTTGGGTCCCGACAACCCCCTGCCCCCGCTGCGGCTGCTCCACGAGGTGCACCGCATCGAGGACCGCGACCTGGAGGAGCTGCCGCGCGACATGGCGCGCCAGGCGCGCTACGAGCCCCTGCGCAGCCTGCTCCCGGTACGCGTACGGGACGGCTACGGCAGAGCGCGCGAGCCCCGGGACATCGACGCCCTCGTCCTCGAGAACGACCGGCTGCGCGCCACCGTCCTGCCCGGCCTCGGCGGCCGGGTCGCCTCCCTCCTGCACAAGCCGACCGGGCGCGAACTCCTCTACCGCAACCCCGTGTTCCAGCCCGCCAACTTCGCGCTCAACGGCGCCTGGTTCTCCGGCGGCATCGAGTGGAACATCGGCGCCACCGGCCACACCACGCTCTCCTGCGCCCCGCTGCACGCCGCCCGCGTGCCCGCCCCCGACGGCGGCGAGATGCTGCGGCTGTGGGAGTGGGAGCGGCTGCGCGACCTGCCCTTCCAGGTCGACCTCTGGCTGCCGCGGCACTCCGACTTCCTGCACGTCGGCGTCCGCGTCCGCAACCCGCACGAGCGGCCCGTGCCGGTCTACTGGTGGTCCAACATCGCCGTGCCGGAGGAGCGCCGGGTCCTGGCACCCGCCGAGGAGGCCTGGTACTTCGGCTACGAGCAGCGGCTGCGCCGCGTGCCCGTGCCCTCGTACGAGGGCATCGACCGCACGTATCCGCTCAACTGCCCCTACGCGGCGGACTACTTCTACGAGCTGCCCGAGGACCGGCGCCGATGGATCGCCGCCCTCGACGACGGCGGGCACGGCCTGGTGCAGACGTCCACCGATGTCCTGCGCGGCCGCAAGCTGTTCATGTGGGGCACCGGCGGCGGGGGACGGCGCTGGCAGGACTGGCTCACCGAGCCCGGCACCGGCGGCTACTGCGAGATCCAGGCCGGGCTCGCCCGCACCCAGCTGGAGCACGTGCGGCTGGAGCCGGAGAGCGAGCTGAGCTGGCTGGAGGCGTACGGGCCGCTGGAGGCGGAGCCCGAGGGGCCCTCCTGGGCACACGTCGTGGACGGCGCCGAGGCCCGGCTGGAGGCCGCGCTGCCGCGCGCGGACCTCGACGCCGCCCACGCCGCCTGGGCGCCGCACGCCGACACCGAACCCGGCGAGATCCTCGCCACCGGCTCCGGCTGGGGAGCGCTCGAAGTGCTGCGCGCGGACCTCAAGTTGCCCGGTACGCCCTTCGACGCGAGCACGCTCGGCGAGGCCCAGGAGCCCTGGCTGCACCTGCTGCGGGCCGGCGCCCTGCCCGAGCCGCGCCGGGTGCGGCCGCCCGGCGAGACGCTGGTCGCCCCGCACTGGCGGGACATGCTGGAGACCGCGCCCGCGACCCCGCTGACCGAGTACCACCTGGGCGTGGCCCAGTGGCACGCCGGCGACCTGGCGCAGGCGGTGCGCAGCTGGGAGCGGGCCCTCGAACTCGCCCCGTCCCTGTGGCCGTTGCTGCGCTGCCTGGCCGTCGCGGACCGGGAGGCCGGCAACCAGGAACGGGCCGCGGACCGCTACGCCGACGCCTTCGACGACCTGTGCCAGGAGCGGCGCGACAACGGGGACCGGTGGACGGCGGCCACCGCCGCCCTCGGCCGCGAGGCGATCGAGACGCTGCTCGCCGTGCGCCGCACGGAACAGGCACGCGCCGTCTGGGAGCGGCTGCACCCGGCCACCCGGGAACGTGGCCGGTTCCGGCTGCTGGAGGCCCAGTTGCTGCTCGCGGAGGGGCGGCGGGAGGACGCGCGGGACGTCTTCCGGGCCGGCTTCGAGGTGGCCGACCTGCGCGAGGGAGCGGAGGTCATCGGCCGGATGTGGGCACGCCTGGCCGACGAACCGCTCCCCGCGCACTACGACTTCAGGATGCGGCCCCCCGAGTCCTGAGGCCCGTGCGCCGCCTACGAGTTGCGGTCGACGTACTCGTAGATCGCGCCGTCCGGGTGCATGGCGATCAGGTTGCGGCCCACCGGTGTCGCCACCGGGCCGGCGACGATGTGCGCGCCGAGTTCGGTGAGCACCCGGTGGGCCTCCTCGACGTCCTTGACGGCGATGGTCGCGGCGACCTTGCGCAGCACCTCGATCTCGGCCTCGGGCCCGCTCATCAGCAGGAAGCAGCCGATCGCGGCCACCTGGACGCCGCCGCGTTCGAAGCGGAGCGCCCGCCCGCCCGCGAGCCGTTCGTAGAAGGGGACCGCGGTCTCCAGGTCGTCGACGCAGACGCGCAGCGTGGCTCCCAGAATGTCCATGCGACGAGCCTAGTTGGGACGGCCGGGGAAGGTGATCGTTTCCCGCGATCGCCCCCGCCCGGCCGCCCCGGTGTACCGCCGGACGGGTCAGCCCATCGCCTTGCGCACCACGTCCCGGGTGCGGTCGATGACGGCCGCGACCGGGCCCACCGCGAGGTTCTTCACGGCGGTGTCGGTGCCCGGGTGCGGGCGGGTGGGTGCCAGGGCCTCGGCGGCCCGCACGGCCCGGGCCAGGGTCTGCAGCCTGCCGCGGTCGGCGACCTGGTGGAAGTGCGCGAACTCCTCGCGCTCCTCGTTGTCGGCGTGCGCGAGCACGTCCTGGCGCAGGGCGGCGAACAGCTCCAGGAACTCGGGCGAGTCGGTGTCCGTCCCGTCCAGCCGGTCCAGTGCCTGCTTGGCCTTCTCCTCCTCCTCGATACGGTCCTTGACGACCTGTTCACCGCCGTCGATGTTCCTGCGGGCGAAGGGGTGGACGACCTCCTCCTCGGCGGTCTCGTGCACCGCGAGCAGCCGGACGAGGTCGTGGAAGTGGCGCTTGCGGTCCTCCCCCTTGGTGTTCGCCACCTCGTCGAACAGTTCCCGGATCCGGGTGTGCTGCTCCTTGAGCAGCTCCACCACGTCGATGCGCTCGGTCATGGCGCTCTCCTGTAAGAGGTTCTGTGAGGGTTTCGCCGTGCTGGTGCGAGCGCGCGGGTACCCGGGCGCCGGGGGCCGACGCAGCGCTTTCCAGCCGTGACGGAGCGCGGTATACGTACGCCTGTGCGGGGTACCCGCGAAGCCATGGAAGGCTTGGAACATCTGGACAAGCACTTGGTCGACGAGCTGGCGCAGGTCGCGCGCGACGCCGTGCGCGAGGAACTGCGCGAACAGACTCGCAAACAGCGCCGTACGGCGATGCTGTACGCGGCGTCCGGAGCCGTCGCCCTGTACGCGGGCGCGGCGGTGGCGCTGACCGTGGGCCTCGCCCTGGCGATCGGGCTGCCCGACTGGGCCGCCGCGCTCATCACCGCGGCGATCCTGGGTGTGGCCGCCTACCTGCTGCGCAGCGCGGCCCGGCCGCACGCGTCCGCCCCCGCCGGCGACGCCGGACTCGCGGCGGGCGCGGGCCGGGGCGACCGCGTCACGGGCGGTACGGGAGCGCCGGTCCCGCCTGTTCCCCCGGTCGCGCCGTCGGTCGGCGCGGGTACACCGGGCGCCGGCGCGCCCGCACCCCACCTCGACGAGACCGGCCCCGAGCAGTCGAACCACCGGGCGTGACACCGGGTGGCCCTGCCGACCCGGGGACGCGAGGGCCAACGCGAGGGCCTCGCCCCGGCCGCTGACGACGTGCGGCGGTCCGGGGCGAGGCCCTGGCCGTCCCCGCCCGCTCAGGCCACCTGGTACTCCTCCACGTCGTCCGTCCGCAGGGTCA
This sequence comes from Streptomyces sp. NPDC057616, assembly GCF_042800575.1. Taxonomy (NCBI): domain Bacteria; kingdom Bacillati; phylum Actinomycetota; class Actinomycetes; order Kitasatosporales; family Streptomycetaceae; genus Streptomyces; species Streptomyces sp. NPDC057616. The sequence goes on from NZ_JBHVGU010000019.1 coordinate 149,535, forward strand.
GCCCGTGTCCGAGGCCGGTCAGCGGGCGTACCGTGCCGCCCGTCGGGTCCAGTGCGCCGTCGAAGAACATGTCCTCGACGCGCACATGGTCGTGGAACCACTCCAGGTGGCGGAAGTTGGGGATCGAGGCGGCCACGGCGGCGTGCACGTGCGGGGCGCAGTGGGCGGAGATCTCCAGGCCGTGCGCCTGGGCCAGCGCGGCGGCGCGCAGGAACTCCGTCAGGCCGCCGCAGCGGGTCGCGTCAACCTGGAGGCAGTCGACGGCGCCCGCCGCGATCATGCGGGCGAAGTAGGGCAGGTCGTAGCCGTACTCGCCGGCGGCCACGTCGCACACCAGCGCGTCGCGGACCAGTCTCAGGCCCGTCAGGTCGTCCGAGGAGACCGGCTCCTCGAACCAGCCGACGCCGAGCTCGGCCAGGGCGCGGCCGACCCGGACCGCCTGCTTGCGGGTGTAGGCGCCGTTGGCGTCCACGTACAACTCCGCCTCAGGGCCGATGACTTGGCGGGCCGAGCGGACCCGGGCGAGGTCGCGGGCGACCTCGCGCCCCCAGCTCTCCCCGATCTTGATCTTGACGCGCGGGATGTGCTGCCCGTGCACCCAGCCGTTGAGCTGCGCGGCCAGATGCGTGTCGTGGTACGTCGTGAAGCCGCCGCTGCCGTAGACCGGGACCTCCTCGCGGCAGACGCCGAGCAGGCGGGCCAGCGGGAGCCCGAGCAGGCGGGCCTTGAGGTCCCACAGGGCGATGTCGACCGCCGAGACGGCGCAGCCTGCGACCCCGGGCCGGCCCGCGTTGCGCACTGCGTGGCACATGGCGTCGTGGGCGGCGGGGATGTCGAGGGCGCTGCGGCCCTCCAGCAGCGGCGCGAGCTGGTCGCCCACGAACTCACCGACCGCTGGGGGCCCGTACGTCCAGCCCGTGCCGGTCGTCTCGTCCGCCGACACCTCCACGATCACCATCGTCGTGGACGACCAGGCCCACGTGCCGTCCGCCTCCGGTGCGTCGGTCGGCACGGTGTAGACGGACACGACGGGGCGGTGCAGTTTCATCGGCGCTCCTCAGGACTGCTGGAGCTGCGGCAGCACCTTCGTACGGTAGAAGTCGAAGAAGCCGCGCTGGTCCGGTCCGATCTGGTTGACGTAGACCCGGTCGAAGCCGGCGTCGGCGAAGGCGCGCAGGGCCGAGACGTGCTCGTCGACGTCGTCGCCGCACACCGTGTTCTCGCGCACCATGTCCTCGGTGACCAGCGGCTTCAGCTGCTCGAAGTGCCGCGGCGAGGGCAGGATCTGGCTCATCTCGCCGGGCAGGAACTGGTTGAACCAGCGCTCGCGGACGGTGCGCAGGGCCTCCTCGCGGTCGGTGCCGTAGCAGACCTTCGTGCCGCCGCTGACGGGCTTGCCGCCCCCGCCCCCCTTGCGGAACTGCTCCACCATCGACTCCTCGGGCGTCATCGTGATGTAGCCGTCGCCCACGCGTGCCGCCAGCTTCGTGGCGGCCGGGCCGAAGCCGGAGATGTCGATCGGTACGGGCTCGTCGGGGACCGTGTAGAGGCGGGCGTTCTCCACCGTGTAGTGGGTGCCGTGATGCGTCACCTCCTCGCCGGTGAACAGCCGGCGCATGATCTGGATCGACTCCTCCAGCATCTCCATGCGGACGGTCGCGGGCGGCCAGACGTGTCCGAGGATGTGCTCGTTGAGCGCCTCGCCCGTGCCCACACCGAGCCGGAAGCGGCCGTTCGTCATCACGGCCGTGGTGGCCGCGGCCTGCGCCACCACCGCCGGGTGGATCCGTACGGTCGGGCAGGTGACCGCCGTCTGCACCGGCAGCGACACCGCCTCCGAGAGGGCGCCGAGCACGGACCACACGAAGGCGCTCTGGCCCTGTGCGTCGTTCCAGGGGTGGTAGTGGTCGGAGATCCACAGCGAGCGGAAGCCGGCCTGCTCGGCCATCCTCGCCTGCTCGACGAGGTCTGCGGGACCGAACTCCTCACAGGAGAGGAAATAGCCGTACTCGGGCATGGGGGGCACCTCCGGTGGATCCGGGTCCATTGGGACGCCGCCCGGGTACCCGGGGCCCGGGGAGGCAACCGGTACACCTTCGGGTGCCGTGACCAGTTTGGGCGCCCCGACCAGGGGGACGCGGAAGGTTCCGTACGACGTACGCGTCAGCGCCGGCGGCGAACCGTGGCTCGACCACATCAGCGGAGGGAGACTCATGAACACCGATGAACTCGTCGAGCTCGCACAGCAGTTGAGGGTGGACGGGGTGCGGGCGGCGCAGGCCGCGGGGTCCGGGCATCCGACGTCCTCGATGTCCGCCGCGGACCTGATGGCCGTGCTGCTCGCGCACCACTTCCGCTACGACTTCGACCGGCCCGCCCACCCCGGCAACGACCGCTTCGTCCTGTCCAAGGGGCACGCCTCGCCCCTTCTCTACGCCGCGTACAAGGCGGCCGGCGCCATCGACGACGAGGAGCTGCTCACCTTCCGCAAGCTGGGCAGCCGGCTCGAGGGGCATCCGACGCCGCGCCGGCTGCCGTGGGTCGAGACGGCGACCGGCTCGCTCGGCCAGGGGCTGCCCGTCGGCGTCGGCATCGCGCTGTCCGGCAAGCGGCTGGACCAGGCCGGGTACCGCGTGTGGGTGCTGTGCGGGGACAGCGAGATGGCCGAGGGCTCCGTCTGGGAGGCCGCCGAGCAGGCGGCGTACGAGCATCTCGACAACCTCACCGCGATCGTCGACGTCAACCGGCTCGGCCAGCGCGGCCCCACCCGGCACGGACACGACCTCGACGCCTACGCCCGCCGCTTCCAGGCCTTCGGCTGGCACACGATCGAGGTGGACGGGCACGACGTGGCCGCGATCGACCGGGCGTACGGCGAGGCGCTGTCCACCACCGGGCAGCCGACCGCGATCATCGCCCGCACCCTCAAGGGCAAGGGCGTCGAGGCCGTCCAGGACCGCGAGGGACTGCACGGCAAGCCGCTGCCGGACGCCGACGAGGCGATCGCCGAACTCGGCGGCCGGCGCGACCTCCGCGTCCGGGTGCAGGAGCCGCCCGCCGCCCGCATGCTGCACGCCGTCCGCGCCGGCCACGTCGAACTGCCCCGTTACGACAAGGGCGACGAGGTCGCGACCCGCAACGCCTACGGGGAGGCGCTGACCGCCCTCGGCGGCGGACGCGGCGACGTCGTCGTCCTCGACGGCGAGGTCGGCGACTCCACCCGGTCCGAGTTCTTCGCCAAGGAGTACCCCGAGCGGTACTTCGAGTGCTACATCGCCGAGCAGCAGATGGTCGCCTCGGCCGTGGGCCTCGCCTCGCGCGGCTGGGTGCCCTACGCCGGCACGTTCGCCGCCTTCCTCACCCGCGCCTACGACTTCGTGCGCATGGCCTCCGTCAGCGGCGCCGGCATCAACCTCGTCGGCAGCCACGCGGGCACCGCCATCGGCCAGGACGGGCCCTCGCAGATGGGCCTGGAGGACCTGGCGATGATGCGCGCCGTGCACGGCTCGACCGTGCTGTACCCGTGCGACGCCAACCAGACCGCACGGCTCGTCGCCGCCATGGCCGGCTGCGAGGGCATCCGGTACCTGCGCACCTCGCGCGGTGAGAGCGAGGTGATCTACGGACCCGACGAGGAGTTCCCGATCGGCGGCAGCAAGGTGCTGCGCTCCTCCTCCGACGACCGGCTGACCCTGGTCGCCGCGGGCGTCACCGTGCCCGAGGCGCTGGCGGCGGCCGACGCGCTGGAGCGCGACGGCATCCGGGCCCGCGTGATCGACCTCTACTCGGTCAAGCCCGTCGACCGGCGGACCCTGCGCACGGCCGCCGAGGACACCGGCTGCCTGATCACGGTGGAGGACCACCACGGGGAGGGCGGCATCGGCGACGCCGTCCTGGAGGCCTTCCTCGACGGCCGGCCCGTGCCGCGGCTGGTGCGCCTCGCCGTCCGCTCGATGCCGGGCTCGGCCTCTCCCGAGGAGCAGCTGCACGCGGCCGGCATCGACGCCGAGGCGATCGCCGCCGCCGGAAAGCTGCTGGTCGAGGAGGCGGTCGTGCGGTGAGTCGTGCGGTGAGCGACGGCGACGTACGCACCGTGCGGGCCGGGCGCCGCACGGTGCGCGTCCACCGGCCCGCCAAGGTGCTCTTCCCGGCGGACGGCGACGCGAAGGAGTACACCAAGGGCGACCTCGTGGACTACTACCGGTCCGCCGCGTCCCTGATGCTGCCGCACCTGCGCGGCCGCCCGCTGATGCTGGAGCGGCATCCGGACGGGCTCGACGGCCCGCGCTTCATGCAGAAGAACACCCCGGAGAGCTACCCGGAGTGGATCACCCGGGTCGAGGTCGCGAAGGAGGACGGCACCGTCCTGCACACCGTGTGCGACGACACCGCCACCCTCGTCCACCTCGCCGACCAGGCCGCCGTCACCCTGCACCGCTGGCTGTCGCGGACCGGCAGCCTCGACCGGCCCGACCGCATGGTCTTCGACCTCGACCCGGCCGGGGACGACTTCGAGGCGGTGCGTGAGGCCGCCTCCCTGCTCGGGGACCTGCTCGGCGAGCTCAAGCTGCCCTCGGGGCTGATGACCACCGGTTCGCGCGGACTGCACGTCGTCGTCCCGCTGACCGGGCACCACAACTTCGACGAGGTCCGCGCCTTCGCCCGGGACGTCGCCGACACCCTGGCCGCGGCGCATCCCGACCGGCTCACCACCGCCGCCCGCAAGAAGGAGCGCGGCGACCGGCTGTACCTGGACATCGCCCGCAACGCCTACGCCCAGACCGTGGTCGCGCCGCTCACCGTCCGCGCCCGCCCCGGCGCTCCCGTGGCCACCCCGATCGCCTGGTCCCAGCTGGACGACCCGGCCCTGCACGCCCGCCGCTGGACCGTCGCCGACGCCGTCGAACAGGCCCGTTCCGGCCCCTGGGACGGCGTCATGAGCCGCGGCCGTGCGCTCGGGCCGGCCCGCCGCAGGCTGGACGCACTGCACGCCGCCTGAATGTTTGGCCGCCGACATAACGGCCACCCGCTCTCAAGAGGTGGCCATGTCCCACACGAAAAACTCACAAGATCCAGAGAATTCACCTAAGTCGCGGAATTCGGACAAAGGAAACGGCGTGGCGGAGAAGCGGTCGAGCCCCATGGAGGTCCTGCGCGATGCGCGCACGCAGCTGACGGAGCTGACCGGCATGGCCGCCGAGACCGTGTCGTCCTTCGAGAAGACGGAGGACGGCTGGTCGCTGGAGGTCGAGGTACTCGAGCTGGCACGCGTGCCGGACACGATGAGCCTGATGGCGAGCTATCAGGTCGATCTCGACTCCGAAGGGCAGCTGACCGGTTACCGGCGCGTCCGCCGTTACGAACGCGGGCGTTCCGACGCGCGCAGGTCCGGCGGCCACTAGGCCGCCGGACCGTCATTCACAAAGAGAAGCCCACAGAGAAGGAGGAGCGGTCGGTATGACCGTTGTCCCGGCACAGCAGACCGGCGGTGGAGGCGGCTCCAGCGGCCTCTACGACGTTCTGGAACTCGTCCTCGACAGGGGTCTCGTCATCGACGCCTTCGTGCGCGTCTCCCTGGTCGGCATCGAGATCCTCAAGATAGATGTGCGTGTCGTCGTGGCCAGCGTCGACACCTATCTGCGCTTCGCGGAAGCGTGCAACCGCCTCGACCTCGAGTCCGGCAACAACAAGAGCCCGGGCCTGCCCGAAATCGTCGGCGAGGTCACGGAATCCGGTGCCCGCGGCAAGTCCAAGGGTGCGCTCTCCGGAGCCGCGGAGACCATCTCCGACGCGTTCAAGGAGGCCCGCGGCGAGGGGCGCGAGAAGGAGACCGGGTCCCGGCCGCGCGCCCGTAAGAGCACGTCCTCGCGCAGCAGGAGGGAGGAGCAGGAATGAGTACGTACGTCTACGGCATCACCGAGAGTTCTCACCCCGCGCTTCCCGAGGCCATGGGAGGTGTCGGCGACCCGCCGCGGCCGGTGCGCATCCTGAAGGAGGGCGATCTCGCGGCCGTCGTGAGCGACGCCCCCGAGGGGCTGCGGCCCAAGCGCAAGGACCTGCTCGCCCACCAGAACGTGCTCGCCGAGACGGGTGCGGCAGCCGTCGTACTGCCCATGCGGTTCGGCAGCGTCGCGCAGGACGACGAGTCGGTCACGGGCGTGCTCGCCGACCGCGCCGACCACTACAAGGAGCGGCTCAGGGCGCTGGACGGCAAGGTCGAGTACAACGTCAAGGCCACGCACCAGGAAGAGGCCGTCCTGCACCGCGTGATGGCGGAGAACCCCGAGGTCCGCTCCATGACCGAGGCCAACCGTAGGTCGGGCGGCGGGAGTTACGACGACCGGCTGCGGCTCGGCGAGATGGTCGTGGCCGCCGTGAAGGCGCGCGAGGTCGAGGACGCGGCCGAGCTCCGGGACACGCTGGAACCGCTCGCCGCCGATGTGAGTGTCGGCCCCGAATCCAGTGGATGGCTGGCCAACCTCTCCTTCCTCGTGGACCGCGCGACGGCCGAGCGGTTCCTGGGAGCGGTGGAGGAACTGCGCAAGCGTCATCCGCACATCGAACTGCGTGTCAACGGACCGCTTCCCCCCTACAGCTTCGTGGAGCCCGACTCGGCGGAGCAGGCGGAGGGCGTGGCCGGTTTGGGCGCCGCTCAGGAGTGAGCACCTGTGGGATTGATCAAGGAAGTGGTCCTGTTGCCCTTCGCGCCGGTACGCGGCAGCGGCTGGGTGATCGGACAGGTACTGCGTGAGGCGGAACGGATCTACTACGACCCCGCCACGGTGAGGGCCGAACTCGCCCGTCTCGAGGAGCAGTTGGAGGCCGGCGAGATCGACGAGGAGGAGTTCGACCGACGTGAGGACGAACTCCTGGACCGGCTGGAGATCGGCCTGCGCTCAGGCGGGGCCACAGGGGACGGGACGGCACGATGAACCGAGTGGGACTCGGCCTCGCGGTAGGGGCCGGATACGTCCTCGGACGTACGAAAAAGATGAAGCTGGCGTTCGCGCTGGGCACGCTCGTGGCCGGCAAGCGGATGCACCTCAGCCCGCGGATGCTCGCGGACCTGGCTTCCCAGCAGCTGCAGAACAACCCGCAGTTCAAGGAGATCGGGGACCAGCTGCGCGAGGATCTGCGCGGCGTGGGCAAGGCGGCCTCCGGCGCGATGGTGGAGCGGCAGATGAGCGCGCTCGCCGACCGCCTCCACGGGCGTACCGCCGAAGTCCGTGACGAGCTCTCGGGCGTCGCGGGACAGGCGACCGGCCTCCTCTCCGAGGACGAGGACGAGGAGCCGGAGGAGGGCGAGGAGGAGCCCCGGGAGGAGTACGACGAGGAGGAACCCGAGGACGAGGCGCCTGAGGACGAGGCGCCGGAGGACGAGGCGCCGGAGGACGAGGAGCCGGAGGACGAGGAGCCGGAGGCCGAGGACGAGCCGCCGGCGAAGCGGACCGCCAAGAAGACGGCGAAGAAGGCTCCGGCCAAGAAGGCCGCCAAGCGGGCTCCCGCGAAGAAGGCGCCCGCGAAGAAGGCTCCGGCCAAGAAGACCGCGGGCAAGCAGGCGACGGGGAAGAAGTCCGCCGCCAAGAAGACGACGCCACGCAAGACGGCCGCCGCCAGGGGCGGCGCCCGCTCGGCTCGGGCCCGTCTGCCGAAGGGAGGCGGTGAGCGATGACCGAAGCAGTGGGATCGGCATCCAAGGCAGCGGGCGGCGCCAAGGACGCGGCAGGACCGCTGAGCGGTCTGGCGGGCAGTGAGGCCGCCGACCGGCTCAAGGCCGAGGTGCAGGAGTACCTCGCCGCACAGGCGACCAGGCTGCTCACCGGTGTTGGGCGCAAACTCGGCGCGACCACCGGCAAGTTGAACGACATAGCCGAAGGCAACAGCCCCGGTTTCGCCAAGCTCGCACTCGACGGCGGCCGCAAGCTGGCCGAGGGCAAGGGCCCGCTGCGCTCGGCGCTGGAACTCGGCGCGTCGAGCGCCAAGGACAAGGTGATCGGCGCCTTCAAGAGCCTCGGAGGCAAGGGCGGCAAGCGCAAGGGCGGCGCGGGCAAGAAGCCCACCGTCATCATCGAGTCCATCGACGTGGGCGTCGATCTGCGCACGGCCTACGACCAGTGGACCAAGTACCAGGACTTCAGCACCTTCGCCAAGGGCGTCAAGAGCGCGAACCGCGCCGACGACACCCAGTCCGACTGGCAGATGAAGATCTTCTGGTCCAACCGGAGCTGGAAGGCGAAGACCACCGAGCAGATCCCCGACGACCGGATCCTCTGGACGTCGGAGGGCGCCAAGGGCACGACGAAGGGCGTCGTCTCCTTCCACCGGCTCGACGACAACCTCACCCGCGTCCTGCTGGTCATCGAGTACTACCCCAAGGGCCTGTTCGAGAAGACCGGCAACATCTGGCGCGCCCAGGGCCGGCGGGCCCGGCTCGACCTCAAGAACTACGTCCGCTTCATCACCCTCAAGGGAGAGGCGGAGGACGGCTGGCGCGGTGAGATCCGCGACGGCGAGGTCGTCAAGAGTCACGAGGACGCGGTCGCCGAAGAGGAGGAGGAGAACTCCCAGGAGGAGTCCGCGGAGTCGGCGGACGAGGGCGACGAGGAAACCGAGTACGACGAGGACCAGGAGCCTCGCGGCGAGGAGGAAGAGGACGAGGAGCCCGAGGAGGAGTACGACGAGGACGAGGAGCCCCTGGACGAGGAAGAGGAGGAGCCCGAGGAGGAGCCGGAGGGCGAGTACGAGGAAGAGGACGAGGACGAGTATGAGTACGCCGGAGGCGGGAGCCGTCGATGAGTACGCCCAGCAGGCTGCCTGATCCCTATGGCCACGGCGGTGGCGCCAACCTCGCCGACATCCTCGAGCGCGTTCTCGACAAGGGTGTGGTGATCGCCGGTGACATCCGGATCAACCTGCTCGACATCGAACTCCTCACGGTCAAACTGCGGCTGATCGTCGCCTCCGTCGACAAGGCCAAGGAGATGGGCATCGACTGGTGGGAGACCGACCCGGCGCTGTCCTCCGGTGCCCGCCGCAACGAACTCGCCCGTGAGAACGCCGAGTTGCGGGAGCGGCTGGCCCGGCTGGAGCCCGAGCTGGAGCCCGAGCAGCTGGAATCCGGCCGCAGTTCCGGCCGTGGTTCCGGCCGCGCCCGCGCCGGGGAGGAGGGCTCATGACCGGACTGCGCTACGTCTACGCAGTCTGCCGCCCCTTCGACGCGGCCCTGCAGGCCCAGCTGACGGGAGTGGCGGGCGACCCGCCCAGAATGCTGAACCACCACGGCCTCGTCGCCGTCGTCAGCCACGTGCCGGAGCGGGACTTCGCCGAAGCCCCGCTCCGGCAGCGTCTCGAGGATCTGGACTGGCTCACCGAGACCGCCCGCGCCCACCAGGGAGTGATCGACGCGCTCACCGCCGTCACCACCCCGCTGCCCCTGCGGCTGGGCACGGTCTTCCGGGACGACAGCGGCGTACGGGTCATGATGGAGGCGCGCGAGGACATGTTCCGGCGCACCCTCGACCGGCTGGAGGGGCGGGTCGAATGGGGCGTCAAGGTGTACGCCGAGAACGAGGCGCCGGAGCCGTCCCAACCGGCCGAGCGGCCGGCCGCGAAACCCTCGTCCGGCCGTGACTATCTGCGCCGGCGGCGGATGCAGGCGCGGGCCCACGAGAGCGTCTGGGAACAGGCCGAGGAATTCGCGAGCAGGCTGCACGCGGCGCTCTCGGGATACGCCGAGGGCTCGCGGCTGCACGCCCCGCAGAATTCCGCGCTGTCCGGCGCCTCGGGGCAGAACGTGCTCAACGCCGCCTATCTCGTGCCGCGTCATCGCTCCGAGGAGTTCGTCGAAGCGGTGGACCGTACGAAGGACGACGTACCGGGAATGCGCGTCGAACTCACCGGACCGTGGGCGGCGTATTCCTTCGTCGAGGACGTCGAGAACGTCCATGACGTGGGGGAGGAGCGGCCGTGACCGTAGTCGAACGCCGTGAGATCGCCCTCGTGGACCTGCTCGACCGGCTGCTGGCCGGCGGGGTGGTGGTCACGGGGGACATCACGCTGCGCATCGCGGACGTGGACCTCGTCCGCATCGACCTGAACGCGCTGATCAGCTCGGTCAACGAGCAAGTGCCATCACCCTGGGAGAGCTGACGTGACCGCCCGCAGCAACCGGATGGATCTGGACCCCGACACCGTCGAGCGCGACCTGGTCAAACTCGTGCTGACCGTCGTCGAGCTGCTGCGGCAGCTCATGGAGCGCCAGGCGCTGCGCCGCTTCGACACGGGCGACCTCACGGAGGACCAGGAGGAGCGCATCGGTCTCACGCTGATGCTCCTGGAGGACCGGATGGCCGAACTGCGCGACCGGTACGGTCTGCGGCCCGAGGACCTGAACCTGGACCTCGGGCCGCTCGGCCCGCTGCTTCCCCGGCAGTGATCCCGCCGCCTCAGGCGTCCTTGCGGCACAGGATCTCCCCGTGCAGCACGCTGAACCAGCCGTCCTCCCGGGCGCCCCACTCCCGCCAGGCGTCGGACACGGCCCGCAGCTGCTCCGGGGTGGCGTGACCGCCCTCGATGGCCCGGTCGGCGTACGCCGACGCCACCGTCCGGTCCGCCCACAGCCCGCTCCACCATGACCGCTCCTCGGGCGTGGCGAAGGTCCAGGTGCTGGACGTCGCCGTGATGTCCGTCAGCCCGGCCTGCAGCGCCCAGGACTTCAGCCGCCGGCCGGCGTCCGGCTCGCCGCCGTTGGCACGGGCCACCCGCCGGTACAGGTCCAGCCAGTCGTCCATCCCCGGGGACGCCGGGTACCAGGTCATGGCCGCGTAGTCGGAGTCGCGCACCGCGATGAACCCGGTCGGCTTCGTCACCCGCCTCATCTCGCGCAGCGCCTGCACCGGGTCGCCGACGTGCTGGAGCACCTGGTGCGCGTGCACCACGCAGAACGTGTCGTCGGGGAAGTCCAGGGCGTGCACGTCCGCGACCGCGAAGTCGGTGTTCGTCAGGCCGCGTTCGGCGGCCGTCGCGCGCGCCTGGTCCAGGATGCCCGGCGCGTGGTCGACGCCGGTGACGTGCCCGTCCGGGACCAGCGCAGCCAGGTCGGCGGTGATGGTGCCCGGGCCGCAGCCGATGTCCAGGATCCTCATGTGCGGCTTGAGGGAGCCGAGCAGATAGGCCGCGGAGTTGGCGGCGGTCCGCCAGGTGTGGGAGCGCAGCACCGACTCGTGGTGCCCGTGCGTGTAGACGGCGGTCTCCTGCGGCTTCGACATGGCTGAACTCCCTCGTTCGACATCGTGTCGGTGAGCGTCACGCTACGCCCGCATGTCGAATGATGAGACCTGCGTTTTGCCATGTGGACTGACGGAGCGTCAGGAATCGCCGGTCCGGTCATCGGCTCCGGGCCGGTACACGACGAGTGCCTCCGGGAGCTTCTCCAGCGTCACCTCGCCCTCCACCTCGGTGACTTCGCCGTCGTGGGCGAGCAGGGTGCCGGGCGCGACGCCCGTCAGCCGCAGCCGGCCCACCTGGACCGCCGCGTGGGCGGGGGAGCGGGTCAGCGGGCCCGCCAGCGCGGCGGCGAGCAGCCGCAGAGCGGGCCGACGGCCGCCGTGCACCAGCCGTACGTCGAGCTGCCCGTCCGCGAGGTCCAGCCGGCGGCCGGGCGCCAGGCCCATCCGGTGGTAGGTGCCGTTGCCGGCGAACAGCAGCCACAGCGGGCGGGCCCGGCCGTGGAACTCGGCCTCCAGCGGATGCCGGTCGGCGCGCAGCACCCGCAGCGCCGCCAGCACCCCGGCCGGCCAGCCGCCGATCCGGCGCGACCAGCGGTCCCGCTCGGACACCAGCTCCGGATAGACGCCCAGGCTGCAGGTGTTGAGGAAGACGCCCTGCGCGGCGCCGCTGCGGAAGCGGCTGACGTCCACGCGCACGGCCTCGCCCCGCTGGACGGCCCGGCTCATGTCGCGGACGTCCTGGACGCCGAGGTCGTAGGCGAAGTGGTTCAGCGTGCCGCCGGGCAGCACCGCGAGGGGCAGGCCGTGCCGCAGGGCGACGTCGGCGGCCGTGTTCACGGTGCCGTCGCCGCCGCACACGCCGAGCACGGTCGCGCGCGCCGCCGCCCGCTCCAGCTCGGCCCGCACCTCGGCCGGCTCGCACTCCACGATCTCGGCGCCGGGCATGCCGTCCCGCAGGGCACGGACCCGCTCGGAGGTGCCCGAGGCGGTGTTCACCACCATGACCAGCCCCGCGCCGTCGGGCAGCGCCGGGACCTCGGCGCGCGGCCGGGCCGGGGTGACCAGCTGGGCGCGGGTGGGCACCAGGCCCCGCAGGGCGAAGGCGGCGCCCACGCCCAGGGCCGCGCCGGCCAGTACGTCGCTCGGGAAGTGCACCCCGGTGTAGACGCGGGAGAGCGCGACGGACCAGGCGACCGGGGCGACCACCGCACCCCAGGCCGGCGACTCCAGCGCGACGCCGGCCGCGAACGCGGCCGCCGACGCGGCGTGACCGGACGGGAACGACGTGGTGATCGGCTGCCGCTTCAGCTGCCGCCCCAGCGGTACGGGATCAAGGACCGGCCGGGGCCGGCGCACCGAGCGCTTGCCCAGCGTGTTGATGGCCAGCGAGGCAAGGCTCAGGGAGGCGAGGCCGCGGGCGGCGGCGCGGCGGGCCCGCGGGGTGCGGGTGGCCGCCACCGCGGCCGCGGTGGCGAACCACAGCACGCCGTGGTTGGCGCTCCGGCTCAGCCGGGGCAGCACGGGCCGGGCGGCCGGCCAGTGGCGCTCCGCCGCGAACTCGAAGACGCGGCTGTCGAGCGCGAGCAGCCGCTTGCGCAGGGGGTGGAGACCGGGCTTCGGCAGGGTGAGGTCGACGTCTGGGCTCATGTGGTGCCGGTTACCCTGAAGTGCCCGTTTCTTGTCCCGCGGGCGGTGAACGACACCCCGGAGGGTCCCTGCATGCGTCTGTTGCTCATACGCCACGGCCAGACCCCCTCGAACGTCGACTTCCTGCTCGACACCGCCGTGCCCGGCGCGGGCCTGACCGCACTCGGCGAGCAGCAGGCCGCCGCCCTTCCCGAGGCCCTCCGCGACGAGGACATCCAGGCCCTGTACGCCTCCACGCTGGTGCGGACCCAGCTGACCGCGGCCCCGCTGGCGGCCGCGCGCGGCCTGGAGGTCCGGGTGCGCGACGGCATCCGCGAGCTCGCCGCGGGCGACCTGGAGATGCTGCCCGGCGACACGGAGCAGGGCCGCCTCTACATGAAGACCGTGTTCGCCTGGGCGGAGGGGGACACCGCGCTGCGGATGCCCGGCGGGGAGAGCGGCGAGGAGGCGCTCGGGCGCTACGACGCGGTGGTCGCGGAGGCCGCCCGCAGCGGCGCCGGGACCGTCGCCATGGTCAGCCACGGCGCGGCGATCCGCATGTGGACGGCGGCCCGCGCCGACAACGTCGACGTCCCCTTCGCCGCCGCCCGCCCCCTCGACAACACCGGCGTGGTGATCCTGGAGGGCTCGCCCGCCGACGGCTGGAAGGCCCTGTCCTGGGCCGGCGCCCTGGTCGCCCCCGCGGGCGAGGGCGGACCCGCGGGCCGGCCCCTATAACCGTTTGCCCGCCGTTCGCGGCGGCCCGCAGAATGCGACCTCATGGGACATCTGGAAGCGGCACACCTGGAGTACTACCTGCCCGACGGGAGGGCGCTGCTCGGCGATGTCTCGTTCCGGGTCGGCGAAGGGGCCGCCATGGCCCTGGTCGGCCCCAACGGCGCGGGCAAGACGACGCTGCTGCGGCTGATCTCCGGCGAGCTGAAACCGCACGGCGGCAGCGTCACCGTCAGCGGCGGCCTGGGCGTGATGCGCCAGTTCGTGGGGTCCGTACGGGACGAGACGACCGTACGGGACCTGCTGGTGTCGGTCGCGCCGCCCCGGATCCGCGAGGCCGCGCGGGCCGTGGACCGGGCCGAGCACGCCATCATGACCGTCGACGACGAGGCGGCCCAGCTCGGCTACGCGCAGGCGCTCGCCGACTGGGCCGAGGTGCGCGGCTACGAGGCGGAGACGCTGTGGGACATGTGCACCACGGCCGCGCTCGGGGTGCCGTACGAGAAGGCGCAGTGGCGGCAGGTGCGCACGCTCTCCGGCGGTGAGCAGAAGCGGCTGGTCCTCGAGGCCCTGTTCCGCGGCACCGACGAGGTGCTGCTCCTCGACGAGCCGGACAACTACCTCGACGTGCCCGGCAAACGGTGGCTGGAGGAGCGGCTGAAGGAGACCCGCAAGACGGTCCTCTTCGTCTCCCACGACCGTGAACTCCTCGCCCGCGCGGCCGAGAAGATCGTCTCCGTGGAGCCCTCGCCCGCGGGCGCCGACGCCTGGGTGCACGGCGGCGGCTTCGCCACCTACCACGAGGCGCGGCGTGAACGCTTCGCGCGCTTCGAGGAGCTGCGCAGGCGCTGGGACGAGAAGCACGCCCAGCTGAAGAAGCTGGTGCTGAGCCTCCGTCAGGCGGCCAGCATCAGCCATGAGCTGGCCTCCCGCTACCAGGCGGCGCAGACCCGGCTGCGCAAGTTCGAGGAGGCGGGCCCGCCGCCGGAGCCGCCGCGCGAGCAGGACATCACCATGCGCATCAAGGGCGGCCGCACCGGCGTAAGGGCCGTCACCTGCAAGGGACTTGAGCTCACCGGCCTGATGAAGCCCTTCGACCTGGAGATCTTCTACGGCGAACGGGTCGCGGTCCTCGGCTCCAACGGCTCCGGCAAGTCGCACTTCCTGCGCCTGCTGGCCGGCGACGACGTGGCGCACACGGGGGAGTGGAAGCTCGGGGCGCGGGTCGTGCCGGGGCACTTCGCGCAGACCCACGCCCACCCCGAGCTGCAGGGCCGCAAGCTCGTGGACATCCTCTGGCAGGAGCACGCGCAGGACCGGGGCGCGGCGATGTCGCGGCTGCGGCGCTACGAGCTGACCGGGCAGGCGGAGCAGACCTTCGACCGCCTCTCCGGCGGCCAGCAGGCCCGCTTCCAGATCCTGCTGCTCGAGCTCCAGGGCGTCACGTCGCTGCTGCTGGACGAGCCGACGGACAACCTCGACCTGGAGTCCGCGGAGGCGCTCCAGGAGGGGCTGGAGGCCTTCGACGGCACGGTGCTCGCGGTCACGCACGACCGGTGGTTCGCGCGCTCCTTCGACCGCTATCTGGTCTTCGGCAGCGACGGCCGCGTCCGCGAGAGCGCGGAGGCCGTGTGGGACGAGCGGCGGGTGGAGCGGGCGCGGTAGGCCGCCGGCCGGCGTGGCGCGGGTCGCGGAGGCCGGGGCGCACACGCGGAGGCCCGGGGGCCGGGATGTTCGTAGAGTGGATGCTGAAGGTGTAATCCATGGCTTCCACATGGACGGACACGACGAGCGGGGTACCACCATGACCGGAGTCGACCCCAGCCGGCTGGACGACCAGCAGCTCATGAAGGAGCTGGAGACGATCCACCGCACACGCCACGACACGCTGCTGTACGGCTCGACCGACGCGCTGCGGGCGCACAACGACCGCATGGCCCAGCTGGAGGGTGAGTTCCTGCGCCGCAACCCGCGGCGCATGGTGGCCGCGGGCCGGACCCGGGAAGGGGCCCGGGAACGCCGCTGCGGGGAGTCGGCGACTCCCCGCAGCTGAGACGTCCGGTCAGCCGCCCGTCTCCGCGAACACCTGCAGGAACGCGCCGCAGAACGCCTTGAGGTCGTCCGGCTTGCGGCTGGTGATCAGCTTGGCGGTGCCGTGGTCGCAGATCTTCACCTGCTCGTCGACCCAGGTGCCGCCCGCGTTGCGGATGTCCGTCCGCAGGCTCGGCCAGGACGTGAGCACCCGGCCGCGCACCACGTCCGCCTCCACCAGCGTCCACGGGGCGTGGCAGATCGCGGCCACCGGGCGGCCCCGCTCGAAGAAGTCCTTCACGAACGACACGGCCTTGCCGTCCATCCGCAGGAAGTCCGGGTTGGCCACGCCACCCGGCAGGACCAGTCCGCCGAAGGACCCGGCCGAGGCCTCGCCCACGACCTCGTCCACGGGGAAGGTGTCCGCCTTGTCGAGGTGGTTGAAGGCCTGGATCTCACCGGATTCCGTCGACACGAGCACGGGCTCGTGCCCGGCATCCTTCACGGCCTGCCACGGCTCGGTGAGCTCGACCTGCTCGACACCCTCGGGTGCGGTCAGAAATGCGATACGCAACGTCTTCACCATCCTTTTCTCACACGCCACTTGCCCTCGCCGCGGACGCGTCGGGCTCCGCGCGGCCGATGTCGGCCAGGGCGGAGTCCGCGGACTCGGTCCGGGTCAGGTCGGCGAGGGTCACCATGCCGACGGGGAGGCCGTCCTCGACGACCGGGAGCCGGCGGACCGCGTGGGCGCGCATGAGTGCCGCGGCCGCCGCGACCGGGTCGTCCGGTGCCACCAGCACCGGTTCCTGGCTGCAGATCGACCGCGCGCTCACGGTCTGCGGGTCGTAGCCCTCCGCGACCGCCCGTACCGTGATGTCACGGTCGGTGAGGACACCGACCGCATGCTGCCCGTCGGCCACCACCACGTCGCCGATGCCGTGCGTGCGCATCAGCCGCGCCGCCTCGACGAGTGAGGCGTCCGGGCGGACGGCGACCACGCCCGGGGTCATGACCTCCCTGACGAAGTCGGCCGTCACCGCCCGCTCCTCCCGGGACGGGTCAGGGCCTTGGTCAGTTCCTGCACGTTCGCGTAGCGGTCCTTGCCGGGCAGCCCCTCGAGTGCCTGCACGAGCACGTCGGGCGCGTTCTTGCGGCGCAGCACACCCGTCAGGTCGCGGGCGCTCGCGGGGAACGAGCTGCGCCCCAGCAGCCTGGCCAGCTCCAGCCGGACCGTCTCGAACGAGGCGCCGGTGCTGCCCGGCGCCACCGGTCCTCCCGCCACCTCCAGATCGTCGTCGGCGGTCGGCTCCGGGTCGTGCCACTCGTCGGTCCGCGTGGGGTGCCCGGAACGCAGCAGTCCCTGCAGTTCGTGCTTCATCTCCTCGTCGCGGTGCACGCTCAGCCGGTCGTTGCCTCGCTGCATGACTCACTCCAGATCTTCGGGTCCGCACCGCGTACCCGGACACCGGACGCCGACACGAAGTTCTGCGGACCCGATCGGTTCTCCCGGCCGGCCTCCAGTCCTCGGGCTTCTCCACCCGCACCCCGGCCGGCCCTGGCGAGCGGGCGAACGCCGTGTGCTCCACACGCCATTCGCCGCTGAAGGATGTGGTCGGAGACCTTGATGCCCCTGCGGGGAATCTCCCAGGCCTCGGACCTGACATGACAGGTCGAGTCACCGGACCCGCCCGCGGAAAACATGCGCGGGTGTTTGCCTCCGCGGCCGCTGGGCAGGCGGAGGTGAGTGCTTCGGACAGGAGGCACGTCCGTGGGTGCGGCACCGCGCCGCCCCGGTCGCGCCTGTCCGTATCTGCGCGCCCGCCCTCCCACGGTGTCCAAGCCAAAGCACCACCAAGGGAGTTGCGACGCATTATGCCCACCACAGTGAGCGCGAAGCACCACCCGCACGACGACGCCCCCGACACCGCCGAGGCATTCCGCCGGCTCGCGGGGCTCCCTCCGGGCCCGCAGCGCGACGCCCTGCGCGAACAGGTCGTGAAGGCCTGGCTGCCGATGGCGGAACGGCTCGCGGGCCGCTTCCGCAGCCGCGGCGAGAGCTACGAGGACCTGCGGCAGGTCGCCTCCCTCGGCCTGGTCAAGGCCGTCGACCGGTACGACCCCGAGCGCGGCAAGGCGTTCGAGAGCTACGCCGTGCCCACCATCACCGGTGAGATCAAGCGGCACTTCCGCGACCACATGTGGACGGTGCACGTGCCGCGCCGGGTCCAGGACCTGCGCAACCGCGTCCGGTTCGCGACCCAGGACCTCTCCCAGACCGTCTCGGGCCGCAGGCCCACCGTCGCGGAGATCGCCGAGTACGCCGACATGACGGAGGAGGACGTCCGGGTCGGCCAGGAGGCGCTGGACAGCTTCTCCGCGCTCTCGCTCGACGCCGAACTGCCCGGCAGCGAGGACGGCTACTCCCTGTGCGACGCCCTCGGCTCGCACGATCCCGCGCTGGACACCGTGGTGGACCGCGAGTCGGTCAAGCCGCGCCTGGCCGCGCTGTCCGAACGGGAGCGGGCCATCCTGTACATGCGCTTCTTCGGCGACATGACGCAGAGCCGGATCGCCGAGCAGCTCGGCATCTCGCAGATGCACGTCTCACGGCTGATCAGCCGCTGCTGCGACCGTATGCGGGACCAGATCATGCGCGAGGCGGCCTAGCACGCCTCCGGCCCGGCGCCTCGCCGCCGGCACACGGCACACCCCGGACGCCCGGGCGGGTTCGTTCACCCGCCCGGGCGTCCTTGTCGCGCGAATGGGGCCCGGCCGCGCGCGCCTCGCGGCGGGGCGGGCTGTGATGGGCTATGGGGCACGACCACCGTGCTCCTGAGAACCCGTCGGTCGAAGGAGCTCCACCCATGCGTTCCACCGCCCGTGTCCTCTCCGTGGCGGCCCTGGCCAGTGCCACGCTCGGTTTCGCCGCCTCGGCCGCCCTCGCGGACCCGGGGGCGGAGGTCAGTCCGAGCACCGTCTCCCCGGGCGGCAGCGTGACCGTCTCGGTCTCCTGCGAAGCCACCGACGGCCAGGCACCCGCCACGATCGACGCCACCTCCGACGCCTTCGACGAGGGCACCGTCCAGCTGCAGCGGGTCCCCGGCGGCGACAGCACGGCAGCGGGCCCCGCCTACCGCGGCACCGCCCGCATCTCCTCCGCCGACGACTTCGCGGCGGACGACGGCCCCGACGGCGCGGCGGCCCAGGACGACGCCCAGACCGTCGACGGCAGCTGCCCGGCGGCGCCCGGCGCAAAGGGCAAGCCCTGGCGCGCCACGTTCCACGCGAGCCACGGCGGCGGGGCGAGCGGCGGCGGGGCGGTGCCCGGCGGCGACGGCAGCACGGTACCGGGCGACGACGGCAGCACGGTGCTGGGCGACGACGGCAGCCTGGTCCCCGGTGATGAAGACAGCCTCGTCCCCGGCGGCGGAGGCGGCGCCGGCGTCGTGCCCGGAGGCGGCGGTGGCCCTGTCGTCCCCGGTGGTGACGGCGCGGACCGGCCCTGCAAGGAGCCCAGTGCCGGGCCCTGCGCCGACGCACCCGTCCAGCACGGCGTGGAGGCCGGCGAGGGCGGTACTTTCACCGACTCCGTGCCGGCTCTGGTGGGCGGCGGCATCCTGATTGCGGGAGCGCTGGGCGCGGCCGTGTACCGGCTGTGCCACCGGGGCTCCGTCCTGCGCGGCTGACCCCGCGTGTGACGGGCGCAACGCCGGCGCACGCCCATGGCCCGGCGGCACCCTGGGTACCCGGGGCCCGAGGCCCACGACTGCGCGGAGGTACGCATGCGGCGGACGGACCCGGAAGGCCACGGCCCCGTCCGCTACGGGCCCCAGCTGCCCGAGGACGGGCTGCCCGTGCCGCCCGGACTCGCGGCCGCGCTGACCGCGGCCGCGACCCGCACCGACGGCGAGCCCATCGGCGGCGGACCCGAACTGATCGGGGCCGCCTGCGGCTACTGGGAGCGGCGCGGCCTGGCCGCCGAGCCCGCTCTGGTGGCCGCGGCCCCCGGCGCGCCCGCCCTGCTGGTCGCGCTGACCGCCGCCATCGGCGGCGACGTCCTGGTGCCCCGGCCCTGCGCGGCCTGGTGGGCGCCGTACGCACGTCTGTTGGGAAGACCGGCCTTCCATGTCGCGACGCCGGCCGAGAGCGGCGGTGTCCCGGACCCGTACGCGCTCCTGGAGACCGTGCGCCGGGTGCGGGCCGAGGGCGGTGATCCGCGGCTGCTCGTGCTGTCGGTCGCCGACGACCCCACCGCCACCGTCGCCCCGCCGGACGCGCTGCACGAGTGTGTCGAGGCCGCCGCCGGCGAGGGCCTGCACCTGGTCAGCGACGAGACCTGGCGCGACACCGTGCACGCCCCGCACGACACCGTGCTGGTCAGTCCCGCCGAGATGCTGCACGACCGGGTCACCGTCGTCTCCGACCTGGCGGGGGCGCTGCTGCCGCCGGGCTGGGCGGCCGCGGTCGCCCGGTTTCCGGCGGAAGCGGTCTTCCGCGACCCCCCCGCCCGCGTGTTTTACATTCTTGCCACACTCTGTGCCCAA
>NZ_JBHVGU010000019.1:169711-190531 GCF_042800575.1 Streptomyces sp. NPDC057616
TCTTCCCCTCGGGATTCTGAACGACCTTGCCGTTTTTGTCCCGAGTTTTGTGGGTATTCTTTCCCCGCCGGTTTTGCCTTCCTCTTTCCCCCTTTCCCCGGCGGCTCCCTCCGCCCGCGACCTGCACGCGCGCGTGCTCGACGTGCTGACCGCGCTCGGCGCCCGGATCGCGGGGCCGGTCGCCGCCTCCGCCGCCTACGCCTTGGACGAGCCGGAGCCGGTCACCGCGCGGGTGGCCGCCGCCGTACGCCTGCACGCGCGCGTGGCCGCCGCCATGCACCGGGAGATCGTCGCGACGGGCACCCTCGCCAGGCCTCCGAAGGCCGGCCGCCACCTCTACGCCGACCTCGGCCCGCTGCGCCCGGCGCTCACCGCCCACGGCGTGGGCGACGCGCAGGAACTTGAGGACTTCCTCTCCGTCCGGCTCGGCATGCCCGCGCCCGGCGGCCACCGCTTCGGCGACGAACTCGGCGCGCTGCGCGTACGGCTGTCCACGGGCCCGCTCCTGGGGCATACGGACGAGGAACGCGCGGAATGCCTCACCTCCCCCGCACCGTTGGAACTGCCACATGTGCAACGCGCGTTGAACCATGTGAAGTCGGTCTTCGACGACCTTCGCGACGACGCTCAGCGATGGGAGCCTCCTCGATGACGCAGCAGTCCGAGTCGACCACCAGCACGGGCACCGGCACGAGCACCGGAATGACCGTCCGGGAGGCCGAAGGCCCCGCGTCCACGCGGAGGTTCGCGGCCCCGTTCCCGCCTCTGGCCGAGCCCCGCCCGCCGGGCGAGCGCCGGGTCTGGCCGCGCACCTTCCACGACCGCCTGACCGCTCCGCTGCCCGGTCTGAAGGCCATGGCCCGCTTCGCCCGCGAAGGCTCCATCCGCCCCGGGCCCGAGGGCCTCGCGGACATCTCCCGGCTCCCGTGCGAACCCGGTCCGGTGCCCCGCGTCGACTCCCGCACCGTCGCCGTCTCCTGGGCGGGGCACGCCAGTTGGGTCGTGCAGATCGGCGGTCTGACCGTCCTCACCGATCCGGTCTGGTCCCGCCGCATCCTCGGCACCCCCGCGCGCATCACCCCGGTGGGCATCGACTGGCACAGCCTCCCGCGCGTGGACGCGGTCGTCATCAGCCACAACCACTACGACCACCTGGACGCCCCCACGCTGGCCCGGCTCCCGCGCGACACCCCGGTGTTCGTGCCCGCCGGACTCGGCGCCTGGTTCCGGCGCCGCCGCTTCACCCTCGTCACCGAGCTGGACTGGTGGGAGGCGTCCGAACTCGGCGGCGTCCGGCTCGACTTCGTCCCCGCCCACCACTGGTCCAAGCGCACCCTCACCGACACCTGCCACTCCCTGTGGGGCGGCTGGGTCCTCACGGCCCCCGACGGACGGCGCGTGTACTTCGCCGGCGACACGGGCTACGGACACTGGTTCTCCCGGATCGGCCGCCGCTACCCGGGCATCGACCTGGCCCTCCTGCCCATCGGCGCCTACGACCCCCGCTGGTGGCTCAGCGACGTCCACTGCGACCCGGAGGAGGCGGTACGGGCGGCCCAGGACGTCGGCGCGAAGAGAATGGCCCCGATGCACTGGGCCACCTTCGTCCTCTCGGCGGAACCGGTCCTGGAACCCCTCACCCGAGTCCGCGAGGCGTGGGACAAGGCGGGCCTGAACCGCGAGGATCTGTGGGACCTCCCGATCGGAGCGTCCCGGGTCCTGCAACTCCCTTAGGGGCGCGGGGAACTGCGCGATCAACCCCCACCGACCGGCACCCCGCGAGGAACCGGCACCCCGCCACGACCGTCACCCCGCGGAGCGAACCCGCTTCCAGACGCTCGGCGCCGCGCTGATCGCCACGGTCAGCGCGACCGCCGCCACCACACCCTCCCAGGGCTCGGGAAACAGCGAGCCCCCCAGGATCCCGATCACCTGATACGTCACCGCCCAGGCGACGCACGCCGGCAGGTTCCCCCGGGCGAACCGCCGCAGCGGCCACTTCGCCATCAGACAGGCCAGCATCACCGGAATCCGCCCGGCCGGCACCAGCCGGGAGAGCACCAGCACGGCCACCCCGTGCTCCGCCAGCTTCCCCTGCGCCTGCTCCAGCCGGTCCTGAGGCGCCCGCGCCCGTATCGCCTCCAGCCACCGCGAGCCGTTCTTCGACTTCATCCCGCGCCGGCCGAGCCAGTACAGCGCCGCGTCCCCGAGGAACGCGGCCAGCGACGCCGTCACGAAGACCAGCGCCAGGGAGAAGGGCGCCGTCTGGTGGAAGGCCACCACGGCCGCCGAACTCACCAGCGCCCCCGTCGGAATCACCGGCACCAGCGCCCCGAACAGCACCAGCAGGAACAGCGAGGGATAGCCCAGCGCCTGCTGGGTGGACTCCGGCGGCACGGTCGACGGCAGGGAGAGCCACGTCACCGGGCGGCCTCCAGCCGTACGCTCTCCCCGTGCCCGAGCCGGTGCACCGCGACGTCCGGGGCGTAGTCGGCCGCGAGGCGCACGAACTCGTCGCCGGGGGAGTGGAATTCGTGCGGCCGCACCGCGTCCATCCCGACCGGCCAGTAGGTGCCGTAGTGCACCGGGACCGCGCTGCGCGGCGCGAGCCGGGCCAGCGCCCGGGCAGCCCGGCCCGCGTCCAGATGCCCCTCGCCGAGGAACGGGCCCCAGCCGCCCACCGGCAGCAGCGCCACGTCGACCGGCCCGACCTCCCGCGCCATCGCGTCGAACAGCCCGGTGTCCCCGGCGAAGTAGGTGCGCGCCTCGCCCTCGACGACGTAGCCGAGCGCGGGGCAGCGGTGCGGGCCGAGCGGCAGCCGCCGTCCGTCGTGGTGCGCGGGGACGACCCGTACCACGACCTCACCGATCGTCACCCGGTCCCCGGGCGCCACTTCGCTCACCCTGAGATGAGTGAGCCGGCGCAGTCCGGGGACCGCCCGGGGTGCGCCCCGGGGCACCAGCAGGCGCGTGCCCTCGGCGAGCCGTTCAAGGGACGGAACGTGCAGGTGGTCGGCGTGCAGATGCGAGACCAGGGCGGCGTCGGCGCGCCAGGCGCCCGGCGGCGGCAGCGCCCCGCGGCGGCGGCGGAGGTGGGCGAGGCGGCGCGCGAACAGGGGGTCGGTGAGCAGGCGTACGTCCGAGTCGGTGACCGTGCAGGTCGCGTGACCCCACCAGGTGATCTCCACCGGCACCTCTTTGCCTCCTTCGCGCGACTCCCCCGAAGCCTACGGGCAGGAGTAGGGTCGGCGCCGAAACCCAGAGGTGAGGGGGACGCCATGGGACCGGTGCGTGTCACGGCGATCGCGAGTCTGACGCCGCTCGAGGAACTGGACGCCGATCCCTTCCTGGTGGACTCCCGCAGCCAGCACGCGATGTGCGCGCGCTGGGCCGCCGAGCGGGGCTACATCGTCAGCCGGGAGCTCCTGGTGCGGGGGCTGCGCGCGGACCACTGCGTGCTGTGGGACGGCGTCCGCCCGGGCGTCGACCTGTTCGTGGCGCCCAGCCGGCGGGTGCTGGAGAGCGCCCTGTCCTCCGTCGAGGAGTTCACCGCGGAGTGCGCCCGGCGCGGGGTCAGGGTCGAGACCGTGGGCTTCGCCGAACCCTGCTACGACGCGCAGATGAAGGCGCGGGTGCACCGGCGCCTGTCCATGCCGACCGCCGGGTACGACGGGCGCTGAGCCCGCCCTGCCGCGGTGGAAACGGGTTGCCCGGCCCGTATGACAGTCTGAGTGCAGGCCCGCACCGACGACGGGCCAGGACGTGAGGTGGACTGGGCGTGCGTGGCGGGCGGTGGCGGCGGATCGCCAGTCAGGTGGGGCGGAGCGTCACGGTGTGGGCGGTCTCCACCCTCACCATGCTCGTGCTCGCCGGCATCCTGCCGGACTTCCGCCTCCAGTCCCCGGACGGCGAGAGCGCCACCCACATCGCCGTGACCGCCGCGTTCGGCGCCGGCGCCTTCGGTCTGCTCTCGGCCCTGGTCTGGCCGTTGCTGGTCCGGCTGCTGCTGCTCGTGCCCGCGCTCGTGCTGGGGCTGCTGGTCTTCGTCCTGAACGGCTCCCTGCTGCTGGTCGCCCTGCGGCTCAACCCCGCAAGCAGCGCCGAGGCGGCCCCCGAGACGGCCGTGGTGGTGGCCGCCGTCATGTCCGCCGTGGCCTCCGCGACCGGCGCCGCCCTGACGGTCCGCGACGACGACGCCTACCGGCGCCGCCTCTACCGCCTCTCCGACCGCCGCCGCCGGCACGGCCCCCCGGGCCCGTCCACCCCGGGCACGGTCTTCCTGCAGCTCGACGGCGTCGGCCACGACGTGCTCGTCGCGGCGGCCGGGAAGGGCGTGATGCCGACGGTGGCGCGGTGGCTGGAGGGCACCCACCGGCTCACCCCCTGGCGCACCGACTGGTCCAGCCAGACCGGCGCCAGCCAGCTCGGCATCCTGCACGGCAGCAACCACGACATCCCGGCCTTCCGTTGGTACGAGAAGGACACCGGCGAGGTGATGGTCTGCAACAGGCCGACCAGCGCCGCCGAGCTCCAGCGCCGCGCCGTGGAGCGCACCGGCGACGGCGGGCTGCTCGGCGCCGACGGCGCGAGCCGCGGCAACCTCTTCAGCGGCGGCGCCGACGAGCAGGCCCTGGTGCTGTCCATCGCCACCCGCCGCCGCGGCCGGGAGAACCGCTCCCGGGCGGGCTACTTCGCCTACTTCTCCGACCCGGCCAACGCCGTGCGCACCGCCATGTCCTTCGTCGCCGAGGTCGGGCGGGAGATCGGCCAGTCCACCCGGGCCGTCCTGCGCAAGCAGCGGCCGCGCGTCGCCCGCGGCGGCCTCTACCCGCTCGTCCGCGCCTTCGCGACCGTCGTCGAACGCGACGTCGTCGTCGCCGCGGTGATGGGCGACATGCTCGCCGGACGCGCCGCCGTCTACGCCGACCTCGTCGCCTACGACGAGGTGGCGCACCACTCCGGGCCGGCGAGCCGGGACGCCGAGAAGGTCCTCGAACGCCTGGACCGCGCCCTGGCCCTGATCGCCCAGGTCGCCGAGCACGCCCCGCGGCCGTACCGGATCGTCGTCCTGTCCGACCACGGGCAGAGCCCCGGCGAGACCTTCCGCGCCCGCTACGGCCTGGGCCTGGGCGACCTGGTGCGGGCCGGCTGCGGGCTGCCCGTGCCGCGCAAGGCACGGCGCACCCACAGCGGGGCCGAGGCCCGCGCCGCCGTACGGGCCGCGCTGCGCCGGCCCGTGGAGGCGGGCGGCGAGCAGCAGCCCCCCGCCGGCCGCCGCTCCGAGCCGCTGGTGCTGGCCTCGGGCAACCTCGGTCTGGTCTCCTTCCCGGACGTGCCGCACCGGATGAGCAAGGAGGAGATCGACGCCCGCCACCCGGCCCTGCTGACCACGCTCGCCAACCACCCCGGCATCGCCTTCCTGCTGGTGCGCAGCGAGGAGCACGGCGGGGTCGTGCTGGGCGCGTACGGCGCGGAGATCCCGCTCGACATGCTCGACGACAAGCCGGGCCCGCTGGAGGTGTTCGGCCCCGGCGCCGCCGACGCCGTCCGGCGCACGCACTCCTTCGCGCACACCGCCGACATCATGGTCAACTCCTTCCACGACCCGGCCGACGGCGAGGTGCTGGCCTTCGAGGAGCAGATCGGCTCGCACGGCGGGCTCGGCGGCGCGCAGGCCCGGCCGTTCCTGCTCTCCCCGCTCGCCTTCTCCGAGCCGGTCGAGACCGGCGCCGACCTCGTGGGCGCCGAGCAGGTGCACCGCGTCCTGCGCCGCTGGCTGCGCGAGTCCAACGGCCCCCAGGTGCCGCTCGGCACGGAGCCGGAGGAGCGGGCCGCGTGAAAATGGGCTGCGCCCGCTGATCCGTACGCACACACTGTCCGTATCGGACATCGCGCCCCTGTGCGCCCTTCTCGACCCCTGGAGTTGCTGCGTGCAGGCAGCCGTCACCGTCACGCCCGCCCGGATACCGGAGTTGCTGCTCGGTCTCGCGACCGTGCGGCCGGTCTTCATCTGGGGCGCCCCCGGCATCGGAAAGTCCTCCCTCGTACGGGACTTCGCCGAGTCGCTGGGACTGGAGTGCGTGAGCCTGCTCGGCACCCAGCTCGCACCCGAGGACCTGATCGGCGTCCCGCAGATCCGCGAGGGCCGGTCCGTGTTCTGCCCGCCGGAGGCCATCGCCCGCGACGAGCCCTACTGCCTTTTCCTGGACGAGCTCAACGCCGCGACGCCGGACGTGCAGAAGGCGTTCTACTCGCTGATCCTTGACCGCCGTATCGGCAGCTACGAGCTGCCGAAGGGCTCGATCGTCATCGGCGCCGGCAACCGCTCCACGGACAACGCGCTCGCCCGCCCCATCGCCTCCGCCCTCGTCAACCGCCTCACCCACGTCCATCTGGAGGCGTCCCCGAAGGACTGGCTGGCCTGGGCCGGTCAGAACGGCATCCACCCGTGGATCGTGGACCACCTCACCGACCGGCCCGACCACCTGTGGTCCCGGCCGCCGAAGACCGAGGAGCCCTTCTCCACGCCCCGCTCCTGGCACATGCTCTCCGACACGCTGCACTCCTTCGGCCGCGAACTCGACGAGGAGACGCTGAAGATCCTCGCCCACGGCACGCTCACCCCGCGGCACGCCACCGCGTTCTGCGGCTACGTCAAGATCGTGCGCAGCCGGTTCGGCATCGAGGCCGTCATCAGGGGCGACGCCCGCTGGCCGAACCGCCCGGAGGACCGCGACCTGCTCTACTACCTCGCCGAGTCCTTCCGCGGCCGGCTGATCAAGGAACTCCCGGTCAGCAAGGAGCACATGTCGGCGAACGGCCGGCAGACCGCGTACCGCGCCAAGTCGCTGCTGGTGCAGCTCGCCGAGATCTCCGTGGAGGTCGCGCAGACCGTCATCGCCTCCGACGCCGACGGCAACCCCGTGCTGCCCTCGTGGTTCCTCATCGAGGCCGCCCGGGACATGCCGCGGCTGGTGGAGGCGCGCCGGTGAGCCGCGCCCGCGGCAAGGGGCAGAAGAAGCGGGACCTCGCGGCCGAGGCGTTCGCCGAGGGCCTGCGACTGGTCAAGGCCAACCCGGCGCTCGCGGCCGTGGAGTTCGGCATCTGCCGGCAGGAGGAGTGCAGGTTCGCGCCCCGCGAGGGCCTGGTGGTCGTCGACTCCGACGCCGACCTGCACGTGCACCCGCACCGGCTCGCCGACCCCGGCGCCTGGGCCCGGGCCCTCGCGCACGCGATCCTGCACCTCGGCTTCGGGCACGTCCCGGCGGCGAAGGGCGAGCGCACCCAGCCGGACCGCTTCGACCTCGCCGCCCGCTGCGTCGTCGTCGACCGCTTCCTGCAGACCTTCGCCGTCGGCACCGTCCCCGAGGACCTGCCCGCCTCCTATCCGGACGGCGACGAGGAGCAACTCGCCGCGCGCTGGCGGCGGGACGGGCTCCCGGCCGTCTACGAGCGCTGCGGCACCGCGGGCGCGGAGCCCGACCAGTTGCTCGTGCGGTGGGTGGGCTGGTCCCGGCCGCCGGACCACCAGCTCGCGTTCGCCGCCGCGCTGACCCGGACGGTGTCGGCGGCGATGGACCTGGCGGGCGGCCGCCGCGACACCCTGGACGGCGCGCTCGTACCGCGGCGGCCCTGGCAGAAGGCGCTGAGCTGGTTCATCTCCTCCTACCCGCTGCTCGGTGGCATCGCGGCCGGCATCACGCTGGTCGCCGACGCCGAACTCGCCCGCGCGCACGGCATTTCCGTCGCCGCCGTCAACCCCGAGGCCGGCGAGATCTACGTCAACCCGCAGCGCCGCTACGACGACGAGGAGTGGCGGTTCATCCTCGCCCACGAGATGCTGCACGCCGCCCTGCGCCACGGCGACCGGTGCGGCACCCGCGACCCGTACCTGTTCAACGTCGCCTGCGACTACGTGATCAACGGCTGGCTGTGCGAGATGCAGGTCGGCACGATGCCCGAAGGGCTGCTGCACGACCCGGAGCTCACCGGCCTGTCCGCCGAGGAGGTCTACGACCGCATCACCGGCGACCTGCGCCGGATGCGCCGCCTGGCCACCCTGCGCGGCAAGGGCCTGGGCGACGTCCTCGGCGCACCGCTCGGCAGCCCGCGCGACCACGTCGACCTCGACGCGTTCTACCGCCGCGGCCTGGGCCAGGGCCTGGACCTGCACCAGCGGCAGGAGCGCGGCTTCCTGCCCGGCGGCCTGGTGGAGGAGATCCGTGCGCTCAGCCACCCGCCGCTGCCCTGGGACGCCCAACTGGCCCGCTGGTTCGACGAGTTCGTGCCGAGCCCGCAGCCCGTGCGGTCCTACGCCCGCCCCTCGCGCCGTCAGTCCGCCACCCCGGACATCCCGCGCGCGGGCCGGTACTTCCCGCCCGAGGAGATCGCCCGCTGCACCTTCGGCGTGGTCCTGGACACCTCCGGCTCCATGGAGCGCACCCTGCTCGGCAAGGCGCTGGGCGCCATCGCCTCCTACGCCGAGGCGCGCGACGTCCCGGCCGCCCGCGTGATCTTCTGCGACGCGGCGCCGCACGACGCGGGCTACGTCCCGGTCACCGAGATCGCCGGCCGGGTCCGGGTGCACGGCCGCGGCGGCACGGTCCTGCAGCCCGGCATCGACCTGCTGCACCGCGCGGACGACTTCCCGCCGGGCGCGCCGGTCCTGGTGATCACGGACGGCTGGTGCGACGTGCTGCGCGTGCGGCGCGAGCACGCGTATCTGATCCCGCAGGGCGCCCGGCTGCCGTTCACCGCACGTGGGCCGGTCTTCCGGGTGCGATGAGACGGAATGTGATCGGATGGGATCCCAAGCACAGCCGGAATTCGGAAGGATTCACCGTGGCAACCACGCGCTCCGCACACACCGTCTGGGAAGGCAACCTGATCGAGGGCAACGGGGTCGTCAACTTCGACTCCTCCGGTGCCATCGCGGCGCAGCCGGTCACGTGGGCCTCGCGCTCGCAGGACGCCAACGGCAAGACCAGCCCCGAGGAGCTGATCGCCGCCGCCCACTCCAGCTGCTTCTCCATGGCGCTGTCGCACGCCCTGAACGGCGCCGGTACCCCGCCCACCAAGCTCGTCACCTCGGCCGACGTGAATTTCCAGCCGGGTGAGGGCATCACCGGCATCCACCTCACCGTCGAGGGCACGGTCCCCGGCATCGACAACGACGCCTTCGTCGCCGCCGCCGAGGACGCGAAGAAGAACTGCCCGGTCAGCCAGGCCCTGACCGGAACGACCATCACCCTGTCGGCGAAGCTCGCCTGACCCCGCCCCTCCCGCGATGCCGCGCCCGGAAACCGGGCGCGGCATTGACATTCCTGCACTCAAGTTTTGTGCTGGTGTGTGACGAGTGCCCTGGCGGAAGGGGACGGACATGGCACGTGCGGTCGGGATCGATCTCGGGACCACGAACTCGGTGGTGGCCGTTCTGGAGGGCGGCGAACCCACGGTCGTCGCCAACGCGGAGGGAGCGAGGACCACGCCGTCGGTCGTGGCCTTCGCCAAGAACGGCGAGGTGCTGGTCGGGGAGGTCGCCAAGCGGCAGGCCGTGACGAACGTGGACCGGACCGCCCGCTCGGTGAAGCGGTACATGGGCGACGCGCACTGGCGCTTCCCGGAGCAGGGCTCCGTCGACGGCACCCGCTACCGCGCGCAGGAGCTGTCCGCACGGGTGCTCCAGAAGCTCAAGCGGGACGCCGAGTCCTACCTCGGCGAGGACGTCACGGACGCGGTGATCACCGTGCCGGCGTACTTCGACGACTCGCAGCGGCAGGCGACCAAGGAGGCCGGGGAGATCGCGGGCCTGAAGGTGCTGCGGATCATCAACGAGCCGACGGCCGCCGCCCTCGCCTACGGCCTGGACCGGGGCGAGGAGCAGACCGTGCTCGTCTTCGACCTCGGCGGCGGCACCTTCGACGTGTCCCTGCTGGAGATCGGCGACGGCGTCATCGAGGTCAAGGCCACCAACGGCGACACCCACCTCGGCGGCGACGACTGGGACCAGCGGATCGTCGAGCACCTGGTGAAGAAGTTCCAGGGGCAGTACGGCATCGACCTCGGCAAGGACAAGATGGCCCTGCAACGGCTGCGGGAGGGCGCCGAGAAGGCCAAGATCGAGCTCTCCAGCTCCTCCGAGACGACGATCAACCTGCCCTACATCACCGCCTCCGCCGAGGGCCCGCTGCACCTCGACGAGAAGATGACCCGGGCCCAGTTCCAGGAGCTCACCGCCGATCTCCTCGACCGCTGCAAGACCCCCTTCCACCAGGCGGTCAAGGACGCCGGCATCAAGCTGTCCGTGGTGGACCACGTCATCCTCGTCGGCGGCTCCACCCGGATGCCGGCCGTCACCGAGCTGGTCAAGCAGCTCACCGGCAAGGACCCGCACAAGGGCGTCAACCCCGACGAGGTCGTGGCCGTCGGCGCGGCGCTGCAGGCCGGTGTGATCCGCGGCGACGTCAAGGACGTCCTGCTGCTCGACGTCACCCCGCTGTCCCTGGGCATCGAGACCAAGGGCGGCATCATGACGAAGCTGATCGAGCGCAACACCACCATCCCGACCCGGCGTTCGGAGATCTTCACCACGGCCGCGGACAACCAGCCGTCGGTGGGCATCCAGGTCTACCAGGGCGAGCGGGAGATCGCCGCCTACAACAAGAAGCTGGGCGTCTTCGACCTGACGGGGCTGCCGCCCGCGCCGCGCGGGGTGCCGCAGATCGAGGTGGCCTTCGACATCGACGCCAACGGCATCATGCACGTCTCGGCGAAGGACCTGGCGACCGGGCGCGAGCAGAAGATGACGGTGACCGGCGGCTCGGCCCTGCCCAAGGACGACATCGACCGCATGATGCGGGAGGCGGAGCAGTACGCGGAGGAGGACCGCAAGCGCCGCGAGGCCGCCGAGACCCGCAACCAGGCGGAGCAGCTCGTCTACCAGACAGAGAAGTTCATGCGGGAGAACGAGGAGCGGATCCCGGCCGAGACCAGGTCCGAGGTCGAGGAGGCGGCGACCGAGCTCAAGGGCCTGCTGGAACGCAACGCGGAGACGAGCGAGCTGCGCACCGGCGTCGAGAAGCTGGCCTCCGTCAGCCAGAAGATGGGCCAGGCCATGTACGCCCAGGCCGAGCAGCCCCAGGCGGACGGCGGCACCGAGCAGCACACCTCGCCGCAGGACGAGGAGGGCGTGGTCGACGCGGAGATCGTCGACGAGGAACGCGACGAGAAGGGCGGCGCCGCCTAGGGCCTTACGTGGCGGGCCCCAGGGCCTGTTGCGACGGTCCCGCCTGCCCGGCGACGTCCGGCACAGGCCCTAGAGCCGCGTCCGCTCCCGGCCCCGGCGCTCCGGCCGCGGCCCCAGCCGCCTGGGGTCGCGGCTGCGGTGGACCAGGTACGGGCGGAAGAGGTACTGCAGCGGCGCGCTGTACATGTGGACCAGGCGGGTGTAGGGGACCAGGGCGATCAGGACCATGCCGACCGCGGCGTGGACCCGGTACAGCACCGGCACGCCCGTCATGCGGTTCGTGTCGGGCTGGAGGGTGAACAGGCTGCGGGCCCAGGGGGCGACGGTGCCGCGGTGGTCGTAGCCGTTGCCGGAGGTGTGGCTGAGCTTGGCGGCCATGCCGAGGACGATCGCGGCGAGCAGCAGCAGGATCCCGGCGACCGCCAGCAGGCCCGCCGCCGTGCCGCCGTACAGCGAGAACAGGTGGTAGGTGCGCTCGCTGACGCCGACGGCGCCGGTCCAGGACGCGGGGACGAACAGGCCGACGAGATGGCCGGCCGGCACGAAGAGGATGCCGTAGTGGAAGGCCGGCGAGGCGATGTTGAGCAGCTTCGACTCGTAGAGCTGGGACGAGCGGGATGTTCACCCGCACTTGTCGTAGCGGTGGCGCCAGATCAGCCCCGCGATCAGCAACGCGAAGGCGACCTACGGCAGTACGCCCCACAGCAGTGTCGTCATGGGCGCGCTCCGGAGCGGACGGCCGGCAGCGTGGCGCACACGGCGTCCAGGACGGAGGCGTACGGCGTGCCGAAGTCGGTGAGCCGGGAGCGCAGTCGGTCCAGGGCGTCGCGGTACTCGGTGAGGAGGCCGGTGTCGCCGGTGCGGGCCGTGTACTCCAGGACCGCGGGCAGGAAGTCCGGCAGCTCCTCGCCGGCGAACTCCAGCCCCGCGGCCCGGTAGACGTCCTTGAAGCGCATCAGCGACATGCCCCGCCGCCGGGTGTCGCCGTCCCGCCACCAGCTCAGGTAGAGGCTGTGCCGGTTCTTCAGGTCGAAGACCCGCACATAGTGCTCGGCCAGCTCCCGGGCCGGTGTCACGGCCGCGTGGTCGACGAACTCCCGCAGCTGCGGGGCGGCTTCGCGCAGCAGCGGCAGCCGGGCGCGGAAGTCCTCGTCGGGGTAGGTGAGACAGAGCGCGGCGGCTTGGTACAGCACGGCGTCCGAGGGCATCAGACCTCCTTCGCGTCGGCCGGGCCGGCCGGCACCGAGGCGTCGGCCTCGCGCCCGCCCACGAGCCCGATGCTGTGCAGGTCGGGCGCGGCCGTGCCGGGGCGGAGGAACCGCCCGGCGCGCAGCAGCGCCGCTCCCGGCTCGGTGGGCGGTGTCAGCGTGTCGGTCACATGCGCTCCCTTGCTCGCCCTGAGCTTCGACGCTAGGGGCGAGCGGGGGAACGCACCTGTTCACGGCACCCGTACGGGTGCACGCCGCGAGGGCGTCAGGGCTTGCGGGCGACCCCCGCGTACACCGGCACGACGCCCTCCGCCTGGGCCGCCACGTCCTCGGCCTCCGGACGCCAGCCGGTCACCGGGATCACACCGGGGCCGAGCAGCTCCAGCCCCTCGAAGAAGCGCCGGAACTCGGTGACCGGGCGCGGGAAGAAGGGGGTGCCGCCGGCCTTGAAGGCGTCCGCCGCCTTCGCGACGGCCTCCGGATTGAGGTCGGGCGTGACCTGCGACAGGATCAGGTGGCTGCCGGGGGCGAGGGCCGCGACGTACTTCCGCAGCAGGCCGTGGACGTCGTCGCCGTCGGCCTCGTCACCCAGGTAGTGGGTGAGCGCGACCAGCGACAGGGCGACGGGGCGCGCGAAGTCCAGGGACTCGGCGGCCCGCTCCAGCAGGGCGTCCATGTCCCGCACGTCCGCGTGGACGTAGTCCGTGGAGCCCTCCGCGGTGCCGTGCAGCAGCGCCTGCGCGTGCCGCAGCACGATCGGGTCGTTGTCGGCGTACACCACCCGGGACTCCGGTGCCACGCCCTGCGCGATCCGGTGCAGATTGGGCTCGGTGGGGATGCCCCTGCCGATGTCCAGGAACTGCCGCACGCCCGCCTCGGCGACGGTGCGCACGGCCCGGTGCATGAATCTCCTGTTGGCCCGCGCCCCGCGCACGGCGGTGTTGTCCAGGGCGAGGATCCTGCGGGCCAGCTCCTCGTCCACCGGGTAGTTGTCCTTGCCGCCCAGCCACCAGTCGTAGACGCGGGCGGGGTGCGGACGGCCGGTGTCGATCTGCGGTGCGGGGTTGGATCCGGGCATGCGGTGTCTTCTCCTCGAGAGGCAGGGGATGGACAAGGTGCCGTGCGTGATCAGAAGTCCTCGCGGTACTCCCGCAGGATCTTGCGCGTGCGCTGGGCCGACGCGGCCCGCGCCGTCATGTGGTCGAGGACCTCCAGATGCGCGGAGACCTCCGTGCGGGAGTCGAGGTAGAGGGCTCCGGTCAGGTACTCGGTGAAGACCATGTCGGGCAGCTCGGGCTCGCCGAAGCGGAACAGCGTGAAGGGCGCGTACGTCCCCGGGTGCGGGCCGTCCTTGAACTCGGCCAGCTGGAGGGTCACCCGGTCCCGCTCGGCGAACTCCAGCAGTTTGTCGAGCTGTTCGCGCATCACCTCGCCGCGGATGCTCACCGGGCGGCGCAGGACCGTTTCGTCCATGATCACCCAGAGGTGGGGCGGGTCGGGTCTCTCCAGCAGCCGTTGCCGGGTCATCCGCAGCGACACATGGCGCTCGATGGTGTCGGGGCCGGTCTGCCCTATGGTGCCCGCCTCCAGCACGGCGCGCGCGTAGTCCTCGGTCTGCAGCAGCCCGGGCACGAAGTGCGGCTCGTAGGAGCGGATCAGGGTGGCGGCGCCCTCCAGGCTCACATACAGGCTGAACCAGTCCGGCAGCACGTCGTGGAACCGCTGCCACCAGCCCGGCTGGTTCGCCTCCTCGGCGAGGGCGACGAACGCGGCCGCCTCGTCGTCCGGGACGCCGTACGTCTCCAGCAGCACCTGTACGTACGGGATCTTCAGCGCGACCTCGGCCATCTCCATGCGCCGGACGGTCGCGGGGGCCACCCGCAGGACGCGCGCCGCCTCCTCACGCTTGAGCTGCGCAGCCTCTCGCAGCTCCTGCAGACGCTTGCCGAGCACAACCTGGCCCACGGTGGGCGCGGGACGCCGCTCACTCACGCCACGCCTCCCCATACGCGCCTAAGTATGCGCGAAGCAGTGTGTCATGTTCCGGTGACCTTCTCACGGGGTCTGCGGCGACTCGCCCGCCACGCGCACCGACCGCGCGATCACCACTCTCCGGGCGCACCCCGCTTTACCCCGGGGGTAATCGACCGCCCCGGCCGTCCGCGGCATCGTGGTGGCACCGGGTTCCGGCCGGCGCATTCCGGCCGGAACCCGGGTCCCACCTGCTGCGACACGACCCGACGGAGGGTGATCCGCCATGTCCGCGACCCAGCTCACCGCGCTCGCCCGCACCAGCGACCCGCACGCCGCGCTGCGCCGTTTCCTCGCGCTCGACGCGGTGGTCACCGGTGTGAACGGCCTTGCCTACCTTGCCGCTTCGGGGCCGCTCGGCCGCCTCCTCGGCGTCGAGCGGGACCTGCTGCTCGCCCTCGGCGTGGTCCTCGCGGTCTACGGCGCCGCCGTGGGCCTGCTCGCCGCCCGGGCCCGGCCGGCCGCGCCGCTGGTCCGGACCGTGATCGAGACCAACCTCGCCTGGACCGCGCTGAGTCTGCTCGCCCTGCCCCTGTGGCTGTCGCCGACGGCGGCCGGTGCGGTGTGGACCGTGCTCCAGGCACTGACGGTCGCCGGCTTCGCCGTCCTGCAGCACCTGGCGCTGAGGAACCGTCAGGACATCAGCGAGTGAAGGTACTTGACCGTCGCCGGGTCGGCCGGGAGTAGCGTCTCGATGGCCAGCTCGGCGACGGTCACGTCCATCGGGGTGTTGAACGTGGAGATCGACGAGATGAACGACAGCACCCGGCCCTCGTGCTCGATCTGCATCGGCAGCGCGAAGTAGGGGACGGGCTCGGCCGGTTCACGGTCCGCGGCCGTCTCGGGCACCGGATAGGCGGCGACCTCCTCGTACAGCGCGCGCAGCGGCCCGGAGCGGTACAGCGCGATCTGCCGCTCCATCTGCGCGAGCAGATGGCCGCGCCACTCGCGCAGGTTGCGGATGCGCGGCGCCAGCCCCTCCGGGTGCAGGGTCAGCCGCATCACGTTCAGCGGCGGCTCCAGCAGGTGCTCGGGGACGCCCTCCATCAGCATCACCACGCCCCGGTTGGCCGCGACCACGTCGTACATCGCGTCCACCACCAGCGCGGGGTAGGGCTCGTAGCCCTGGATGAGGCGCTCCATGCCCTCGCGCAGGGTCTCCAGCTCCGGGGAGTCCAGCGGGGTCTCCGGGTAGTGCGGGGCGTAACCGGCCGCCAGCAGCAGGGCGTTGCGCTCGCGCACCGGCACGTCCAGGTGCTCGGCGAGGCGCAGGACCATCTCCTCGCTCGGCCGGGAGCGGCCCGTCTCGATGAAGCTGATGTGCCGGGCCGAGGAGTCGGCCCGCAGCGCCAGCTCCAGCTGGCTCACCCGCCGCCGCTCCCGCCAGGCCCGCAGCAGCGGGCCGACGCCCTTGTCGGCGGGGGTGACTGCGGAGGCGGAGGGTCCGGTCGCGGCAGTGGTCATACCTACGACGGTAGTCGAGGACACCTGCCGGGCGGAGGTGCGGGACACCGGCCGCCGAGCGGCGGGGGCGGGCCGTGCGGCGCCCGCCGCACGTGTCGGCCCGTGCGTCCCGGGCACCCGTCTGACCAGGGCCGTAGTCACTCGCGTGTGGCAGGCTGAAGGGGAACCCGGCGTCGGGGAAGGAGCGAGGTCATGGCCGTCGAACCGCTGTCGCAGAAGGAGATCGAGGAACGGCTCGCGGAGCTGCCCGGCTGGTCCGTCGACGACGGCCGCCTCACGCGCCTGTACCGCCTCGGCTCGCACTTCGGGGCGACGGCGCTGGTCGTGCACGTCGCGCAGGTGCAGGAGGAGCTGAACCACCACTCCGACCTCACCCTCGGGTACAACACGGTCGCCCTGTCCGTGCACACGCACAGCGCGGGCGGGAGCGTCACCGAGAAGGACTTCGAGCTGGCGCAGAGGGTGGAGGCGCTCGCGCCCGGCCACGGAGCCCAGTGACGCCGTGCTCGACTACGACAAGGAGGCCGGGGCCTACGACGCCAGCCGGGGCGGCGAGCCCCGCGCGGCGGCGGCCGCGGCCGCCGTCCTCGGCCTGGTCCCCGAGGGCGCCGGCCGGCTCCTCGACGTCGCCTGCGGCACCGGCATCGTCACCCGCAGACTCGCCTCGGCCCGTCCGGGCCTGCGGGTGACGGGCGCCGACCTGACGTACGGGATGGCCAGGATGGCGGCCGCACGGCTGCCCGGCGCCGTCGTGCTGGCCGACAGCCGCCGGCTGCCCTTCGCCGACGGCACCTTCGACGCCGTCACCAGCGTCTGGCTGCTGCACCTGCTCGACGACGAGCAGGCCGTCCGGTGCGTCGTCGCCGAGTGCGCCCGGGTACTGCGGCCCGGCGGGGTGTACGTCACCACCGTCGACAAGGCCGCCGCGCACGACGTGGGCAGCGACATCGACGCCGTGCTCGCCGGGCGGCCGCGCCGGGCGGCCCGGGACGCCGCGCCCCTCGTCGAGGAGGGCGCGGCGGCGTGCGGACTGCTGCCCGCCGGACGGGCCGGCTTCCGGGGCCACGGCCAGGGCCGCAGCCCGCAGCGCACCGCGGCGGACCTCGGGCGCGGCTGGTTCACCACGCTGCCGCCCGGCGACCCGCTCACCGAGCGGTTCGCCGCCGGGCTCGCCGCCCTCCCGGACCAGGACCGGCCGCGCGCCGACCCGGTGTTCGGCCTGCGGTCCTTCAGGAAGCCGGACGCGTGAAGTCCATCGTCCAGTTGGTCACCCAGGTCGCGCCGCCGTCGGTGGAGAACGCCTGCTCCCAGTGCGCGGCGGCGGGGGAGACGCCCGACCAGACGAAGCGGACGCGCACGTCCTTGCCGTCGTGCGTGTCGTCGCCGTAGAACTCGCCGCGGTCGCCGTCGAAGCGGCCGGTCACCGGCGGGAACAGGGTGCCGGTGCGGCTGGAGGACCAGTTCAGCGACCACTCCTCGCGCTCCACGTCGAAGAGCCGCAGGGTCAGTCCCTTCGCACCGAGCCGGGGCAGATCGATCTCGTCGACGTTCGCGGCGCCGTCGAACAGGGACCGGCACCGACTGGTGGACGCGAACTCCAGCCAGCCGCCGGCCGGGTCGAGGAAGTCGGTGCGGCGGCGGTGGGCGACCTGCCACGCGCCGTGCAGGAAGTCGAAGTCGTGCGGGCTGCTCATCGGCGCTCTCCGGTGGTTCCTTCGGGCAGGGAGTCGGTCAGGTAGGCGTCCAGGTCCGGGACGTCGGGCACGAGCATGTGCCGTACCCAGGCGTCCCGTTCGTACTGGAGCGGCGGCAGCTCGAAGACGCAGCCGATCCAGGGCAGTTCGGGCCG
The DNA here is from genome assembly GCF_042800575.1 of Streptomyces sp. NPDC057616. Taxonomy (NCBI): domain Bacteria; kingdom Bacillati; phylum Actinomycetota; class Actinomycetes; order Kitasatosporales; family Streptomycetaceae; genus Streptomyces; species Streptomyces sp. NPDC057616. Next base: position 187,509 of record NZ_JBHVGU010000019.1, read on the forward strand.
GACGAAGTGGGTGGGGTCGTGGTCGGGGCAGCCGACGACCGGCTGGCCCGCGGCCGCGTTCGCGTAGTGCAGGACGTTGTCCCAGACCCAGCTGTAGGCGTTGACGTAGGCACCGTCGTCGTTTCCCCGGTGAACGACGACGAAGGTCACCGGCGGGGTCCCGTCCGGCTCCGGCAGCAGCTCGGGCAGGATCGCGTACGCCGCCTTCTCCACGTCGGGCGCGATGCCCGCCGGGTCGGCGGTGACGTGGTAGCGCTTGATGTGCCGGCCTGCCACCCGGATCGGCGGCGGCACGGTCAGGAGTTTCTCCGTGAAGGCCATGGGGCGACGCTAGGAGGACTTCACTGACATCCTGTGTCAGTGAAGTCCAGCCGTCTCGTCTCGATCCTGCTCCTCCTCCAGACGCGGGGCCGGATGACCGCCACCCAGCTCGCCGAGGAGCTGGAGGTCTCGGTGCGCACGGTCTACCGGGACGTGGAGGCGCTCGGCGCGGCCGGCGTCCCGCTGTACGGCGACGCGGGCCACGCCGGCGGCTACCGGCTGCTCGACGGGTACCGCACCCGCCTGACCGGCCTCACCGCCGACGAGGCCGAGGCGCTGTTCCTGGCCGGCGCCCCCGGCCCGGCCGCGGAACTGGGCCTCGGCGCGATCCTGGCCGCCGCCCAGCTCAAGGTGCGCGCCGCCCTGCCGCCGGAGCTGCGCGCCCACGCGGACCGCGTCAGCGGCCGCTTCCACCTCGACGCACCCGGCTGGTACGCGGACGCCGAGGAGGCGCCGTTCCTGCCCCAGGTCGCCGACGCCGTGTGGAACGGCCGCGTGCTCGACGTCCTCTACCGCCGCTGGGCCGAACCCACCGACGTCGAGCGCCGGCTGGAGCCGTACGGACTGGTGCTCAAGGCGGGCCGCTGGTACGTCGTCGCGGGCCCCGGGCCGCGCACCTTCCGGGTCGACCAGATCCTCCGGCTCGCCGCCACCGGCGAGGAGTTCACGCGCCCGGACGGCTTCGACCTGGCCGCCTACTGGACTGCCTACCAGCGCGACTTCCACGACCGGCTGTATCGCGCGGAGGCGCTCGTCCGGCTCGCGCCGGGCGTGACTCTGCCGCGCGCGGTCGTCGTCCGTACGGAGGAGGGCGGCCGGACGCTCGTCCGGGTGCCCGTCGAGTCCGTCGAGCGCGCTCATGGCGAGTTCCTGCGCATGGGCACGTCCGTGGAGGTCCTCGAACCGCCCGAACTGCGGGCGCGCCTCGCGAGCACGGTGGCCGAACTGGCCGAAAGGTACGGCAACCCGGCACGCAACGACGGCGACTGAGGGGGCGGAAACCCGTAGGCTCGCGCCGGGCGTGACCCGGCCGCGCGCGGTGGTCGTCCGTACGGAGGAGGGCGGCCGGACGCTCGTCCGGGTGCCCGTCGAGTCCGTCGAGCGCGCCCATGGAGTTCCTGCGCATGGGCACGTCCACTCCGACAACGGCACGGCGACCCCGGCCCTGTCCGGGGACATCCTCGGCGACTGGCGTGAGGAGGTGGTCCGGCCGACGAGCGACAACACGGCGCTGCGGATCTGCTCCACGCCGTACGAGACGTGCACGAGGATCACGACCCTGCTGCACGACACCCAGTACCGCACGGCACTGGCCTGGCAGAACACGGCGTACAACCAGCCACCGCATCCGAGCTTCTTCATCGGCGACGGGACGGCGGCCGCGCCGCCGCCGTCGGTCTCCACCCCGTGACACGCGGAGGCGGCCGCCCGCGGGATGCGGACGGCCGCCTCACCGGGTGCTCAGAGCAGCCCGCCGAGCAGCCCGCCCAGGAGACCGGTCACGGCCCCCAGGAGCCCGCTGATCGGGTCGGACGACGAGGAGCTGTCGTCCGAGGAGGACGACAGGCAGGCCTCGTGGCCCATGAGGGACACATGGGTCGTCCCGTCGCACGCGGCGGGGGTGTCGGTCGCGGTCGCCGCGGAGGCGCTCGGCGCCATCAGGGTCAGAGCGAGTACGGGAGCGGCGAGGATCGCCGCGACGCGGGCGCGGGTCGCCTTGCTGGTGCGCTGCGACATATCTGTCCTTTCGACAGCTATGGGGTGACTTCCTTGATCAGCCTCACGTGACCCCGTACGCTCCGCAACTCGAAGACGACCCATCGTGACCATCCGCCGGTCAGGCGACCGCGCAGGTCTCACCGCCCAGCGTGAACGACGCGGGCTTCGTGTTCGCCCCTTTCGGCTTCCAGCCGCTCCAGGCGCTCGATCCGGTGCTGGTCACCCGCACGTCGGCCTGGAAGCCGCCCTGCCGCTGGTTGGTGATCTTGTACTTGTCGGTGGAGCGGAAGATGCCGCGGACGCCGCCGATCCTCGCGCTGGTGTGGAGGGTCCGGTACGAGGCTCCGGTCGCCGCCCTGCCGAGGCCGATGGTGTCGGCCTGCTCGACGTTCGCCAGCTTGGTGAAGCTCGCCCCGCCGTCGGTGGAGTGCCACAGCCCGTACGCGCCGTCACTCGCGCCGCCCGCCGGCCACACGTCGCCCTTCGTGCCGGGCAGCGCCTTCAAGCGCACGCTGTCGCCGCTCGGCGGCCCGCTCGCGGCCGAGGCCGTGAAGCTCGCGCCCCCGTCCGAACTGACTTAGAACGTGCCGGACTTGAAGCAGTAGAAGGTCTTCGGGTCGACCCGGTCGGACTCGACGACCGCGCCCGCCGGGATGCCGCTCGACGCGGACCAGGACGAGCCGTCGGTGCGGGCGTGGGCGAGGTTCTTCTCCGTGCGGTTGAACACGATCCCGGGAACGAAACCCCCGCCGTCGATCCGGGCGTTCCTCCATGTGCACGTGTCGGCGGCGAGGCCCACTTTCGGGAGCGGCCGCGGCCAGAGCGGGTGCGTTGCCCGACGGAAGTCCGGCGGCCGGCGCCAGCACGGCCGCGAGAACACGGGTTCTTCGCACGACGGGGGTTCTTCCGTGTGGGAGACGTGCGAGTGCCGGGCGGCCCCTGTGCGGGAGGGGGCGCCCGGCCGGTGGGGCCAAAAGCCAGTG
>NZ_JBHVGU010000020.1:0-88843 GCF_042800575.1 Streptomyces sp. NPDC057616
TGCCCACCCTGCGCACCGTGCACGCCATCTCGGACCTGCTCGCGCTGAGGAGCGCCGCATGAGGAGTCCCGTATGAGCAAGCGGCAACCGAAGACCTACGCCCGACTGACCCATCCCCTCGTCCGGGACTCCCGCGACGAGCCGCTGCGGCGGGCCACCTGGGACGAGGCCCTGGACCGGGTCGCGCGGGGCCTGCAGCGCAACCGAGGCGCGTTCGGCATGTTCGCCTGCGCCCGCGCGACCAACGAGATGAACTACGTGGCGCAGAAGTTCGCGCGGGTCGTCATGGGCACCAACAACGTCGACTCCTGCAACCGCACCTGCCACGCACCGAGCGTCGCCGGCCTCTCGGCGGCGTTCGGCTCGGGCGGCGGAACCTCCTCCTACGAGGAGATCGAGCACACGGACGTCATCGTGATGTGGGGCTCCAACGCCCGCTTCGCGCACCCGATCTTCTTCCAGCACGTGCTCAAGGGGATCAGGAACGGCGCCCGGATGTACGCCGTCGACCCGCGCCGCACCTCCACCGCCGAGTGGGCGGAGAGCTGGCTCGGCCTCAACGTCGGCACCGACATCCCGATGGCGCACGCCATCGCCCGCGAGATCATCCACGCGGGCCTGGCCAACGAGGCGTTCATCGAGCGGGCCACCACCGGCTACGAGGAGTACAGGAAGCTCGTCGAACCGTGGACGCTGTCCCTCGCCGAGAAGGTGACGGGCGTACCGGCCAAGGCCATCAAGGAGCTGGCGCACGCCTACGCCCGCGCCGAGCGCGCCCAGTTGTGCTGGACCCTCGGCATCACCGAGCACCACAACGGCACGGACAACGTCCGCGCGCTGATCAACCTCTCCCTGCTGACCGGTCAAGTGGGGCGCTACGGCGCCGGGTTGCAGCCCCTGCGCGGCCAGAACAACGTGCAGGGCGGCGGCGACATGGGCGCGATCCCCAACCGCCTGCCCGGCTTCCAGGACATCCTCGACCCCGACACCCGGCTGAAGTTCGAGTCGGCCTGGGACACCGTCATCCCGCCCCACTACGGGCTGAACCTGACGGAGATGTTCGAGGCCATGGAGGACGGCTCGGTGCGGGGGGTCTACTGCATCGGCGAGAACCCGGCGCAGTCGGAGGCCGACAGCGAGCAGGCGGTACGCCGGATGCGGCAGCTCGACTTCCTCGTCGTCCAGGACATCTTCCTCACGAAGACGGCCGAGCTCGCCGACGTCGTGCTGCCCGCGACCGCGGGCTGGGCGGAGACCGACGGCACCACCACCAGCAGCGAGCGGCGGGTGCAGCGGGTGCGCAAGGCGGTCGACCCGCCCGGCGAGGCCCGCGAGGACGTCGACATCATGTGCGAGATCGCCGCACGTCTTGGCCACGACTGGAAGTACGCCGACTCCGAGGCCGTCTGGAACGAGCTCAGGTCCGTCTCCCCCGACCACTACGGCATGACGTACGACCGGCTGGAGGAACATCAGGGCATCCAGTGGCCCTGCCCGAGCACCGACGCGCTCGAACCGACCTATCTGCACGGCAGGTTGTGGGAGAAGGACCCGCAACGGCGGGGAGCGGCGGCGCCGTTCGGGCTCGTCCAGCACGATCCGCCCGTCGACCTCACGGACGAGGAGTACCCGCTCCGGCTGACCACCGGCCGGCGTCTGGACTCCTACAACACCGGTGTGCAGAGCGGCGGTTTCGCCTCCCCGCTGCGGCGCGGCGAGTACGTCGAGCTGAGCCCCGAGGACGCCGAGCGGTACGGGGTCGTGGTGGGCGAGGAGGTCCAGGTCTCCTCCCGGCGGGGCGCGGTCGTGGCCCCGGTGTGGGTCGATCCGGCGCTGCGGCCCGGACTGGCCTTCATGACCATGCACTTCCCCGACGAGGTGGACACCAACAGCCTGACGATCGAGGCGAACTGCCCGATCGCCGGCACGGCGGAGTTCAAGGCGTCGGCCATCCGGATCGAGAAGCTTCCCGTCGCGACCATCGTGAGGTGACCTGGTGGATCTGCACTTCGGCGACAGCAAGCCGACGGACGAGGAGCGGGCGGCGGTGGACGCACTGCTCGGCCCTCCGGAGTCCTCCTGGGAGGGCGCCGACCGGTCCGACGCCGACCTCAGGTGGGCGCGTGGCGGCCGCGAGGCCCGGGACCGGCGCGACCTGCTGCTGCCGGGGCTGCACGCGATCAACGACCGGGTCGGCTGGATCAGCGAGGGCGCCCTCGACTACCTGTGCCGGCGGCTGACCGTGCCGCCGGCGGAGGCGTACGGCGTGGCCACCTTCTACGCCATGTTCGCGGTGCGGCCGCGCCCGGCCACCGTCCTGCACGTGTGCACCGACCTCGCGTGCGCGGCGGCCGGCGCGTCCGAGCTGTGCGAGGGCGTGCAGGCCCGGCTGGGCCCCGGCAGCGGCGTCCACGTCGAGCGCAGCCCCTGCCTCGGCCTGTGCGAGCGGGCTCCGGCGGCGCTCGCGATCAAGGCCGGGGACCCGGTGCGTACGGCGGTGGCGGCGCCCGCGACGGTCCACGCGGCCGTGCTGGCCGCGAGCTCCCCGGACTCGGCGCCCGAGGAACCCCCGGCGGCGATGGCGGTGCCCCAGGCCAAAAGCCCCGGGCTGACCCTGCTCGGCCGCGTCGGCGTCGTGGACCCGTCGTCGCTGGACGACTACCGCTCCCACGGCGGCTACACCGCCCTGCGCCGGGCCTTCGAGCTCGGTCCCGCCGGAGTCATCCGCGAGGTCACCGACTCCGGCCTGGTCGGGCGCGGCGGCGCCGCCTTCCCCACCGGCCGCAAGTGGCAGGCCACGGCGTCGCAGCCCGACCACCCCCACTACCTGGTGTGCAACGCCGACGAGTCGGAGCCGGGCACCTTCAAGGACCGCGTGATCATGGAGGGTGACCCGTACGCGCTGGTCGAGGCGATGACGATCGCCGCGTACGCGACCGGCGCGCACCAGGGCCACCTGTACCTGCGCGGCGAGTACCCGCGCGCCCTGCGCCGTCTGGAGCACGCGATCGCGCAGGCACGCGCACGGGGCTTCCTCGGCGACGACGTCCTCGGCCAGGGCTACGCCTTCGACATCGAGATCCGGCGCGGCGCGGGCGCCTACATCTGCGGCGAGGAGACGGCCCTGTTCAACTCCATCGAGGGCTACCGGGGCGAACCGCGCTCCAAGCCGCCCTTCCCGGTGGAGAAGGGCCTGTTCGGCAAGCCCACGGTCGAGAACAACGTCGAGACGCTGGTCAACGTCCTGCCGATCCTGACCATGGGCGCGCCGGCCTACGCGGCGATCGGCACGGAGAAGTCAACCGGCCCGAAGCTGTACTGCGTCTCGGGCAGCGTGGACCGGCCCGGCATCTACGAGCTGCCGTTCGGCGCCACGCTGGGTGAGCTGCTGGACCTCGCCGGGGTGCGCCCAGGGCTGCGGGCGGTGCTCCTGGGCGGGGCCGCCGGCGGCTTCGTACGCGCCGACGAACGGGACATCCCGCTCACCTTCGAAGGCACCCGCGAGGCGGGCACCACGCTCGGCTCGGGCGTGGTGCTGGCCTTCGACGACACCGTCCCGCTGCCCCGGCTGCTGCTGCGCATCGCGGAGTTCTTCCGCGACGAGTCCTGCGGGCAGTGCGTGCCCTGCCGGGTCGGGACCGTGCGCCAGGAGGAGGCGCTGCACCGGATCGTGGAGCGCACGGGCGCGGCCGCGGCCGGCGACATCGCCCTGCTCCGGGAGGTCGGCCGCGCGATGCGCGACGCCTCGATCTGCGGTCTGGGGCAGACCGCGTGGAACGCCGTGGAATCCGCCATCGACCGTCTGGGGGCGTACGAATGACCGTGACACCGCTGGGGATCCCGCGCCGGCTGCTGGAGTTCACCATCGACGGGGAGCCGGTCCGCGCTCCCGAGGGCTCGACGATCCTGGACGCCTGCCGGGCCTCCGGGAAGGACATCCCGACCCTGTGCGAGGGCGACACGCTGCGGCCCAAGAACGCCTGCCGCGTCTGCGTGGTCGAGGTGGAGGGCTCCCGGACCCTGGTGCCGGCCTGCTCCCGGCGGGCCGAGCCCGGCATGGAGGTGCGGACCGGCACCGAGCGGGCCCGCCACAGCCGCAAGATCGTCCTCGAACTCCTCGCCTCCTCGGTCGACTTGTCGACGACTCCACAAGTCGCCGAATGGATCAAGGAGTACGAGGCGAAGCCGGACCGCTTCGGCCCGGACGCGGCCCGCCTGAACGAGGAGCCGAAGATCGACAACGATCTGTACGTACGCGACTACGACAAGTGCATCCTCTGCTACAAGTGCGTGGACGCCTGCGGCGACCAGTGGCAGAACACCTTCGCGATCTCCGTCGCCGGCCGCGGCTTCGACGCCCGGATCGCGGTCGAGCAGGACGCCCCGCTGACCGACTCGGCGTGCGTGTACTGCGGCAACTGCATCGAGGTCTGCCCCACGGGGGCGCTGTCGTTCAAGTCGGAGTTCGACATGCGCGCGGCGGGTACGTGGGACGAGTCGGCGCAGACGGAGACGACGACGATCTGCGCGTACTGCGGAGTGGGCTGCAACCTCACCCTGCACGTGCAGGACAATGAGATCGTGAAGGTCACCTCGCCGCACGACAACCCGGTGACCCACGGCAACCTCTGCATCAAGGGCCGCTTCGGCTACCAGCACGTACAGAACCGGGACTGAGACACGACATGGGACGAGTCACGGAACGACGCAAGGTGATCCGCATCCGGGACGGGGCGATCTCCACCCGCCCGGACACGCTCGTCGCCGAGGAACCGCTGGAGATCAGACTGAACGGCAAGCCGCTCGCGATCACCATGCGCACCCCGGGCGACGACTTCGCCCTGGCCGCGGGCTTCCTGGTGAGCGAGGGCGTGCTGGCCGAGCAGGAGGACCTGCAGAACATCGTGTACTGCGCGGGCGCCACGGTGGACGGCTCGAACACGTACAACGTGGTCGACGTGAAGACGACCCCGGGCGTGGCGATCCCCGACATCACGCTCGAGCGGAACGTCTACACGACCTCGTCCTGCGGCCTGTGCGGCAAGGCGAGCCTGGACGCGGTCCGTACGACGGCCCGCTGGCCGATCGAGGACACTCCCCCGGTCCGCGTCGAGCCCGAGCTGCTCGCGAGCCTCCCCGACCGGCTGCGGGCGGCCCAGCGGGTCTTCGACCGGACCGGGGGCCTGCATGCGGCGGCCCTGTTCTCCGAGGACGGCGAGCTGCTGGACGTACGGGAGGACGTGGGCCGGCACAACGCGGTCGACAAGCTGGTGGGCCGCGCCCTGCAGAGCGGGGACCTGCCGCTGTCCCGGGCGATCCTGCTGGTCTCCGGCCGGGCCTCCTTCGAACTGGCCCAGAAGGCCGTGATGGCCGGGATCCCGGTCCTGGCGGCCGTCTCGGCACCGTCCTCGCTGGCCGTCGACCTGGCCGCGGAGACCGGGCTGACCCTGGTGGGATTCCTGCGGGGCAGCTCCATGAACGTGTACGCGGGCGAGGACCGCATCGCCCTGCGGACCGCGGCCGCCCAGGCGTGACCGCCTCTCCGCGACACGGCGGCGGGGCCCCGACCGGCGGGGAGCGCCCCCTGCGCCGCAGGGGCCCCGCCTCAGACCAGGGAGCGCGCCGCCTGCGCGAACGCCGCGACCAGCGGTGAGCGGCGGCTCGTCTCCCAGGCCAGGAAGACCTGGTCGGGCTCGGCGTCCGGCACGGGCACGTAGGTGATGTCGGGGCGGGAGTACTGCTCGGCGATCGACACCGGTACGAGCGTGATGCCCGTGCCCGCCGCCACACGCTCGAACTTCTCCTCGACGGTGCGGATCGGCACGTCGTCGGGGCCGGGGTCGGCGTAGCGCAGCCACGCCTCGCCGTCCAGGTCGGCCAGGGCCAGCTCCTGCTTGCCGGCCAGCCGGTGGTCGCCGGGCAGCATCGCCACCCGCGCCTCGGTGAACAGCGGCAGCAGCCTCAGGCCGCGCTCGTCGATCGGCCTGCGCACGTACGCCAGGTCGACGGTCCCGTCGAGGATCAGCCGCTCCTGGTCGTCCCACTCGACGCGGCGGGCCTGGACGTCGACGTCCGGATGGGCGGCGCCGAACGCGCGCAGCGCGGGCGTGACGACGACTCCCGCGCGAAAGCCCACCACGAGCCTGCGCGGGCCCCGGGCGGTCCGCCGCACCCGGCGCCGGGCCGCGTCGGCGGCGGCGAGCAACGGGTGGGCGTCGTCCAGGAGTTGGTGTCCGGCGGCGGTCAACGTCACGCCGTGGCTGTCGCGTTCGAGGAGCGCGGCGCCGAGGTCCTTCTCCAGTGCCTTGATCTGCCGGCTCAGCACGGGCTGCGCGATGTGCAGCCGCTCGGCCGCCCGGCCGAAGTGCAGCAGCTCGGCGACCGCCACGAAGTAGCGCACTTTCCGCAGGTCGAGGTCCATGGGCGCCCTCCTTCGGCGATGCCCTCAGGGTATCGCCACCGCCGAAAGAGGTCTTGGACGGCGGGGCGCCGGCGAACGCAGGCTGGATGACGCCAAGCAATCGCGTGAGGAGAACGGCATGAGCCTGCGAGGACAGCGGATCGTCGTCATCGGCGGCACGGCGGGGATCGGACGGGCGGTGGCGGAGGGCGCCGCCGCGGAGGGTGCGGAGGTGGTGGTCGCCTCGCGCCGGCAGGAGAGCGTGGACGCGGCGCTGAAGCGGCTGCCGGAGGGTGCCGAGGGGTACGTCCTGGACGCGACCGACGAGGAGGCCGTACGCGCCTTCTTCGCCCGGGTCGGCGGTTTCGACCACCTCGTCTACACGGCCGGCGAGTCCCTGCTGATGGAGAGCCTCGCCGCGTCCGATCTCGGGCGCGCCCGGCGCTTCCTGGACACCCGCCTGTGGGGCGCCTACACGGCCGTCAAGCACGGCGCCCCGTCGATCCGGCACGGCGGCTCGGTGGTGCTGACGACCGGCACGGCGGGGCGCCGCCCGCTGCCGGGCACGACCGTCGGGGCGAGCCTGTGCGGCGCGATGGAGTCGCTCACCCGCGCCCTGGCCCTGGAACTCGCCCCGGTCAGGGTCAACGTCGTCTCCCCCGGCGTGATCCGCACCGAGCTGTGGCGCGACCTGTCCGAAGCGGATCGCGAGGGCCTGTACGCGTCCACCGCGGGCTCCCTCCCGGTGGGCCGGGTCGGCGAACCGGCCGACGTCGCCGAGGCATACCTGTACCTGATGCGCGGCGGCTACAGCACGGGCTCGGTAGTGACGGTGGACGGCGGCGGAACCCTGGTCTGAGACGGAGACGTCTACGGCGGACGCGTCTACGGCAGGCTGGTCTCCGGCGGACGCTCTACGGCAGGCTCGTCTACGGCGGGCGCGTGCGCGCCGGGCGTCCGAAGCCGGCGCCTCCGAGACCGACGCCGGGTCCGCGCGCCGCGCCCGTGCCTCACCCCACGAACCGCACCTCCCCGGCCGCGACCACCGTCCCCAGCCGCGGAAAGTCCAGCCGCACCGACGCGTCGATGACACCGAACACGAAGGTGGTGACGGTGGAGTCCGGCACGACTCCGGTCTGAGGCGGGCTAGTCTGCGGCGGGCGCGTCCGAAGCCGGCGCCTTCGACGCGGGCGCCTCCGAGACCGACGCCGGGTCCGCGCGCCGCGCCCGTGCCTCACCCCACGAACCGCACCTCCCCGGCCGCGACCACCGTCCCCAGCCGCGGAAAGTCCAGCCGCACCGACGCGTCGTGCTCGGCCGCGGTGAACGCCGACATGGCGTCCTCGACGAAGACCAGGTCGTAGCCGAGGTCGCCGGCGGCGCGGGCGGTGGACTCCACGCCGAGGTTGGTGGCGATGCCGCCGAACACCAGGGTGCGTACGCCGTGTTCGCGCAGCCGCTCGTGCAGGTCGGTGCCCTGGAAGCCGCCGATGGTCCGCTTGACGATCTCCAGATCGCCGTCCCGGGCCAGTCCGGCGACCAGCCCGCTGCCGGGCGGCTGCTCGGCGACGCCGGTGCGTTCCACGCGGATCAGCACGACGGGCGCGCCCACGGCACGGAACGCGGCCGCCAACTCCTGGGCGACGGAGAGGACTTCGGTCCCCTTGTGGGGCTCCAGCGGCAGCGCGACGATCCGGTCCATCAGATCGACGAGGACCAGGGCGGTGCGCGCGGGGTCGAGGGCGAGAGGTGCGGTCATGACGGAACGTTATCCGCCGTCAGCCCTCCGTGCCCGAGATCCGGATCAACAAGGCCGTGAACTGGTCACGTTCGGCCGCCGAGAGCGGAGCGAGCAGCTCGTCGTTGGCCGCGCGCGCCGCCCGCTCGCAGCGTTTCAGCAGCCGCGCCCCCTCCCCGGTGAGGGACACCGCGTTCTTGCGGCGGTCCCTGGGGTCCGGCTCGCGCACGACCAGCCCGGCGCCCTGGAGGTCGTTGAGGACGCCGACCAGGTCCTTGGGGTCGAGCCGCACACCGCGGCCGAGGTCGGCCTGGGCGACGGGCGCGAGGTCGCGGACGGCGGAGAGCACCACGTGGTGCCACATCTTCAGCCCCTCGGCCGCGAGCGCCTCGGCCACCAGGGCCCGGCCGCGGGCGGCGGCACGGCCGAGCAGCCAGCTGGGCAGGGAGCGGATAGCGGCGAGGGGGGCTTCGGAGGCGGGCGCTGCGGACCGGGGCGTTTCGGGCATGGCGACAGCGTAGCGAGAAGTCGTTGGACTTCCCAATGAACGATGGATATCGTTGGGCCTCCCAACGATCCCGTCGGGAGTCCCAACGCGTCCCGACGCCCCGTGGAGGTGCCATGCGCCGCGTCCGCTACGAAGCCCCGGGCGGCCCCCTGTTCCTCGAGGACGTCCCCGTCCCCGAACCCGCCCCCGGCGAACTCCTCGTCCGCTGCGAGGCGGTGGGCGTCACGCTCCCCGTCGTCCGCAAGGTCACCGAGGCCGCCGAACCCATCGCCCTGGGCGGCGAGATCGCCGGCGAGGTGGTGGCCGTCGGCGAGGGCGTCACCCGCTTCCGGACCGGCGAGTGCGTGACCGGTCTGAGCTTCGGGCACGGCTACGCCGACTTCGCGCCGCTGCACGAGGCCATGGCCTCACCGGTCCCGGACGGCGCCTCGGCCGTGGACGCGGTCGCCCTCGTGCGAAGCGGCCTGGTCGCCCTCGGCGCCCTCACGGCCGCACGTCCCGAGCCGGGCGAGTCCGCGCTGATCACGGCCGCCGCGAGCGGCGTCGGGCACCTCGCCGTGCAGCTGGCGCGCATCCGGGGCGCGGCCCGGGTGGTGGGCGCCGTGTCCGACCCGGACAAGGCCGACTTCGTCCGCTCCCTCGGCGCCGACGAAGTGGTCGCGTACGGCGACGCGGACTGGGGCGAGCCCGTCGGCTACGCCCTCGACGCCGTGGGCGGCGACCTCCTCACCCCGGCGGTCGCCGCGCTCGCGCCCGGCGGACGGCTGGTGGCGTACAGCTCTGGCGGCGGGACCGTCCAGGCGTACGACCTGCTCGTGGGCGCCAAGTCGGTGATCGGCTTCCAGATGGCGCGGATCGCGCGGGACGAGCCGGAGTTGTACGGGCGATGGCGGCAGGAGCTGTGGCGCCTGTTCGCGGAAGGAGCTCTCCGGCCCGCCGTGCACGGCGAGTTCGCACTGGAGGACGCGGCACGGGCACACGCGGTGATCGAGTCGCGCACCAACCGGGGCAAAGTGGTGCTCCGGCCGTGAAATCTGCATCTATGCGTCCACGTGGGCACCCCCACACCACCCATCCGGCGTAGTCCTCCGGCTTCACACACCCCTGCGGCGCGCGGCTCGTTACTTGTCGATGAGTTATGCGACTTGTGGATGAATTACGCGGGCCGCGCCCGATGCGGCCCGTCGTCCAAGTGGGAGGCAATGACTTGGATGCCGGCACCACCCTGCTCGGCTCGTTACTGGCGGCCGCGGGCGTGCTGGGCGCCGCCGCCGTGGCCTATCTCGGCAAACGTGGGGAGAACGCGCTCAGCGGCTACTCCAGCCTGACGGAGAAACTCCAGTCCGAGCGCGACCGTCTCGAACGCCAGGTGGCCGAACGGGAGACGCGCATCAGCGAGTTGTCCTCGCTGCACGCCGCCGATCAGTCGGAGATCGCGCGGCTCAGACTCGACATCCACCGGCTCGGAGGTGCCCCGTGAGGTCCCGTTTCGAGCGGCTGCTCGCCGCACGCTGGCGCAGCGTCTTCCTGGTGTGCGTACTGGTCGCGTTGTCCGGAGTGGCCGTGATCCTCTGGGCGCGCATCGACGCCGGGAACCGCCGCGCCGACCAGATGCAGGCCGAGGCCGACCGCCGCGGCCAGGCCGTGTCCACGCTGGCCCAGGACGTCCGCGCGCTGCGCGCCCAGGTCCGGGCCGGCGGCGGCACCCCGGCGGCACCCGACCCGTCCGAGGCGGTCGACGGCCTGATCGACCGGATCCGGGTGCCCGCACCCCTGCCCGGCGCCCCCGGACAGAAGGGCGACAAGGGCGACCGGGGCGCGGGCGGCGAGCCCGGCGCCTCCGGCTCGACGGGCCCTCGCGGCGAGCCCGGCCCGTCCGGACCGCCCGGACCCGAAGGGCCCGAGGGCCCCAAGGGGCAGGAGGGACCGGAGGGTTCGCCGGGCCCGACGGGTCCGCCCGGCGACCCCGGAGCACCCGGGGCCGACGGCGCCACCGGACCCGCGGGCAGTTCCGGGACCGACGGCACCCGGGGTGTCCAGGGTCCGCAGGGACCCAGGGGCGACACCGGCCCCAAGGGCGACCCGGGGCCGGCCTGCCCGGACGGCTACACCCTCCAGATCCCCGCCGGCGATCCGGACGCCCTCGTCTGCCGCAGGTCGGGCGCGGCGGGCGGGCCGTCGCCGAGTCCCGGGCCCGCGGCCGTGCTTCCCGTCCTGCCGGCCGTGCTGCGCCGCCGCGAGCACACCGATTAGGCGCACGGTTCTTGTGGGGCCCGGGAGACCACAACTAGCCTCGGTGACACGGACGTTGGACGTGGGATGTCCAGATGTCCAGACCTCTGAAGGGCAGGTTCGCACCATGCCGTCACGTCTTCGCTCACGTCTGAGATCCGTCGTCACCGCGGTCGCCGTCCTGCTGGGGGTGGCCGCGCTCCCGAGCCCCGCGCACGCCCAATCCCCCGCCGGGACGCCCGTGTTCGAGCAGCAGATCATCTTCAAGGCCGCCCAGGACCCCGGCTACGCGTGCTTCCGCATACCGGCGATCGTGCGGACCGACGACGGCACGCTGCTGGCCTTCGCCGAGGGCCGCGTCCTCAACTGCGGGGACGCCGCCGACATCGACATCGTCCTCAAGCGCTCCACGGACGGCGGCCGCACCTGGGGCCCGCTCCAGGTCGTCAGCGACGGCGGCGGCGACACACACGGCAACCCGGCGCCGATCGTCGACCGCGGGACCGGCCGCATCCTGCTCGCCGAGACGTACAACACCGGCCGTACGGACAGCGCCAGTTGCTCGGTCCCGTGCGACCGCACCCCGCATCTGCAGTACAGCGACGACGACGGTGTCACCTGGTCCGCGCCGCGCGACCTCAGCTCCGAGATCCTGCCCGCCGACTGGAACTCCTGGTACGCCACCGGCCCCGTGCACGGCATCCAGCTCACCCGCGGCGAACACGCAGGCCGGCTGGTCTTCGGCGTCAACACCGAGACGTGGAACGGCAGTCGGGTCACCGCCAACCACGCGGCCCTGATCGTCAGCGACGACGGCGGCGACCACTGGCGGATCGGCGCCACCGACTCCTGGCCGATCGCCGACGACGGCACCTTCCGGCAGAAGCCGTCCGAGACGACGCTCACCGAGCGCACCGACGGCTCGATCCTGGTCAGCGGCCGTGAGACGGACGGGACCGACCTGGGCCACCGCACCCAGGCGGTCAGCCGCGACGGCGGCGACAGCTTCACGGCGCCCTTCCGCGACCTCCCGGACCTCTACGCGCCCCAGGTGCAGGGGTCGATGCTCCGCCTCGGCGACCGCATCCTGCTGGCCTGCCCCGGCGACCCCGACCGCCGCCGGACCATGATGATCCGCTCCTCCTACGACGGCGGCCGCACCTGGGACAGCGTGGACCGCGGCACGGTCGTCACCACGGACTGGTCGGGCTACTCGGACATGGCGCGCATCGGCCGGGACACGGTGGGGCTGATGTACGAGGGCGGCGCCGTCGACGCGCGGGACGAGATCCGCTTCGCGCGCTTCGACGAGGACTGGCTGCGGCCGCGCCGCGGCCCGGACCCCACCACCGCCGACCTCGCCCGGCACGCGCGTCCCGCGGCCGTGCTCGGCGGCGCCGCGACGACGGACGGCGTGTTCGGGCAGGCGCTGGAGTTCGACGGTGCCGACGACGCCGTACGCCTGCCGTATCGCGACGAACTCCCGCTGGGAACGAAGGACTTCACCGTGTCGCTGTGGTTCCGCTACATCGCCACGACCGGTGAGCAGCCGCTGCTGTGGATGGGCGGGATCGGCACCACGCAGCCGCAGGTGTGGCTGCGCGGCGAGCCCGCGAGCAACCGCATCCAGGGCCTGATCACCGTGCGCGACGGCGCGGCGGCCCCGCGGTCTGCGTCCGTGCGCACAGACGGTGCCTACAACGACGGGCAGTGGCACCGTCTGACGCTGCGCCGCGGCGGCGGGCGGCTGACCCTGGCGGTCGACGGCGTGCAGACCTCGACCGCGGACGTACCGGGGTCGGTCAGCCGCAACTCGCCGTTCGGCGTGCACATCGGGCAGCGCATGGACAGCCGGGCGTTCTTCACCGGCGCGATCGACGAGGTCCATGTGTGGGACCGGGCCCTGAGCGACGAGGAGCTCGCCGGCCGCGCCGCCTCGCCGAAGGACACCGTGCTGTGGCTGCCCATGGACCGGGTGAGCGGCAGCCACTAACGTCCCGTGCGTGCCCGAGGACGCACGAGCACGACAGCGGACGGGAACCGGGCTCGGCCTGCTGCTGGCCCTGGTTCTCGGGGCCGTGCTGCTCACCGCCCTCCCGGACCACCGGGGCCGGGAGGGCGGCGGCTGCGCGCCGCACAAGGTCGCCTCGTGGTCGGCCGACCGCCGGCTCACCGGCGAGTTCGCCCGCTACGGCGACGACGCCACCCGCACCGACGACTGGACCGGCGGCGACGGCACCCACTCGGTGCGGCTGCCCGACGGCCGGGTGCTGTGGCTGTTCTCGGACACCTATCTCGGCCGGGTGCACGGCCCGCCCAACCCCGTCGGCGAGTCGTACGCCTGGCGGGACCGGACGGCACCGCTGGTGCGCAACTCGGCCGTGGTGATGGACGCCGGGGACCGGCTGAGGACCACGCTGCCCGCCCCGCTCTTCCCGGACCCCGCTCCGGAGCAGTGGCGCTGGCCCGTCGCCGCCCGCGTCGAGCCCCGCTCCCCCGGCTCCGCCGAGAAGGTCGTACGGGTGCTGCTGTGGGTGCGGACGGCGGGCCAGTCGCCGTGGATCTACGGGGTGCCCACCGCCACCGAGGTCGCGACCCTGTCGCTGCCCGGCCTGCGGGTCGAGTCGGTGGTGAAGGTGCTCGACCAGAGCCTGGTCCCCGATCCCTCCCGGCGGGTCCTGTTCGGCACCACGCTGGTCGGGAAGGACGGCTGGACGTACGTGTTCGGCGGCGACGACGGCCAGGCCGCGTCCCGGCCGGCCTCGTCGGCGTACGTGGCGCGGGTGCCCGACGGGCGGCTCGGGGACCCGGCGGCATGGCGGTACTGGACCGGCTCCGGCTGGGGCCTGAGACCGCGGCCCCTGCGCGGCGCGAAGGTGGGCAGCGCCTTCTCGGTGGCACATGTGGACGGCACGTACGTGCTGTTCACCATGGCCTCGGGGACGGCGGCCCTGACCACCGTGACCTCGTACTGGTCCTGCTCCCCCGCCGGGCCGTGGCACGGCCCGGTGAAGGACTTCAGCCCCTCGCTGCCGACGGCGGGGGTCGCCGCGTACAACCCGCAGGTCCACCCCGCTGTATCCGACAGCGCCTCCGGCGCGGGCGGCGAGGGGCGGCTGGTGCTCAGCTACGACGTCAACGCGCTGGCCACGACCGGCGCCTCGGCGAGCATCAATGCGAACGTGACCCTGTACCGACCGCGGTTCGTGACGGTCCGGCTGACGCGCGGGGGCTGACCGGCGCGGGCCTGCCGCCCGTGTCGCCCGTGTCGTCCGCGTCGTGCGCACGGCGCTTGGCGATCACCGCGCACACCATCAGCTGCATCTGGTGGAAGAGCATCAGCGGCAGCACGGCGAGCGAGGCGTGGGCGCCGAACAGGACGCTCGCCATGGGCAGTCCGGAGGCCAGGGACTTCTTGGAGCCGGCGAACTGGATGGCGATGCGGTCCTCGCGGCCGAAGCGCAGCGCCTTCGCGCCGTACCAGGTCAGGGCCAGCATCACGGCGAGCAGCACGGCCTCCACGACCAGCAGGCCGCCGAGCCGGACCGGGCTGACCTGGTGCCAGATGCCCTTGACCATGCCCTCGCTGAACGCGGTGTAGACGACGAGCAGGATGGAGCCGCGGTCGACCAGGCCGAGGACCTTCTTGTGGCGGGCGATGAAGCCGCCGATCCACGGGCGCAGCACCTGCCCCGCGACGAACGGCACCAGCAGCTGGAGCACGATCTGCACCAGCGAGTCGGCGGAGAACCCGCCCGCGCTGCTGCCGAGCACCGCGGCCGCGAGGAGCGGTGTGACGACGATGCCGACGAGGGAGGAGAAGGAGCCCGCGCAGATCGCCGCGGGCACGTTGCCGCGGGCGATCGAGGTGAACGCGATCGACGACTGGATGGTCGACGGCACGAGCGTGAGGAAGAGCAGGCCCTGGTAGAGCGGCTGGGTCAGCAGGACCGGGACGAGGCCGCGGGCGGCCAGGCCCAGCAGCGGGAAGACCAGGAACGTGCAGGCGAGGACCGTGGTGTGCAGCCGCCAGTGCTTGAGCCCGTCCAGCGCCTCACGGGTGGACAGCCGGGCGCCGTACAGGAAGAAGAGGAACGCGATCGCGGCCGTGGAGGCGCCCGAGGCGACGTCCGCCCCCGTCCCGCGCGCCGGCAGCCGGGCCGCGAGCCCCACCGTCCCGAGCAGCAGCAGGATGTACGGGTCGATCGGCATCCAACTCGGCCATTGCAGGCGTTTCACGGTGCTCCACTTGCTGGTCTGTGTCCTCGGTCCCGGGGCCGGAGGGTCCCCGTCCATCGTCCTCCTCCGGCGGCTGATCGGGAATCCGTCATACCGCTCTGACTGTCATTGCGATTCATGATGACCGGCTACGGTGGTCCTCATGTACGACCCCTCCCACCTGCGCACCTTCCTGGCGGTCGCCCAGACCCTGAGCTTCACGCAGGCCGCCCGGCGGCTCGGGCTGCGCCAGTCGACGGTCAGCCAGCACGTACGGCGGCTCGAGGACGCCACCGGGCGCCAGCTGTTCTCCCGCGACACCCACTCCGTGGAGCTCACCGAGGACGGCGAGGCGATGCTCGGGTTCGCCCGGCGCATCCTCGAGGTGCAGGAGCAGGCGGCGGCGTTCTTCACGGGTACCCGGCTGCGCGGCCGGCTGCGCTTCGGCGCCTCGGAGGACTTCGTGCTGACCCGCCTGCCGGAGATCCTGGAGGGCTTCCGCTACGACCACCCCGAGGTGGACCTGGAGCTGACGGTCGAGCTGTCGGGCACGCTCCACGAGCAGCTGGCGGCAGGGAAGCTCGACCTGGTGCTGGCCAAGCGGCGGCCCGAGGACCGGCGCGGCGATCTGGTCTGGCACGACGAGCTGGTGTGGATCGGCGCGGATCGGCTGCGGCTGGAGGCGGACCGCCCGGTGCCGCTGATCGTCTTCCCGCCGCCCGGCATCACGCGGGCGGTCGCCCTGGAGTCCCTGGAGCGCGAGGGCCGGCCCTGGCGCATCGCCTGCACCAGCGGCAGCCTCAGCGCGTTGATCGCGGCGGCCCGCGCGGGCCTCGGCGTCATGGCCCACTCCCGCGGCCTGATCCCGCCGGGCCTGGTCCGCCTGCCCGACCGCCTGGGCCTGCCCGAACTCGGCCGCGTCGACTTCGTCCTGGTCCACGGCCACCGCCACAGCACGGCCCAGGAGGCGGCGGACGCCCTGGCGGCGACGATCCTGGCGGGCGGCGACAGGTTGCAGCGCAGACGCAGCGGTTAGCGGGGCCGGGGCCGGTACGTCAGCTGCTTCACCCGCCGCAGGAAGGGTGTGGCCTCCACGTGCTGGACGCCCTCCAGCCGGCCGAGCGGACCGCTGAGGTAGGCGTACAGCTCCGCGGTGCTGCGCAGCACCGCCGTCGCGGTGAGGTTGGTCGGGCCCGCGGTGGCGGCCGCATGGGCGATCTGGTCGTGCGTGGCGAGCGCCTCCCCCACGGAGTGCAGCGCCGCGGGGGTCGTGGTGAGCCAGAGCGCCGCGGCCACCGGGTAGCCGATGGCCTCGGAGTGGTACTCGACGTCCAGGTAGACCGCGCCGGAGGCGAGCAGGGTGCCGAGGCGGCGCTTGACGGAGGACTCGGAACGGCCGGTGGCGCGCTGCAGTTCGGGATACGTGGCGCGGCCGTCGCGCTCCAGCACCGCGAGCAGGGGCTCGTCCTCCGGGTCGATGCGGGCGGGGCCCGGGTCGGGCACCGGGTCCGGGGTGAGGGCCTCGATCTGGTCCGGGGTGATCGCCTCGAACTTGTGCAGCCAGCCGCTCGGGCCGCCGTAGAAGCGGTGCAGCAGCTGGTGGGCGCGGATCTCCAGGACGCGCGGGGTGCGCGGCAGCTTGCCGAGCAGCAGGTCGTCGCGGTCGCCCGGGCTGCGCGGCCGGGTGCCGAGGACGATCTCGGTGCCGCCGGAGGCGAGCCCGACCCAGTTGGTGTCGGGCCGCTTGGCGAGCGCCTCCGCGATGGTCTGGGCGCTGTCCGGGACGCAGCGCAGCCGCAGCGTCCACTGGTCCTGCCCGAGGGCGTCGGCGTCCCGGACCGCGACGACCCGCAGGCCGCCCTGCGCGCACAGCCGCCGGTAGCGGCGCGCGACGGTCTGGTCGGAGACGCCGAGCACCGCGGCGAGCCGGCTGAAGGAGGCGCGGCCGTTGATCTCCAGCGCGTTCAGCAGTTGCAGGTCGAGTCGGTCGAGGACGTCGGATTCCATCTCCATCACGGCCACTCCCGTCGGATTCCGTCACCGGTCGGCCCCGTACCACTGTGATCGGCCGCTCGGCGCCCATCGTACGGAGACCTGCGCCGCCGGTGCACCACGCACCGGCGGAGATCGACGAGGAGTTGAGGACATGCGTACATGGGGGACGCTCACGGCCGTGTGCCTGGGCACGTTCATGTTGTTGCTGGACGTGACGATCGCGGTGGTCGCGCTGCCGGACATGGCGAGGTCGCTGGGGGCGTCGCTGAGCGATCTGCAGTGGGTGATGGACGGGTACGCGCTGGCGCTGGCCGCCCTGCTGCTCGGCATAGGAGCCGCGGCGGACATCCTGGGCCGGCGGCGGGTGCACGTCGTGGGTGTGGTGGTGTTCGCGGGCGCCTCGCTGCTGTGCGGCCTCGCGAGCGGGCCGGGGATGCTGGTGGCCTCGCGCGCGGTGCAGGGGCTCGGCGCGGCGGCGATGTTCGCGACCACGCTGCCGCTGCTCGGCTCCGTCTACCAGGGCCGGCGGCGGTCGGTCGCGCTCGGCGTGTGGGGCGCGGTCAGCGGCGCCGCCGCGGCGGTGGGCCCGGTGGTCGGCGGACTGCTGACCGACGGGCCGGGCTGGCGGTGGATCTTCTACGTCAACCTGCCGGTGAGCGTGGTCGCGGTGTGGCTGACGCTGAAGGTCGTGCCGGAGTCGCACGGCTCGCGCGAGCGGCGGGTGGACTGGGCGGGCACGGTGACGTTCGCCGCGTTCGCCGGCGCGCTGACGTACGGGGCGGTGCGGGCCGGGCAGCGCGGCTGGGGCGAGTCGGGCACCCTGCTCACCTTCGCGGCGGCCGTCGTGGCGCTGGTGTGCTTCCTCGCGGTCGAGCGGCGCGGCAGCGACCCGCTGCTGGACCCCCGGCTGTTCCTCAGGCCCGCCTTCTCGGGCGTCATGGTGGGCGCGCTCGCCTTCAACGCGGCGGCGTTCAGCCTCATGGCGTACGACTCGATCTGGCTGCAGACGCTGCTCGGGATGAGCCCGGTGCGCGGCGGGCTGGTCTTCCTGTGGCTGTCGCTGTCGTCGTTCGCGGTGGCGGCGGCCGGCGGCCGGCTGCTGCACGGGGTGCCGGCGCGGATCACCGTCGGCGGCGGGCTGCTGCTGATCGGCACGGGCCAGTTCTGCATGACCGGGCTGGACGCGGGCTCGACGGCGTCCGCGCTGGTGCCGGGGCTGATCCTGGTGGGCGTCGGCACGGGACTGGTCTCGCCCGGCATCGCGGGCGCCGCGCTGGCCGCCGTGCCGCCGGAGCGGTCCGGGATGGCGGGCGGCGCGGTGAATACGTTCCGGCAGCTCGGGTACGCACTCGGCATCGCGGTCTACGGCACGGTGGTGACCTCACGGATGAACGACACACTGCCGCACGGCGCGGCCCACGCCCTGGCGGGCGGCGCGGCGGGCGCGCTGCGGGGCTCCTTCCCCGAGCACACGTTGCGGGCGGCGTTCGCGTCGGGTCTGAGCACCGCGGCGGCGGTGGCCGGGCTGACGGCGACGGTCGCCGGGGCACTGGTCGTGACGCTGGTCCGGACGCCCCGCGGCGACCGAACCGGAGTGACGAATTCCGCCCCGCGTACGCTGACTCAGGAGACGGCCCCACCGCGCCGGTGAGGTCGTTGACCAGCGGTCAAGGGCGGTAGTTCAGTCGTACAGATTCGGTGGAGATTACGGAACCGAAACTTACTCAACCGTCAGTTTTCTGTCCGACCCTTCCGGATGTGAGCGCATTTTCCTGCCGCTGACCTGGCTGAGGCTGAGGGTTGTTCGCTTTTGACCCCCCTCCCGCCCTGTCTCAGGGTGGGGTAGCTTTCACGGCGCTTGCCTAGTACTCGATACAGCGCTGAGGGAGCGGGGAGTGGTTTTGCGCGAGTTCACCAGCCCTGCGTTGACGCTGGCACCGACAGTGGGCGGTCTGGCCGACGTGGTGTTCGAGCGTGCCCAGAAGGACCCGCTGCACATCTCGCTCGGCCGCAAGGACGACGCCGGGCGCTGGCGCGACGTGACGTCGGCCGAGTTCCGGGACGAGGTGATGGCCCTCGCCAAGGGGCTGCTCGCCCGGGGCATCCGGTTCGGCGACCGCGTCGCGCTCATGTCCCGCACCCGCTACGAGTGGACCCTGTTCGACTTCGCCCTGTGGACGATCGGCGCCCAGGTGGTGCCGATCTACCCCACGTCGTCGGCCGAGCAGTGCTTCTGGATGCTCTACGACGCCGAGTGCACGGCCGCGATCGTGGAGCACGAGGACCACGCGATGACGATCGCCACCGTCATCGACCGGCTGCCGCAGCTGCACCAGCTGTGGCAGCTCGACAACGATTGCGTGCAGGAGCTCTACGACGCCGGCGCCCACCTCGACGACGACCTCGTGCACCGCCACCGGCAGGCGATCACCCCGGACTCGGTCGCGACGATCATCTACACCTCGGGCACCACGGGCCGCCCCAAGGGTTGTGTGATCACCCACGGCAGCTTCATGTACGAGTCGGACACCGTCATCGAGCGCTGGGAGCCGGTGTTCCACACCAAGCGCGGCGACGAGGCGTCGACCCTGCTCTTCCTGCCGCTCGCCCACGTCTTCGGGCGCATGGTGGAGGTCGCCACCATCCGCGGCGGGGTGCGCCTCGGCCACCAGCCGCAGCTGAACGCGTCCGCCCTGCTGCCCGACCTGCAGGCGTTCCGGCCGACGTTCATCCTCGCGGTGCCGTACATCTTCGAGAAGGTCTTCAACGCCTCGCGCCGCAAGGCCGAGAAGGAAGGCAAGTCCGGGCCCTTCGAGAAGGCCGTGGACATCGCCGTGAAGTACGCGGACGCCGTCGAGGCGAAGGCGTGGGGCATCGGGCCCGGGCCCTCCGCGGGACTGCGCATGCAGCACCAGCTCTTCGACAAGCTCGTCTACTCCAAGGTGCGCGCCGCGATGGGCGGCCGGATCCGCAACGCCATGTCGGGCGGCTCCGGCATGGACCGCAGGCTCGGCCTGTTCTTCGCGGGCGCGGGCGTCCAGATCTACGAGGGCTACGGCCTCACCGAGTCGACGGCGGCCGCGACCGCGAACCCGCCCGAGCGCACCCGCTACGGCACCGTCGGCCAGCCCATCCCCGGTGTCACCGTGCACATCGCGGACGACGGCGAGATCTGGCTGCACGGCCCGAACGTCTTCTCCGGCTACCTCAACAACCCGAAGGCCACCGACGAGACCCTGCACGACGGGTGGCTCGGCACCGGCGACCTCGGTTCCCTGGACGAGGACGGCTACCTCACCATCACCGGCCGCAAGAAGGAGATCCTCGTGACCTCCGGCGGCAAGAGCGTCTCGCCCGGCGTGCTGGAGGAGCGGGTCCGCGACCATCCGCTGGTCAACCAGTGCATCGTCGTCGGCAACGACCGCCCCTACATCGCCGCCCTGGTCACGCTCGACCAGGAGGCCGTCGAGCACTGGCTGCAGATGCGCGGCAAGCCGCAGATGGCCCCCGCCCAGCTGGTGCGCGACGCCGACCTGGAGACGGAGGTGCGGCGTGCGGTGGTCGCCGCCAACACCCTCGTCTCGCAGGCCGAGTCGATCCGCACGTTCCGGATACTGGCCCAGCCGTTCACCGAGGAACACGGTCTGCTGACCCCGTCCCTGAAGCTGAAGCGCAAGGCCATCGAGAACGCCTACGCCAACGAGGTCGAGGCCCTGTACCAGGCCTGACGCCCCGTCAGCTGATGTTCACACGGAAGATCTTGTCCGAGCCGTCGGGCTGGTTGCCGTTGTTGTCGCAGTTGGTGGTCGACAGCCACAGCTGGTCGGCGCCCGGCACCTTGGTCACGGTCCGCAGCCGGCCGTAGGTGCCCACGTAGTACGCGGTCGGTGTGCCCACGCTCTCGTTGTCGCCGTTGATCGGGATGCGCCACAGCCGCTCGCCGCGCAGGGATGCCATGTAGACGACGTTGCGCACGATGGCGATGCCGCTGGGCGAGGCCTCGTTGACGTTCCACGTGGCCTTCGGGTTGGTCATGCCGGAGACGCTGCAGCTGCCCTCGCAGGTGGGCCAGCCGTAGTTGGCGCCCGGCTTGATCAGGTTCAGCTCGTCCTTGGAGCTGTTGCCGAACTCCGCCTCCCACAACCGTCCGTTGCGGTCGAAGGCGAGGCCCTGCGGGTTGCGGTGGCCGAGGCTGTAGACGTAATTGCCGAACGGGTTGCCGGGGGCCGGCTTCCCGTCCGTCGTCATGCGCAGGATCTTGCCGTTGAGGGAGTTCTTGTCCTGGGCCAGGTCCGGCGTCTGGGCCTCGCCGGTGGAGACGTACAGATAGCCGTCGGGGCCGAAGGCGAGGCGGCCGCCGTTGTGGTAGCGGTTCTTCTTGATGCCCTGGAGCAGCACCTTGTAGTCGCCGAGCGTCGTCCCGTCGTACGTCATGCGGACCACGCGGTTTCCCTCGGACGCGGTGTGCATGAAGTACACGTAGTGGTCGGTGTCCCACTTGGGGTCGACGGCGACGCCGAGGAGGCCGCCCTCGCCGTTGGTGGTGACGGCGTTCGGGACGGTGCCGACCTGGGTCCTGGTGCCGTCCTTGGTCACCTTCCAGACCCGGAAGTCGTCGCGCTCGGTGACCAGGGCGGTCTTGCCGTCGGGCATCCAGTAGGTGCCCCAGGGGACGGTCCAGCCGCCGGAGAGGGTGGCGATGGAGGACGGGACGCCGCCGTCCGTCGCGCACGCCTTGGTGGTGAAGTTCACCGTGTTGCTCTCGGGCGAGACGTTGCCCGCGGCGTCGCGGGCGACCACGTTCAGCGCGTACGGGCTGTTGCAGGCGAGCCCGGTGAGCGTGGTGGAGGTACCGCCGGTGACGGTCTTGTAGACGGTGCCGCCGCTGCGCACGTCGTAGGCGACGACCGCCCGGTCGTCCGTGGCGGCGCCCCAGGTCAAGCCGGCGCTGTTCGCCGTCACATCGGCCGCGGAGAGCGTGCCCGGCCTGCTCGGCGGGGTGGTGTCGGAGCTCGGCTTGGTGGTGCAGTCGACGACGGGGCTGGCCGCGGAGGTGTTGCCGGCCGCGTCGCGGGCGATGACGGTCAGGTCGTAGGTGGTGTTCGGGGTGAGGCCGGTGAGTGCCTTGCTCGTCGAACCGCCCGGTGCCTCACCGATCTTGTTGCCGTGCTCGTAGAGGTCGTACGCCGCCACGCCCACGTCGTCCGTCGAGGCGCCCCAGGCCAGGGTGAGCCCGTCCTCGCCGATGTCGGAGCAGCTGGGCTGCCCGGGGCGGGTCGGCGCCTGGGTGTCGCCGCCCGCCGTGCCGACGCTGATGCGGTCGAGGTTGGGCCCGCCGTTGTCGGTGGTGGCGGTCGCGCGAACCGTGTTGGAGCCCGCCTTCAAGGGGAGGTCGACGGTCCTGGTGACCCAGGTGTTCCAGTCGGCGGTGGCCGGGAAGGACACGCCGGAGGCGACGACCGTGCCGCCCACGGAGAGGTCCATGGGCCGGTCGACGGCGGTGCCGTTGGCGTACCGGAAGGTCACCGCGGCGGTGCCCGCGGAGGCCGCGCTCACCGTGAACTCCACATAGGAACCAGTGACGTTGGTGTAGTCGACGAAGCCGGTGCCGGTGTACCCGGTGTGGTTGGTGGCCACGGTGCCCTGGGAGATCCGGGCGCTCTCGGCCTGGTAGTCGGTGGCGGCGAGCGCGGTGCCCTGGTTCAGGCCCACGAGGGGCAGAGCGAGGGCCGCGGCGACGCAGTACGGCAGAACTCTGTTCGGATTCATGGGGGTTCCCCTCAGCCCGCGGAGCGGTGGACGGCCTTGACGGAGGTGGTGGGCGTGACCCTGATCAGCCTGGTCTCCCCCGGGCGCAGGGTCGCGCCGTAGGAGTTCGCGATCACGCCCTTGTGGGATCCGGACCACAGGTCGGTGACGTCGCCGGAGCCGGTGAAGCCGACCTGTGACCAGTTCACGCTCACCGTCGCGCTGCCGGAGGTGCCGGTGTTGAACAGCGCGACCACGTAGTCGCCGCCGCTCTCGCGTTTGCTCCAGACCTGCTTGACGCCGCTGTCCACGATCCGTTTCGCGGCCGCGCCGTCCTGGTCGACGCCGATCAGCCGGTCGTTGGTGAGCATCGCCCTGTCGACGGGGTCGAGGTGGGTGAGGTCGGTGCCGAGCAGCAGCGGCGAGGCGGCCATCGCCCACAGGGTGAAGTGGGAGCGCCGCTGGTCGGCGGTGAGGCCCGCCTGGTCGCCGTTGCCGACCTCCAGCGAGTCCAGGTCGTTCCAGCCACCGGGGCCCGCGTACGGCTGCCAGGAGGCGGCCGAGTCGAACCGCTTGGAGACATGCGACCAGTCGGTGAGCGGATAGCCGCTGCCGCTCGGGCCCGGCCCGCAGTAGCACTCGACGTCGCCCTGGGTACGCCAACTGTTGGCGAGCTTGCGCCAGTTGTCGGCATCGGCGATCGGCAGGTTGTTGGAGAGCGCGAAGTTGATGGGCCGTCCGCTCGCCCGCAGCGCCTTGTCCCAGGCCCGTACGTCGGCGATGTCCTGGCTGCCCACCCCGTCGATCTTCAGGTAGTCGACCCCCCATGAGGCGAACTGCCTCGCCCACGAGTCCACGAACTCCTGCGCGCCCGGCTTGGAGTAGTCGAGGTGGTACATGTTCTTGCAGTTGTAGTTCTTCTCGGTCTTCGAGGTGTCCGCGATGTCCTTCGCATGGTACGAAGTCCCCTCGACCGGCGTGTTCTTGGTGACGGCGTTCTTGGCGATGCCCGGTGTCACATAGAAGCCGAACTTCAGGCCCTTGGAGTGGATGTGGTCGGCGAGGGCCTTGATGCCGCCGGGGAACTTGGCCGGGTCGGCGGCCCAGCGGCCGTAGCGGTCGACGACGAAGCCGTTGGAGTCGCACTTCTGCCAGAAGTCGTCGAGGTTGACGTACACGAAGCCGTGGTCCTTGAGTCCGCTCGAAGCCAGCGCGTCGGCCTGGGCCTCGATCGCCGCCTCGGTCGGGTTGCGGCGCACGAAGCTCCAGCTGCTCCAGCCCATGGCGGGGCGCAGCGACTGGCCGTTGTCCGACATGGGCTCGAAGGCCGCCGCCGGTGTGGCGTACGACGTGCCGATCCACGCCTCGTCGATCCGCAGCCGCTTGTAGCGGGTGGTGTCGGTGGAGGCGGCCCAGGTGGTGTCCACCTCCAGACGGACGTAGCGGGAGTGCGCCGCGGTGAGGTCGATGCCCTGTATTCCACGGCGACTTGGGAGCTGCCCGGTCTTGACCGCACTCCCCCAGGTCGAGCCGTCGTTGCTCAGATAGACCTTGTAGTCCTTGATCCGCGCCGACTGCTCGGTGGCCGAGCGGGCGTAGGCGACGGAGTCCTCCCGCTGGTTGAGCCCGATGTACTGCACCTTCTTGGCCGAGCCGAGGTCGAAGGTGAGGTTCACGGGCAGCGTCTTGCCGTTGTCCCAGTAGGTGAGGTGGTCGCCGTCACCGGCCGCGGCACCCGTGTGTCCGCTCGCGGACGCGCTCGCGCTCACCCTGACGCCGGTGAGGATGCCCTGGCGGCCGGCGGTGACGACCTTGAAGACGGTGTCGTACGGGTCCCAGTCGCCGAGCCCGGTCAGGGTCAGCACACCGCCCGACTGCGACCACGAAACCGCCTTGCCCGTACGGAGGTTAATGACGGAGGCGATGCGGTAACCGTTGTCGCGGATGCGTAGCGTGCCGGTGCTCGGCGGTGTCAGGACGTGGATGTACTGCCGGTTCGGGTCGTCCTTGGCGACGGTCGTCACGCCGTGGGCGCCGTCGTTCCAGAAGCCCGGCTTGAGGCCGCCGTACATGTAGCCGCCGCCCTCGGTGCCGTGCAGGGATTCCCGGATCGGGTCGAGGTAGGAGGCGGCGAAGGTGTTGAAGGCCGCCTGCTGGGACGGGAATCTGCCGTCGACCTGAGCCGTCTCGGCCATCAGGGCCTTCACCGAGGAGCCCGCGTTGGTGACGAGGCGGCCGAGGGTGAGTTTCCTGTCGACGGACGGGTCCGAGCCGTCGTACCACCAGGCACCGGTGGAGGGCAGCTTGAAGTCGGCCTCGGTCAGCCGGGGTTGGGCGGTGTAGACGGCCTGCGGGTAGTCGTAGGCCGGTGTCATCCCGGTCTTCTGCTCGTTGCTGATCATGTCCATGATCGGCGTGTCTTCGTTGTTGTTGCTGAGGGTGTAGTTCGGGCGCTTCTCGTAGATCTGCCGGTAGAGGTCGTGGCTCTCCCAGTACGCGTTGTCGTTGTCGATCCAGAAGCCGCCGAGGTCCGGATAGCGGTCCATGACCTCGAAGAAGTTGTCGTAGCTGAACTGCCCGAAGCCGTCGCGGGTGGTCAGGTCGACGTTCCTGCCCTTGTAGGCGGAGTACGCGGCCGAGTCGAGCCACTCGTGGCCGCCCTCGTCGTGCCACTGGGGGTCGTCGGTCATGTAGAGGACGACCTTCATGCCCTTGGCCTTCGCGGCGTCGATCAGCTCGCCGAGGAAGTCCCGCTTGGTGGAGCAGGAGCCGGGGATCTTCGACGGCCAGGGGCGGGCGTAGCCGAGCCGGCTGTGGAAGGTGGCGAGGACCAGGTACTGGGTGTGCAGCTTCCGGGCCTCGTTCACCCAGTAGTCCGGGGTCCAGCCGCCGTCCGTGGCGTCCTTCTCCCAGGCGGTGCAGCTGGTGTGGGCGGGAGCGGTGCGCAGGCCCCAGTGCAGGAACAGGCCGCCGACGGAGGCACGGAGGAAGTCCTGGCGCGGGTTCTCCAGGTCGAGCGGCCCTACGGCACCGGTGCAGTCCTCGGTGGACCCGCTGCTCGACACCCGCAGCGTCACGCCGGTCAGGCAGTACCCGTCGACGTCCTGGAAGCCCATGTCGTACGGCGAGTTCGAGCCGCGCTGGGCGGTGAAGCCGGTGAAGCGGATGCCGCTCGCCGCGTTGGCGATGACCGCCGGGCGGCCGTCGTTCGCCGCGAACTTCACCGAGCTGTCGGTGAATTGGACGTCGTCGGCATTGTGCAGGTACCAGCCGTAGGCCGGCCTGGTGCCGATGGCCTTCGGGTTGTAGTCCTTCGGGTCGTTGCCCGGCACACCCGTGGACATGGTGCCGTTGCCGCCGGGGACCGTGATGTTGACGTTGTTGAAGGTCACACCGTTGATGCGGTGACCGCTCTCGCCCCACAGGGTCGGGCTGAAGGACGGGCTGCTGCCGGTGGCCGTGATGTTGTCGTACGTGATGTCGCTGATCGATCCGACGCCGGGACTGTTGCCGCACCGCTTGCGGGTGCCGATCTTCTGCATGATCGGCGAGTGGACGTTGGTCATCGTGATGTCGCGGTAGTGGACGTCGGAGATCTTCGCGCCGTCCATGGAGACCATGCCGAGGCCGGATTTGTCGGCGCCCTCGATGCGGATGTTCTCGAACCGGTAGTCCGAGAAGTCGCCGCAGGTCTCCGAGCCGAACATCAGGGCGTTGCAGCAACGGGCGGACAGATAGGAGTCGTTGACCCTGACGTGGCCGTTGGCGAGCTTGGCGCCGAGGGCGTAGTCGCTCTTGAAGACGAGTGCGTCGTCGTTGGCCTTGATGTTCGCGTTGGTCACCGTGACGTTCGTGGTGGAGATGATGTTCCAGCCGTCGCGGTCGCTCGCGGTGTCGATGGTGAGACGGTCCGAGGTGACGTTCGTGCAGCCGTTGACCAGCGCGGCGAAGTGGCCGCCGCGGCGCAACGTGAGGCCGTCGCCGATACGCAGCCCGTCGCAGCGTGTCAGCGAGATGATCTTGTCGGCCTCCCCGGACTTGGGGTTGCCGGTGATCAGGTCGCCCATGCCGTCGATGACGCCCTGGCCGGTGAAGCCGATGTCGGTCAGCCGGTCACCGTAGATCATCGCGTCGTGGAAGTGGCTGTGCCCGTAGTCCTGGTAGGCGTCGTACGGATTGGGCTCGGCCTTGTCGTAGGTGTCCGCGCTCGAGCCCTGGAGCGTGGCGCCTTTGTCGAGCTGGAGCGTCACATGGCTCTTCATGTGGATGGTGTTGCCGGACTTGTAGGCGCCGGCCGGGAAGCGGACGATGCCGCCGCCGTCGGACGAACTCGCCGCGGTGATCGCCTTGTTGACGGCGGAGGTGTCGTTGGCGGAGCCGTCCCCCTTGGCGCCGTAGGCGCGGACGTCGAAGACGGCGGCGGTGTGCCGGGGGCTGGTGGGTGCGCCGGTGCGCGGGGCCGCGAGCGCGGCGGGGTGGGTCAGTCCGAGGACGACGGCGAGGACGAAGAACACGATCGCCGCCGTCCCCGTCCGCTGTGCGGTGGGGGGTCTCATGGGCCGGTCTCTCAGACGAGTTGGTAGCCGCGGAGGTTGGTCAGCAGGAGGTAGGTGTCCTGCAGGGACCCGGAGGTGTCGCCGAGGGAGCGGTAGATGCCCCACTTCGGGCGCACACGGTCGGCCAGGAAGGTGTCGACGCCGGTCTTCGACGCGTCGATCACGGTCGAGCCGCCGGACTTGAGGATCCAGCGGATGGAACCCGCCGAGCCGTTGCCGACCTTGATCTGGAAGTCGACGTCGGTCCACCTGTCGTGCAGCGGGTCCAGGTCGGTACGGCCGACGAGGATGCCGTCGACGGGGAGTTGCAGCTCGATGGTCTGCTTCCCGTTCACCCGGCGCAGCGACTGCACCACGATCGGGGACGAGCCCGCGCCGGGCTGCTTCATCTGCATGATGTGGGTGAAGGTGGTGGTCGCCTTCAGCGAGCTCGGGATGTACATCGAGTACGTGAGCCGCCAGGTCTGGCCCTGCGTCCACTTCAGGTAGTTGCTGCCGCCGCCGTTGCGCAGGCCGGTGACCTCCTGGCGCTGGCGGTCGGTCGACGTGTCGCGGTCAACCATGTGCATGGTGAAGCGCCAGTTGTCGCCCGTCGCGAAGATGTGCGGATGTCCGGCGGGATGCGAGTCGGCGCGGTCGTCCTCGATGGTCTCGAAGGCGCCGAGGCGGTCACTGCTCGCGGACGGGGCCCACTTCTGCTGCCAGGAGGCGGCATGGGCCGTGGTGGCCGGCAGACCGACCGCTGCTCCCGCGGCGCCCGCGAGCGTGGCGCCCAGCAGCGCCCTTCTGGATGTGTTCATGACACTAATCACCTCGCAGCTGTTCGTTCATGATCAGGAAGGCGCCCAGGCCGTGGAAGTCGTTGGTGGCCCGGGTGCGGGCGGCGTAGTACGCGTAGTCGCCGACGTTGGTGCCGATCGAGATGTCGGCGAGCTCGGTCCGGCCGTCGGAACCGACCGACAGCTTCGCCAGGACGCCCTGGTGGCCGCGGCGGGCCACGGCCTCGTAGTGCGGGTCGAGATAGCCCTGCTGGACGCCGCGCGAGAGGGCGTAGGTGAACATGCTGGAGCAGGACGTCTCGGTCCAGTCGTCGCTCCGGGAGCCCTTGTCCATCACCTGGAACCAGCGCCCGGTCGCCGGGTCCTGGTACTTCTCCAGACCGGCCGCCAACTTCCGGAAGGTGGACAGGAGTTGGGGACGACGGGGCTGGTTCGCCGGGATGGCGTCCAGGACGTTGACCATCGCCATGGAGTACCAGCCGACCGCACGGCACCAGTGCTCGGGCGCGAGCCCGGTCCGCGGGTCGGCCCAGCTCACGCTCTTCGACTCGTCGTAGGCGTGCTTGAGCAGCCCGTTCGCGACCTGGAGGTGACTGCCGTAGACGTAGAGCTGCTTCGCCGCCTCGTCGTCGGTGTACGTGCTGTCGCCGAACTCCTTGCCGTACTCGACGAGGAACGGGTTGACCATGTAGACGCCGTCCGCCCAGAGCTGGTGCGCGCGGCTGGAGTTGTCCGCGTGCCAGAAACCGCCGTCGCTCGTGCGCGGGTAGGTGCTCAGGCGGTCGCGGATCTTCTGCGCGGCCTTGCGATAGCGGTCCTGGCCCGTCTCGTGGTGCAGGATCACCAGCAGGCGGCCGGCCTGCATGCTGTCGAGGCTGTTGAAGGACTGGTCGATGGTGCCGTCGCTCTTCACGAAGCGGTCGACGTACTTCTTGATGTAGGCGAGGTAGCGGGCGTCGTGGGTGCGCTCGTACGTGAGGTACTGGCCGTAGAGGTAGAGGCCGACGGGGTAGGACCAGCCGCCGATCGTGCTCGGCGTGTAGCGGGCCATGGTGGAGTCGACGACGGCCACGGACCAGTCGCGGGCGGCCGCCGGACGGTGCCCGGCCGCAGGGGCGGTCGCGTGGGCGGGGGCGGTCGGTGGGGGTGCGGCGGCCGGCAGTGCGGCCAGGGTGGCGGTGACGGCGGCGAGAGCCGTCAGCGCCGTCCGCAGACGTCCCGGTCTCATGTTCCTCCCTCTCGGTAGGCGTACACGGGCTCGTCACGCGGCCCCTGCACGAGATCGCGTACGAGGTGGTGGTCGGGGGCGTGGCGGCAGGCCGGGTCGGTACGGGCGGCGTCGCCGGTGAGCGCGTACGCCTGGCAGCGGCAGCCGCCGTGGTCGGTGGTGTGCAGGGCGCAGCTCCGGCAGGGTTCCGGCATCCACGCCGTGCCGCGGTAGGCGGTGAACGCCGTCGACTCCCGCCAGATCCGGTCGAGTT
The DNA here is from genome assembly GCF_042800575.1 of Streptomyces sp. NPDC057616. NCBI lineage: Bacteria > Bacillati > Actinomycetota > Actinomycetes > Kitasatosporales > Streptomycetaceae > Streptomyces > Streptomyces sp. NPDC057616. The sequence continues at coordinate 29,656 of NZ_JBHVGU010000020.1, forward strand.
CGTGCTCGCGCACGTTCGGCGCATCGAGGTCAGGAAGGGCGGCGGCGGCCGGGCACGGCAGGACGGTGCCGTCCGGGGCGACGGTGAGCGAGACCCTGCCCCAGCCGCCCATGCAGGGTTTGGCCATCTGGTCCAGCCAGTCCGGCGAGACCCACACCAACTCCACGGCACCGTCGAGAAGTTGGCGCCAGCGGAGCACCGACGCGCGGGCCCGCTCGACCTGTTCCCGGGTGGGCAGCAGGGCCGCGCGGTTGCGCAGGGCCCAGCCGTGGAACTGCGTGTGCGCCAGCTCGATACGGTCGGCGCCCCATCGCAGCCCGAGGGTGATCAGCTCCTCCAGGGCGTCGAGATTGGCGCGGTGCAGCACGATGTTGAGGCCGAAGGGCAGGCCCGAGTCGCGGACGAGGCGGGCGGCACGCTCCTTGGCCGCGAAGGAGCGGGCGCCCGCGATGCGCTCGGAGGCCCCGGGATCGGCGTGCTGCACCGACAGCTGGACACTGCGCAGTCCGGCCGCGGCCAGTTGCGCGGTCCGCCGCTCGCTCAGGCCGACGCCGCTGGTGACGAGCTGGGTGTAGAGGCCGGCGCCGTCGGCGGCCGCCACGATGCGGTGCAGGTCGCGCCGGAGCAGCGGTTCGCCGCCGGACAGATGCGTCTGGACGACACCGAGGCCGGCGGCCTGCCGGAAGACGTCGGACCACTCCTCCGCGTCCAACTCCTCTGACCGACCGACCAGTTCGACGGGGTTGGAGCAGTACCCGCACCGCAGCGGACAGCCGTGGGTGAGCTCGGCGAGCAGGGCCCAGGGGGCCTGCGCGGTCGTCATGCGAGCCAGCCCTCCTTTCGCAGTGCGGCGAGGAACTCCGGGACGTCGGCGTCGACGGGCGCGCCCGGGTGGCGGCCGCCGAGTTCGGTGACGATGTCCGCCACGGCGTGCGCGCCGTCGCAGAGGCGGACCACCGCGCCGCCGGCGCCGTGCAGGACGACCACCCGCTCGGGGAGCAGCAGCAGGTCGGTGCCGCGCACGCGGTCGTGGCGCAGGACGACGCCGCGGGCGAGGGCGGGACGCCAGCTCACGGGGAGCCCCCGTCCGCCCTGCCCACCGCGTCCACCGCGTCCAGCAGTGACCACAGCACGTCGCACTTGAACTCCAGGGCGGCGACGGCGCGTTGGTGCTCCTCGGGAGCCCTGGCCAGGTCGAGGACCAGGGCGAGGGCCTCGGCGCCGTCGCGGCCGCCCTGGTCGACGCGGGTGCGGAAGTAGGCGAGGCCGTCCGCGTCGATCCAGCGGTAGTGGCGCTCGAAGGCGGCGATGCGGGTGCGCATCAGGCCGGGCGCGGACAGCTCCGTCAGCGAGGCGGCGATCGCGTCCAGGGCCGGACGCAGCCGGCAGAAGTTGACGTAGCCGTCGACCGCGAGACGCACGCCGGGCAGCACCCGGGAGCCGTCCCACAGTTCGTCGCGGCGCAGCCCCGCCGCCTCGCCGAGCCGCAGCCAGCGCTCGATCCCGCCCTCCCGCTCGGCCGTGCCGTCGTGGTCCTGGATGCGGCGCAGCCAGGATCTGCGCAACTCGGGCCGGTCGAGCTTGGCGAGGATGAGGGCGTCCTTGACCGGGATGTGGCGCTGGTAGTGGAAGCGGTTGGCGATCCACAGCCGCAGCTCGGCCGGGGTCAGCTCGCCGCGGTGCATGCGCCGGTTGAAGGGATGGCGGTCGTGGTAGCGCTCCGCGGCGACGGTGTGCAGCCGCTCGGCGAGACGGGCTCTGGCCCGGGCGGCGGCTCCGTCGCCGCGCAGGGGTGTCACGGTCACGGACGGGCTCCCCGTGCGGCCGGTCAGCGGTCGCCGAGGGCGTAGGCGGTCACTTCGAGTGCGGTCTCCACGACCGTGTGGCCCGGGGTTTGCCAGACCTTTTCATCGGATGTCTCGTTCGGTGACTCGACGGGCTCTTCCGTCCACAGGGCGCGCTGAAGCGTCTCGTTCATGGGGGTGTACCTGCTTTCCTGAGAGGTGGGGGATCTCAGAGGCCCAGACAGGCGCGAGATGTTCATATGCATGCACCGAGTTCATGAACTCGTTCGGTGGCGCGATCCAGAGTTGCGGCACAACGGGCCGCGGTCAATGGTCCGGACCGAAGACGTCGGATGCATTTCCGGCCAATCTCGGGTACCCGCCACTGACTCACGGGTCAGTTCCGGTGGATTCTCCGGTCAGGAATGCATCACGGCCCGTGATCGTTGACGATAGGGAGTGACACCTGACGACAACCGTAAGGATCAAGAGCTCGTGAGCAGCAAGGTCCCCCCGATCATCCTCAACAACGGCGTCGAGATGCCCCAGCTGGGCTTCGGCGTCTGGCAGGTGCCGGACGACGAGGCGGAGCAGGCTGTCGCCACCGCGTTGGAGGCCGGGTACCGCAGCATCGACACAGCGGCGATCTACGGCAACGAGGAGGGCACCGGCCGGGCGATCGCGGCCTCCGGCGTCCCCCGCAAGGACATCTTCGTCACCACCAAGCTCTGGAACGGCGACCAGGGGTACGACTCCACCCTGCGCGCCTTCGACACGTCGCTGCAGAAGCTCGGCCTCGAGTACGTCGACCTGTACCTGATCCACTGGCCCGCCCCGGCCCGCGACCGGTACGTCGACACCTACAAGGCGTTCGAGAAGCTGCACGCCGACGGCCGTATCCGCGCGATCGGCGTCTCCAACTTCGAGCCGGAGCACCTGCGCCGGCTGATCGACGAGACCTCGGTCGTCCCGGCGGTCGACCAGATCGAGCTGCACCCGCACCTGCAGCAGCACGCCGCCCGGGAGTTCCACGCCGAGCAGGGCATCGCGACCGAGGCCTGGTCGCCGCTCGGCTCGGGCAAGGGCCTGCTGGAGGTCCCGGCGATCGTCGCCATCGCCCAGAAGCACGGGCGCACCCCGGCCCAGGTGGTGCTGCGCTGGCACCTCCAGCTCGGCAACATCGTGATCCCCAAGTCCGTGACGCCGTCGCGGATCAGGGAGAACATCGAGGTCTTCGACTTCAGCCTGGACACCGAGGACCTGGCGGCCATCAGCGCGCTGAACGAGGAGCGGCGCCTGGGCCCCGACCCGACCACGTTCAACGCCGGCTGACACCGGCCCGGACGAACCTCCGCCCCGCCCCGCGGTCTCCGCGCGGCGGGGCGGACGCGCTGCGGGCGCCGGCCTCCCGTGTCAGTCGGCCCGTACGTCCGTGAAGACGGTCTCGAACTCCTCCAGCCCGGTCACGGCCACATGAGCCTTGGCCGCGCCCTCGTGCCGGACCGCCGCGTGGGCCCCGCGGGACCCGGCGAGGGAGGCGTGGTCGGCGAACAGGGCACCGACCATGCCGCGCCCGCGCTCCCGGTCGACGAGCAGGGACGCCCGGGCCAGCCCCGCCAGCGCCTCCAGCCCGGGGACCACCGAGGCACGGAACGTCTCGGTGAGCAGATCGGTGTCCATGGGGTCGAACTCCAGCCTGGTCAGCCGCAGTCCGCCGCGCGCCTCGGGCTGGCGGATCTGGTGGAAGACCACCGCCTCGTAGTTCTCCACGAGCGTCGTCGCGGCGAACGGCTCCAGCATCGATACGCGCCGCTCCCGCATGACCTCGTCGCTGTTGCGCCGGGCGTCCTCCGTCGTCCACCAGCTGACCGCGAGCAGCTTGCCGAGCGTCCGGTCCACGAAGATGCCCGAGCCCCGGTAGCCGGGACGGTCCTCCAGCAGGTCCCGCCCCTGCGCGTTCAGTGCCCTGACGGCCGAGTCGATCTTCGAGGGGTCGCCGGTCGAGTACACGGTCCGAACAAACATGACGCCTCGCCTCCCAGAGTCGGGCGGTATCCGGATTGTGCGACATGGCCAGTCTTCTCCTGCGGACAGGGCGCTGCAATTGCGCATCTCCGCGAAAGCGGCTCCCCGCGCCGCGAGCTGCCGGTTCACTCTTGTGACCCCAACGGCCGCCGCACACGGCGGTGTTCATGGACTTGACGCGAGCATGCTCCTGGGTCCACCTTGTACCGCAACCCGGTCAGGAAACTTTCCTAACAGAAGGGTCCCCCACAGTGCGCATACGAACACTGACCCTCGCCGCGGCCTCCGGTGCCGCCCTGCTCGCCGCCGGCGTGCTCCCCGCCAACGCCTCCGGCACCGCGGGGCCGGCGTCCACCCAGGAGGGCTCGGTCAGCGCGTCCGACCTGCTCGCCAAGGTGACGTCCTGCTCCCAGATCTCCCACGGCAAGTACAAGACCGACGACGAGACGTCGGCCACGATTCCGGTGTGCGGCAAGAACGGCGCCGTGTTCTGGAAGGCCGACATGGACGTCGACTGCGACGGCCAGCGCACCTCGAAGTGCAACGAGGACACCGACCCCTGGTATCAGGACGACACGGCCTTCCACCAGTCCAACGGCAGCCCGCTGAAGGCGGATTCACTGCCGTACGTCGTCGTGCCGAGCTCCAGCAGCATCTGGAACTACTCCGGTGCCGGCATCAAGGGCGGCGGCGTGGTCGCCGTGATCTACAACAACAAGGTCGAGTACGCCGTCGTCGGCGACACCGGCCCCACGAAGATCATCGGTGAGGCCTCCTACGCCACCGCCAACGCACTCGGCATCAATCCCGACCCCGAGAACGGCGGCGCCGACTCCGGGGTGACCTACATCCTGTTCAAGAACTCGCAGGTCTCCCCCATCGAGAGCCACAGCGCGGCCGTCACGCTGGGCGACAAACTGGCCAAGCAGTTCCTGCAGAACAACTAGAGCCGCCCGGGGAGGGCGCAGGGCAGCCCAGCAGATCCTCGTGCGGGGTCAGTTGGGCTGCCCGACCGGCCGTACGACGACGGTGTTGACGTCCACTCCGGCCGGCCGGCGCAGCGCCCAGACGACGGACTCCGCGATCTGGGCGGCGGTCAGCAGATGACCGGGCGGCAGGCTGCCGTCCCAGAACGGGGTCTCCACCCGGCCGGGCGCGATCAGCGTGACACCGATGCCGAACTCCGTCACCTGACGGCGGGTGTTCTCGGCGAGGCCGGTGACCGCCCACTTGGTCGCCCCGTAGATGTTGCCGGGCGTGTTCACGAACCCGGCGACACTGCCCACCAGCACGATCCGGCCCCGGGTCTCCTTGAGCGCGTCGACCGACGCCCTGATGAGCAGCGCCGGGCCGAGGACGTTGGTCAGCACCATCTCGGTCCAGCCCGCCGGGTCGCCGTCCGCCACCGAGTCGTGGGTGGCGAACCCGGCGTTGGCGACGACCGTGTCCAGCCGCCCGTACGCCTTGAGCGTGGCGTCCACCGCCGCCTGCACGTCCGCGTACTCGGCCGCGTTGCCGGCGACCGTCAACAACCCCTCGGGGTTGCCGAGTTCGTCGGCGAAGGCGCGCAGCCGCTCCTCCCGGCGGCCGGTGACGGTCACCCGCCCGCCGGCGTCCAGCAGCTGCCGCGCGACGGCGGCGCCGATGCCGGTGGCACCGCCGGTGATCAGCGTGACAGGTGATTCCGCGTGGTTCGTGGTGTCCGTGCTGTCCGTGCTGGTGGACATGACTGCCCCCTGTGTCTCGTCCGGCGTGCCTCGGTCCGGCAGGTCGCGGTCCGACCGTCGGAGTAGATCAGTTGGAGCATTCTCGAAGTCAAGCACCGCAGGTGTCGCGGTACGGCACCGACGGCAGGTACTGGTGCCACTCGGCCCGGGTGGCGCCACCCGCGGCCCGTGCGCACACCCGGGCCGCGGCCGCCTCCGGCTCCAGCGGACGGACACGGTCCGGCAGATGGGGTGTGGCCAGGTGCAGCTCCTCGGCCCTGTCCCCCTTCCCCCCGCCGAATCCGAGTGCGAGGACGGGCCCGTCACCGGCCGGTACGGTCGCCGCGGGCAGCCGGGGCCGGTCCGTCTCCCACACCTGCACCGTCCCGTCGGCGGCGCTCGCCGCGAGCAGGGAGCCGTCGGCGGAGAACGCCAGGGCCGACGTCACCAGCGTCGAGCCGGTCGGCCGCAGGACCGCGGTCGTCCGCCAGGTACGCGCGTCCCACAGGGTGAGGCGGCCGACGGAGTCCTCGGCGGCGAGGTGGCGGCCGTCCGGGCTGAAGACGCCCTCGCGGAGCAGGTCCTCGCCCCTCACCCCGCCCGGACGCGCCTCGCCCGTCGCCACGTCCACCAGCCGGCCCTCGGAGGTCAGCGCGGTGCGGCGGGTGGGGTCGGTGCCGACCGTGCTCTCCCGGTGGACGACCGGCGGTGCGTGGACCGGCACGCGGCGCCCCCGCGCGTCGTAGGCGGCACGGACCGCCGCCTTCGCGCGCCAGGCCGTGCCCATGAGGCCGTGCAGCGAGACCGTGTGCACGACACCGGTCCGCCCCTCCTCCAGATAGCTGAGCACGTCCGCCGCCGGGTCCAGCCGGAAGTCGCCGACCGACAGGGCCGGTACCGCACAGGTCAGCAGCGGCGCGCGCGGACTGTCGTTCCCGGGGTCCGGGAGGTCCGTACGCCACAGCGAGACGGAGCCGGGGGTCCAGGCCAGGGCGTACGGGCCGTGGAAGACCACGGCGTCGGCGCCGCCGGCCAGCGGCAGCCGCGGTCGCTCGCGGCCGGTGCGGAAGTCCCAGGTCACGATGCCCACGGAGGTGGCGGCGGCGACGGCGTCGCCGTCCGGGGTGAAGGAGACCTCCTCGCCCTGGCACAGCAGCCGTTCGGTGGAAGGGGCCGGGCGGGTGGCGGCGAGGCGGCCCGTCCCGAGGTCGAGGACGCGCAGCCGGGTGTCGTCCTGCCCGCACCAGGCGAGGTGTCGTCCGTCCGGGCTCGGCAGGGGCAGCGGGCCGTCGTCCTCGCCGTGGTCGTAGCGATGGAGTACGCGCCGCCCGCCGACGTCCCACAGTTCGAGGATCATCCGGTCGCTGCCGGGGTCGTGCGCCTGCCGGCCCACGAGGTAGGTGTGGCCGCCGGGCCCGAACCGGCCGCCGGAGTCGGCCCGTTCGCCGGTCGCCAGCCGCCGCACACCGCCGTCGGCGAGGTCCCGCACGAGCGTGCCGCTGCCGCCGGGTGCCTGCTGGGCGACGTAGCGCCCGTCGTCGCTGACGTCGACCACACCCTGCGACAGACCCGGGACATGCACGGAGCGGATCCGCCGGTGCGTGCGCACGTCCCACTGCACGGCCCGGTCGTGCGCGACCTTGGTCAGCACGCGTCCGTCGGCGCTGAGCCAGGACGGGGCGTTGAGGGCGCGGCCGCCCTCCTCGGGCTCGGTGAACGCGTCCTGCTCGCTCTGCGCGGCGGCGGTGCGCAGCGCCGCGCGCGTCTCCGGCAGGTCGGCGGTCCGCCAGGCGGCCAGCGCGAGGCGCATCGCGGTGCGCGGCTGGGACGGGCGAAGGGTGTCCGCCAGCGCGGCGACCCGGCGGGCCTCGGCCGCATCACGCTGGCGTGCGTTGACCCCGCCCTGCCGCCAGGCCGCCATCCCCGCGACGACGGCCAGGCACAGCAGTACGGCGAGCGCACCGGTGAGGGCCCGCAGGCGCCGCGTCGTCCGGGCCGCGGCCCGCAGGCCCTGCTCCCGGGCGGCCAGGCCGGCGGCCAGGAAGTCGCGCTCGACGCGGTTCAACTCACCTGATTTGTCGGCCAGTTCGCCCTCGAACGCCTCCTGTGCCTCGGTCAGCCGTATCCCCCGGTACAGCGCGCCCGCGTCGCGGCCCAGCTCCTCCCAGGCCGCGGCCGCCTCGGTGAGGCGGCGGTGCAGACGCAGGCGTGCGCGGTCCTCGTCGATCCAGGTACGCAGGCGCGGCCAGGCGCCGAGCAGCGCCTCGTGGGCGAGGTCGACCGTGTCGCCGTCGACGGTCAACAGCCGTGCTCGGACCAGGCGTTCGAGAACACGGGCGGTGACGGGGTCGGTGCCGAGCTCGGCGCGGCCGGTGGGGCGGCGGGTGTCCTGGGTGCCGTCGCCCGGATTCACCAGGCGCAGCAGCAGGGCGCGGACCGCGGCGGCCTCGGCGGGCGTGCACCGGGCGTAGGCGGCCTCCGCCGTGTGCGCGACGGCGCCCTGGATGCCGCCGACGGCCTCGTACGCGGCCAGGGTGAGCGTCTTGCCGGTGCGCCGCCGCCAGACCTCGCGCAGGGCGTGGGCCATCAGCGGCAGCCCGCCCGGTTCGCCGGCGACGTCCGCGACGATCCGGGAGGTCAGCGCGCGTTCGACGACGAGCCGTCGCGCGGCGGCCGGCCGGACCACCGCCTCGCGCAGGCCGCGCGGCGGCATCGGCCCGACCAGCAGCGTGGCGTCCCGCAACGCCTCGGCCAGCGGCCCGTGTTCGGCGCAGCGGCCGTAGAAGTCGGCGCGTACGGCGATCAGGACGCGCAGCCGGGACGCGGGCCGTGCGGCGGTGAGCAGCCGGTCCAGGAAGCGGGCGCGTTCGGCGGGGTCGGCGCAGAGCGTGAAGACCTCCTCGAACTGGTCGACGACGAGGAGGGTGTCGCCGGGCGCGGAGTGCGGGGTGAAGAGGGCTTCGTGGGTGCGGGCGGGGTGCGGGCCCGGGGTGAGGAGGCGGATGGCGGCAGGGCGCGGGGCGGTGCCGGTGCCCTGCCGCAGGGCGGGGATCAGACCCGCGCGCAGCAGCGACGACTTCCCGCTCCCGGAGGCTCCCACCGCCGCCGCGAACCTGGCGCGGCCCGTCAGCGCCAGGAGTTGGGCCGTCAGGTCGTCGCGGCCGTGGAAGTGCGCGCCGTCGCCGGGCTCGAAGCGGGCGAGTCCCGGGTACGGGCTGTCGTCGGCGTCCTCGGCGACCCGGGCCCCGGCGATCTCGGCGGCGGCCTCGCGCAGGCGCTCCGCCCACGACCCGGGGTCGCCGCCGCACGCCGTGACGTAGGCCGCGAGGACCGCCGCGCTGGGCAGCCGTTCACCGGCCGCGGCGGCGGCCAGGGTGGGCGCCGAATAACCGGCGTCGCGGGCCATGTCGCGGTAGGTCGGCGTGCCCGCCTCGTCGCGCAGCTTGCGCAGTTCGTGCGCGAACCGCTGCACGGCCCCCGCGCCCGGATCCAGCGGTTTCTCGCGGCGCCCCATGCGCTTCTCCCCCGTCGCTCGCGGCTCCCGGGTCCATGGACGAGGCCCCGCGGAATTGTTGGGCGGCCCGGAACGGGGCTGCCCAACAACGCCCTGGCCTCTGGACTCGTCGGTGCACACCCATCACGACGCACCGGAGCCCGCCATCGTTGCCCTCGCCCAGGCGCCCCGCCGGACCCGCCCGCCGACAGGTCCGGCGGACCCGCCCGCCGCCCCGCCGGCCCGCACCGTTCTCCTCCCGGCGCTCCTCTCACTGGCGCTCGGCCTGTGGGGCGTACGGCGCGGCGGCAGCATGTGGCGGGACGAGGCGGTGACCTACGACATGGCGCGGCGGCCGCTGCCGGACCTGTGGGCGACGCTGGGCCACGCGGACGCCGTGCACGGTCTCTACTACCTGCTGATGCACGGCCTGTTCGGGATCTGCGGCGGCCGCGACCCGCTGCTCGTGCTCCGTCTGCCCTCGGTGGCGGCGGCCGCCGCGGCGGCCGGGACGGTGGCGCTGCTGGGACACCGTCTGGCCGGCCCGCGCGCCGGCCTGACGGCGGGAGCCGTCTTCGCGTGGCTGCCTCCCGTGCAGCGCTACGCGCAGGAGGGACGCTCGTACGCGCTGGTGTGCGCGCTCGTCGTCTGGGCGACGTATCTGCTCGTGCGCGCGGTCCGCAGCGGTACGCGTGGGGCCTGGACCGCCTACGGCGCCGTGGCGCTGACGGCCTGTGTGCTGCACGAGTTCGCCGTGCTGGCCCTCGTGGCGCACGTCGTCGCGCTGCCGGGACGCACCCGCCGTAGAGGAGCGCGCGTGCTGATCGCGGTCTGCGCCTGCCTGGCCCCGCTCACGGCGCTCAGCATGCGCCAGTCCGACCAGGTGGCATGGATCGGCGGGGTCGGCGCCGGCGCTCTCGCGGGCTTCGGCGGAGTGGCCGCCCTGGGCATCGGCTGCGCGGTGCTGCTCAGGCGCTCGGGCAGCAGGGAGCTGCCCGCCCTGGCGCTTCCCCTCCTCCTGCTCCCCCCGCTGCTGCTTCTGCTGCTCTCCCTGGCCAAGCCGCTCTACGTGGACCGCTACGTCCTCTACGCCCAGGCCGGCACCGCACTGCTGCTGGGTGCGGCGCTCGACCGGCTGCTGCTCGCGGGCGGCCGCATCCGCACGACGGCGGTCCTGGCCGCCGCGGCGTCCCTGCTCGCGCTGCTGCCGGTGACGCTCACCCTGCGCACGCCGGCCGGCCGCACCGACGACGTCACCGCCATCGCCACCGCCGTCCGCACGGCGGGCCACGGCGCGGACGGCGTCCTCTATCTGCCCTCCCGTCGCCGGGTGTGGTCGCTCCCCGACCCGGCGCCCTTCCGCGCCCTGCGCGACCTGGCGCTGGACCGCACCCCGTCCGCCTCCCGCACGCTGTACGGCACGGAGCTCGCGGTCCCGGTGATCCGCGCCCGCCTCCTCGCGTCACGGCGCGTGGTGGCCCTGCGCGACCCGGCGGGGCGGCCCGTGGACCGGACCCCGCAGGAGATCGTCAAGCGGCGCGTCCTGGCGCGCTACTTCGTGGAGTGCGGGACCCGGCAGGTGCTGGGCGCGCGGGTCACGGTGTACGCACGTCGCGGACGCTGTTGAGCCGGTCCCGCCGCCTCACATCGCGTGGACCGCCGTGTGCACCGTGTGCGCCGCCAGCACGAACACGTCGGGGCGGTGGTGGACGCTCGCCCTGTCGTCGGGGTCGAGGAGGCGGTCGAGGGTGGCGCGGTCCGTGGCGTCGAGGTGGTCGCCGAAGCCGTCACGCAGGCGGGTGAGGAAGGCGGCGACGTAGGCGCGGGCCCGGTCCCTGGCCGGGGCGGGCAGGTCGAGCATGAAGGTGCGGGTGCCGGTGGGCTTGAGGCCCGCGGCGGTCATCAGGGCGTCCCAGTCCTCGGTCTCGGCGACCGAGCCGGGCAGGCTCGCGCGCATCTCGGCGAACCACTCCTCCTCCAGGACGTCGAGACGCGCCTGCAGGCCGGGGCGGCCGATGCCGATGTCGCGCGGCAGGAACCGCGAGGGCAGTCCGCCCTCCAGGATCGCGAGGGTGCCGCCGGGTGCGAGCCGGTCGGCGAAGGCGGCGAGCGCGGCCCGCTGGTCGCCGAGGTGGTGCAGGCTGCGGCTGGCCCAGATCAGATCGGCCGGGTAGTCCAACTCTTCCAGTACACCCGGGAGTTCACCGGTGATCGTGTCGAAGCGGTCGCCGACGCCGAGCCGGTCGGCCCGTGCGCGGGCCCGTTCGAGAAGCGGCTCGGAGCTGTCGACCGCGACGACGCGCGCCCCCGGGAACGCCTCGGCGAGCAGACCTGCGACCACACCCGGCCCGCTGCCCGCGTCCACGATCAGCCCCGGCTCGGTCTGCTTGTCGGTGAGCCAGGCCAGCGCCCGCTCGTACAGGGGCGCGAACAGCTCCGCCTGCGACTCCAGCATCGGGGCCATCTCGGCCCAGTCGACGTCGGTGTGGTCGTGGTGATGCCCTCCGGGGGCCCCTTGGCCGCCGTGGCCCTCGTGGTGTCCTTCGTGGTGTCCGTGCGCCATGGTGGTCAGCCTCTCGTCCGCGTCCGGCCAGGGTGCGCCGACGCCCCTGGCGACGGCAAGCACTGTTGCCGCGGCAGCAAAAAGTGGCGCGGGAAAACGGGGTGCGCGACGCCGGGCGGGTCCCCGACGATGACACGATGGACGACACGATGGTGGAGAGGTTCCTTCAGGACGGATTCGTCAAGATCGAGGGGGCGTTCCCGCCGCGCGTCGCCGAGGACTGCGCACGGCTGCTGTGGCAGGAGACGGGATACGACCCCGAGGACTCCGCCACGTGGAAGGACCCGGTGGTCTGGGTCGGCGGCATGGCGCAGGGACCGTTCGCCGCGGCCGCCAACTCCCCCGTCCTGCACGAGGCGTTCGACCTGATCGTCGGCGAGGGCCGCTGGATGCCGCGCTACTCGCTCGGCAGCTTCCCGCTGCGGTTCCCGCACCACGACGAGCCGGACGACGCCGGCTGGCACATCGAGGGCAGCTATCTCCCGGACGGCGTGGAGACCCGCTGGTACCACACCAATCTGCGCTCGCGCGACCGCGCGCTGCTGATGCTCTTCCTCTTCTCGGAGGTGACCGACGAGGACGCGCCCACCCGTATCCGGATCGGCTCGCACCTCGACGTGCCGCCCATCCTGGAGCCGTACGGCGAGGAGGGCGTATCGATGCTGGAGGTCGCCCCGCAGATCGTAGAGGCGTCCGCCGACCGGCCCCTCGCCCACGCCACCGGCCGGCCAGGCGACGTCTACCTGTGCCACCCCTTCCTCGTGCACGCGGCCCAGCCGCATCACGGCAGCCGCCCTCGCTTCATGGCCCAGCCACCGCTGATGCCGGCGGTCCCGTACGAGCTGGAGCGCACCGACGGCGACTACTCGGCGGTGGAGTTCGCGATCCGCCGGGGCCTGGCCCACGAGGGGTGACCCCGGCGTACCTCAGGAGCGCGGGGAACTGCGCGACCAGCCGCAAACGGCCCGCAGTCGCCGTCTCAGCGCAACCGGCGTCCTACAGCGGCGGGTACGCGTTCGTCATCAACTGCTGGAACTGCGCCGAGAACCAGTGCCCCGACAGCGGAGCGTTCGCCAGCGCGCCCGACATGCTGTTGCCGTTGCGGGCGTTGCCCGTGTACGTCGGGTCGCACATCCGGTCGAAGCCCTTGCCCTCGTCGTTGGCGATGGCGGTGCTGGAGCCGTCGGACTCACCCGGCGGCTTCATCCACACGTAGGCGTCGATCCCGGCCGCCGGTGCGGCCTGCGGGCGCTCGCCGAGGCCGGCTCCGGACTGGTTGCACCAGTTGCCGATGTGGATCCGGCGGTCGTAGCGGCCGCCGTCGACATAGGTGTCCACGCTGGTCGTGGCGCCCGGTCCGGTGGGCCGGGCACTGCCGCCCCAGCCGTTCCTGGACGTGTCGATCAGCATGCCGATGGAGGAGTTGAAGCCGGCCGACACCAGTTGGGTGCGGAAGGCCTGCGCGTACGACAGCTCGTCGACGTACCGGTTCCAGTCGACCCACTTGGACTGGCGCACGGTCGTGCCGTTCACCGTGTCGTTGACGGTGAAGTTGTTCTCCTTCAGGGCGCTGTAGTTCGCCGTGTTGGTGATGAAGCCCTGCACGTCGTCGACGGTCGCGCCCTCGCTGGTGGCCGCCTGGTGGAAGAGGGTGGCCGAGGGGGCGAAGTTGTCGTCCCAGCCGAGCCAGCCGTGGTGGCCGGCGTCGATGTAGTTGTAGACGTTGGGGATCGCGCCGAGCTTGGCGAGCGCGTAGCCGACGCCCTTCACGTAGTTGCCGTTGGCGAGCATGGTGTCGCACTGCGGGGTCGCCGTCGCCCGGCCGCCGGTGTTGGTGACCAGGTTGGGCAGCGAGTCGATCTCGATGGTGGTGACGATCCTGAGCGAGCTGTACTTGCTGTCGGACAGGATCGCCGCGATCGGGTCGATGAACTGCGTCTTGTACTTGTCGATCTCCGTCGGGCCGAGTTCGCCGTTGGAGGCGAGGGCCGCGCAGTCACGTCCCGGCAGGTCGTAGACGACCAGCTGGACGACCTCCTCGCCGCTGCCCTTCTGCTGCAGGGCCGCGTCGAGGTGGTCGCGCAGGCCCATGCCGCCGTTCACGCCGTCGATCGCGGCGATGCGGTCGAGCCAGACGCCGGTGGGCTGGTTGGAGACACGGCTGCCGCCCGGCTCGGCGGCGGCCTTCGCGGACCACTCGGGGTTCACGTACACCTTGGCGCCGCTGTAGGGGTTGTCGACCTTGGCGCCCGGTCCGGACGGATCGGTCGGGTCCGTGGGATCGGTCGGATCGGTGGAGTCGACGTTGCAGGTCACGCCGTCGAGCGTGAAGGTGGCCGGCACGGCGTTGGTCCCGCTGTAGCTGCCGTTGAAGCCGAAGCTCACCGAACCGCCCGCGCCCAGCGTGGCGTTGTAGGTCTCGTTGGCCGCGGTGACGGCGGTGCCGCTCTGGGTGATCTTCGCGTTCCAGCCGCTGGTGACCTTCTGGTTTCCGGCGTACGACCACTTCACCGCCCAACTGCTCTTGGCGGAGCTGTTGTTGGTGACCGTCACGGCGGCGGTGAAGCCGGTGTCCCACTGGTTCTGCACCGTGTAGTCCACCGTGCAGGGCGCGGCGGCGAGCGCGGTGTCCGAGGGGACGACGGCCACCGCCGTCCCGGCGGACGCGGCGATCAGCGCCAGACTGGTGAGTAACGCTGTTCTGGTACGGCTCATGAGTGCGGGTTTCCTGTCCTGTAGAGGATCATCCGTTCAGGGCACGCAGGTGGTCGCGCAGCCCGACGCCGTACGACGTGGGGGTTCCGTCGTAACCGGAGATGAGCGAGGGACCGGAGGAGCAGTCCCAGGTGTTCCAGGTCCAGCCGAGGTAGGAGAGACCTCGGTCGTCGAACCACTTCATGACCTGGTCGACGAAGGAGTGCGCGCAGGTGTTCTCCCCGATCTCCCCTGCCACCAGCGGCACTTGGGCCGCGACGGGGGCCAGCGTGGAGTTCCAGCAGTTCTCGTTCGAGCAGGTGTTGAAGTTGTAGACGTGGTAGGCGGCGACGAGATTGCCGGCCGGATCGCTGGGCCGGTACGTCAGCCACTGGCTCAGGTCGTTGGAGTACGCGAGACCGCCGGCCATGACGACGTTCTTCGCGCCGGTGCCGCGCACCGCGTCGACGATGTCCTGCATTCCGGCCACCTCGTAGCCGATGCCGGGGCAGCTGCCGCCGTCCCTCCAGCACTTCCAGGCGTCGGTGGCGCTGGACGTCGCCCGGTCCGGGTACGGCTCGTTGAACAGGTCGAACACGACCGCCTGGTCGGCTTTGAAGGTGTTCGCCACCGACGACCAGAACGACGGCGTGTACTGCGCGTCCGGCATCGGCTTCTGGCAGGTGGCGTGGATGTCGGAGCAGCCCGACGAGTTGCCGGTGTACTGCCCGTAGGTCCAGTGCAGTTCGACGATCGGCGTCATGCCGTGCGCCTCGACGCGGGCCACCAGATCCTTGACCGCGCCGATGTAGCCGGCGCCGCCGTACTGCGACGGGATGTTGGAAAGCCCCAGCCAGCACTCCTCGTTGAGCGGGATGCGGACCACGTTGGCCTTCCAGTCGGCGATCGCCTGGATCGCGGCGTCGTCGACCGGCCCGTCGAAGATGCCGCGGCCCTGGACGCACATGAACTCGCCGCCGGAGCGGTTGACGCCGAGCAGCCGGCGCGTGGCGCCGCCGGCGTCCACGAGCTTGCTGCCCGCGACGTGCAGGGCGGGTGCCGAGGTGCTCGCGGGCGGGTCGGTGGGCGGCGGCGTGGGCTCGGAATCCACGTTGCACGTCGTCCCGTTGAGCTTGAACGACGTCGGTGCGGCGTTGCTCCCCGACCCCGGCCAGGAGGCGAGGAACCCGGCGCTGACGCTCGCGCCGGTGGCGAGCGAGCCGTTGTAGCTCTCGTTCGCCGCGGTCACCGTCGTGCCGGACTGGGACCACTTGGCGTTCCAGCCCTGGGTGACTTTCCGGCCGCCTCCGAAGTCGAAGCTGAGGCTCCAACTGCTCATGGCGGCGGTGTTGTTGGTGACCTTGACGGCACCTTGGAAGCCGGTGTCCCACTGCCCGGTGACGGAGTACTCCACCGAGCAGGCGGGCGCGGCTCCCTGCGCCGTGACGACCGGAATGGTCATGGACCCGACAAGTCCGACCGCTCCGGCGACGGCTAAAAGTACTGAACGCGGGAGGTGTCGCATGAGCGACTCCTTGCAGCTCGGGCGCGCCGTGACGGACGCGTCGACTGATGGAATCGCTCCCACTGGTGCCTTCGAAGCTAGCGCCAAGTGACGGCGAAGGACAGGGGAGTTACGAAAGTTCGCTGACTTTCCCTCAACTCGGCCCTGTCGAATCTTTTCGACTCTTCAAGCACCTTGACCGCTCCCACCCCCTTCCCCACTATGGGAGCGCTCCCACTGGTTCAAGGCTTGTTGCTCCGCCCCCACGTCTCCGAGCCGCAAGGAGGAACCAGCACATGCACCCCAGAAGGAGACGCAGAGCCGTGCGGCGGCTCTGGACCGCTGTCGTGGCGGCCCTGGCACTTCCGCTGACCATGCTCGGCAGCGGTCCGACTCCCGCTCACGCGGCCGCACTCCAGTGCAGTGTCGACTACAGGACGAACGACTGGGGCTCCGGCTTCACCGCGGACCTGACCCTCACCAACCGCGGCACGGACGCCATCGACGGCTGGACGCTGACGTACGCCTACGGCGGCAACCAGAAGCTCACCAACGGCTGGAACGGCACCTGGTCCCAGTCCGGCCAGTCGATCAGCGTGCAGGACGCCGGCTACAACGCGAAGATCGCCGCGGGTGCCGCCGTCTCCACCGGTGCGCAGTTCACCTACAGCGGCGCCAACACCGCCCCGGCATCCTTCGCGGTCAACGGCACCACCTGCGCCGGCGCCCATCAGCCGCCGGTCACCGTGCTGACCAGCCCCACCTCGGGCGCGGTGTACTCGCAGGGCGAGGCGGTGCCGCTCGCGGCCACCGCCGTGGCGGCCGACAACGCCACCGTCAGCAAGGTCGAGTTCTACGACGACACGACCCTGCTGGGCACGGACACCAGCGCGCCGTACACGTTCTCGGCCACCGGCTTGACCGTGGGCGGCCATTCCCTGGTGGCGAAGGCGTACGACAGCCTGGGCGCCTCGGCGGACTCGACGCCGGTGGGCATCACGATCGCCTCGGGTCCCGCGGTGGTCGCCTCGCCCACCCAACTGGGCGTCCAGCAGGGCAGGTCGGGCACGTACGCGGTGAAGCTGTCGACGCAGCCGTCCGCGAACGTGACGGTGACGACGGCCCGCGCGAGCGGTACCACCGGCCTGTCGGTCACCGGCGGCGCGACGCTCACCTTCACACCCGCCAACTGGAGCACCGCGCAGACGGTGACCGTCACCGCGGACTCCTCCGGCACCGGCTCGGCGTCCTTCGAGTCGACGGCGGCGGGCCACAGCAAGGCCACCGTCACCGTGACCGAGCTGGCGGCCTCGAAGGCGTACGACGCCCGCTTCCTGGATCTCTACGGGAAGATCACCGACCCGGCGAACGGCTACTTCTCGCCCGAGGGCATTCCCTACCACTCGGTCGAGACGCTGATCGTGGAGGCCCCGGACCAGGGTCATGAGACCACGTCGGAGGCCTACAGCTACCTTCTCTGGCTGCAGGCCATGTACGGCAAGGTCACCGGTGACTGGTCCAAGTTCAACGGCGCGTGGGCCCTCATGGAGAAGTACATGATCCCCACCCACGCCGACCAGCCGACCAACTCCTTCTACAACGCCTCGAAACCGGCCACCTACGCGCCCGAGCTCGACACCCCGAACGAGTACCCGGCGAAGCTCGACACGTCGGTCTCCGTCGGCCCCGACCCGATCGCGGGCGAGCTGAAGAGCGCGTACGGCACGGACGACGTCTACGGCATGCACTGGCTGCAGGACGTCGACAACGTCTACGGCTACGGCGACTCCCCCGGCGGCACCTGCGAGGGCGGCCCTGCGGCGGACGGCCCGTCGTACATCAACACCTTCCAGCGCGGTGCGCAGGAGTCGGTGTGGGAGACGGTGCCGCAGCCGACCTGCGACGCCTTCAAGTACGGCGGCACGAACGGGTACCTGGACCTGTTCACCGGCGACTCGTCCTACGCCAGGCAGTGGAAGTACACGGATGCCCCGGACGCCGACGCGCGCGCCGTGCAGGCCGCGTACTGGGCCGACGTGTGGGCCAAGCAGCAGGGCAAGGGCGGTGACGTCTCCGCGACCGTCGGCAAGGCCGCGAAGATGGGCGACTACCTGCGCTACGCGATGTACGACAAGTACTTCAAGAAGATCGGCAACTGCGTGGGGCCGTCGGCCTGTGCGGCCGGCACCGGCAAGGACGCCTCGCACTACCTGCTGTCCTGGTACTACGCCTGGGGCGGCGCGACCGACACCGCCGCGGGCTGGGCCTGGCGCATCGGCTCCAGCCACGTCCACGGCGGCTACCAGAACCCGCTCGCCGCGTACGCGCTGAGCTCGTACGCCGATCTGAAGCCCAAGTCCTCGACGGGGGCCTCCGACTGGAGCACCTCGCTCACCCGGCAGCTGGAGTTCTACCGCTGGCTGCAGTCGGACGAGGGCGCCATCGCGGGCGGCGCGACCAACAGCTGGGCGGGCCGCTACGCGACCCCGCCGGCCGGTACGCCGACCTTCTACGGCATGTACTACGACCAGCAGCCCGTCTACCACGACCCGCCGTCCAACCAGTGGTTCGGCTTCCAGGCGTGGTCGATGGAACGGGTCGCCGAGTACTACCAGCAGACGGGGAACGCTGCCGCCAAGGCGATCCTCGACAAGTGGGTCGACTGGGCGCTGTCCAGGACCACGATCAACCCGGACGGCACCTACCTGATCCCCTCCACGCTCCAGTGGTCGGGCCGGCCCGACACCTGGAACGCGTCAAGTCCCGGTGCCAACACCGGACTTCACGTCACCGTCGCCGACTACACCAACGACGTCGGCGTGGCGGCGGCGTACGCCAAGACGCTGACGTACTACGCCGCCAGGTCCGGTGACACACAGGCGAAGACGACCGCCAAGGCGCTGCTGGACGGCATGTGGGACCACTACCAGGACGGCCTGGGGATCGCCGTCCCGGAGACCCGCGCCGACTACAACCGGTTCGACGACGGCGTGTACGTCCCGAGCGGCTTCGGCGGCACGATGCCGAACGGCGACGCGATCAACTCCTCGTCGACGTTCGCCTCGCTCAGGTCCTTCTACAAGAACGACCCGGCCTGGTCGAAGATCCAGGCGTATCTGGCGGGCGGGGCGGCGCCCTCGTTCACGTACCACCGGTTCTGGGCCCAGGCGGACATCGCCCTGGCCATGGGCTCGTACGCGGAGCTTCTGGAATAGCCCCGCCGGCGCTCCGCGTACACGGCCCCGGCACCTGACGTCGGGGCCCACGGCCGGGGGGGCACCCCCCCCCCAAAGGCACCCCCCACCCCCCCCCCTCCCCCCCCACGCTCCTTGTGGGAGCGCTCCCAAGCGAGGCAGGATGCTGCGATGACGACGACTCCCGCCATCCGCCCCTACCGTCCCGACGACCGCGACGCCCTCGATGACATCTGCATCCGCACCGCCCACAACGGCCAGGACAGCCGGCCCTTCTACGCGGACCCCACCATCTTCCCGGTGAACTTCGCGGCGCCGTACGCCCATCTGGAACCGGAGTTGGCCTTCGTGCTGGACGACGGGCAGGGGCAGGCCGTCGGGTACGTCCTCGGGACCGCCGACACGCCCCGCTTCGTCGACGCCTTCCGGGAGAAGTGGCTGCCGCTCGTCGCCGACCGCTACCCCGAGCCGGCCGGCGAGCCACGGACCCCGGACGAGGCGATGATCGCGCTGCTGCACCACCCCGAGCGGATGATCGTCCCCGAGGTGACCGCCTATCCGGCCCATCTGCACATCGACCTGTTGCCCCCCTGGCAGGGGCGCGGGTACGGGCGTGCGCTGATGCGGACCTTCCTCGCGGCCCTGCACGGACAGGGCGTCCCCGCCGTGCACCTGTGCATGGTCACGGCCAACATCCCGGCCCGGGCGTTCTACGACCGGCTGGGCTTCCGGGAGATCGACGTGCCGGACCCCGGCCCGGTCACCTATCTCGGCCGTACCACAGGGGAGTTGGAGACGTTGTGACGGCCGGGCCCGTCAACTCCCGCGTCAGATCCAGGTGTCCAGCCACATCCGCGCGTGCCAGTCGGCGTACGGGATCGTCTGCCCGGTGTAGAGCGGGAAGAAGTAGATGAAGTTCCAGGCGATCAGCAGCACCAGCACGCCCGCGCTCACCGCGCCGACCAGCCGCCGCCGCTCGTCAGCCCCGGGCGGCCCGAGCAGCGCGCCCACCATCATGGCCACGGCGAGGCACAGGAACGGCACGAACACGACGGCGTAGAAGGAGAAGATCGTGCGGTCCTGGTAGTTGAACCAGGGGAGGTATCCCGCGCCGACCGCGCACAGCACGGCGCCCGCGCGCCAGTCGCGGCGCAGTGCCCACCTGAACAGCAGGTAGACGAGCGCGGCGCAGCCCGCCCACCACAGCAGCGGGGTGCCCAGGCCCAGGATCTCCTGCGAGCAGCCGGCGGCGGCGTGGCAGCCCTCCTGCCCGGGCCTCGGCGACTCGTAGTAGAACGCCACGGGCCGCCCCTGGACCAGCCAGCTCCAGGGGTTGGACTGGTAGCGGTGCGGGGTGTGCAGGCCGACGTTGAACTGGTAGACGGCGTGCTCGTAGTGCCACAGGCTGCGCAGCGGTGCCGGGATCCAGGACCAGGTGCCGCCGCGCCCGTCCGCCCAGTGGCGGTCGTAGCCCTTGTCGGACAGGAACCAGCCGGTCCAGGTCGCCAGGTACGTCAGGACGGCCACCGGGACCATGGACAGCACCGACCAGGCGGCGTCCTTGCGCAGCACCGCGCGGTAGGGGCTGTGGGCGCCGGCCACGCGCCGGGAGCCGACGTCCCACAGGACGGTCAGGGCCGTGAAGAAGACGAGGACGTACAGGCCGTTCCACTTGCTCGCGGCGGCCAGCCCGAGCAGGACGCCGGCCGTGAGGCGCCACGGGCGCGGGCCCGTTCCGGCGTGGTCGCCGGTGTGGGCGTCGGGGCGCGCGAAGCCGTCCTCGTCGACGGGCAGGGCGGCCGCCAGCCGGGCCCGTGCCCTGTCCCGGTCGACGAGCAGACAGCCGAACGCCGCCAGCACGAAGAACATGACCACGAGGTCGAGCAGCGCGGTGCGGCTCATCACGAAGTGCAGGCCGTCAACCGCGAGCAGCGCGCCGGCCAGGCAGCCCAGCAGCGTCGAGCGGAACAGGCGGCGCCCTATTCGGCACAGCATGAGCACGGACAGCGTGCCGAGCAGCGCCGTCATGAACCGCCAGCCGAACGGGTCCAGCCCGAACAGGCCCTCTCCCACGGCGATCACCCACTTGCCCATGGGCGGATGCGCGACGAAGCTGCCGGCGTCCGAGAGGGGGATCACCTGAGGGTGCGCCAGGATCTGCGGGTCGGCGACCTTGCGGTCCGGCCAGGTGCCCTCGTAGCCGAGCCGCAGCATCGACCAGGAGTCCTTGGCGTAGAACGTCTCGTCGAAGACGACCGCCCGCGGGCTGCCGAGGTGCCAGAGGCGCAGCGCGCCCGCGATCACGGCGACGAGCAGCGGTCCCAGCCAGCCGGTGGCCCGGGCGAGGCGCCGGGCCGGCCGGGGCCCGAGGCCCAGCCATTCCCACAGTCGCGTGTCCGGTTCGGGGAAGGGCGGGACCAGGCGGGCCCGGGTGTCGGTCCGGGGCGCCGCTGTGCCGCCGAACCGGCGCAGTCGCTGCGCCCAGGGAGCGGGGCCGGGCCGGACCGCCGTGCGGGCGCCCGCGTCGACGCCGGACCGGGTGGGGGTGTCACTCGTCACCGGGTCATCGTAGGGAACGCCCGTACGGGCCGGGCGCGGCCCCGGGCATCGGGGCCGCGCCGGTGGCGTCCGCTACTCGGGCAGCGTGCCGGGGTCGGTCGCCCACCCGGTGTCCGGTTGCTGCGCGAGCCGGATGTCGAGCCGCCCGCCGGAGAGCGTCAGGCCGGGCCCGGTCCACGACTGCTCCAGAGGCCGGCCGTCGAGGCGTACGGCGTCGACGTAGAGGTGCGTGTCGTCGGCGTCCGGCGCGGTGATCACGACGTCCTTGCGGCCGGGCCGGTCGATCACCGCGGACGGGAAGACCGGGGCGCCCAGCAGGAGTCGCGCCGTGCCCGGTGTCTGCGGATAGACGCCGAGCGCGGAGAAGACGTACCAGGCGGACATGGTGCCGAGGTCGTCGTTGCCGGGCAGGCCGGAGGGGCCCGTGCCGTAGACGGTGTCGACGATCTGCCGCACGGTCGCCTGCGTCTTCCAGGGCTGCCCCAGGGCGTTGTAGAGCCAAGGGGCGTGGATTCCGGGCTCGTTGGTGGGGTCGTAGCGCAGTGCGTCGCCGCCGCGCACCGACCAGGAGCCGTCGGGCTTGTGGAAGAAGCCGTCGAGGCGGGTGGCCGCCGCGGCACGGCCGCCCATCGCGTCCGCCAGGCCCTGCACGTCCTGCGGCACCATCCAGGTGTACGTCGCGCTCGTGCCCTGCGCGAAGCCGAGGTCGCTGCCCGGGCTGAACGGTGTCACCCACGAACCGTCGGCCTTGCGTGCCTGGACGTAGCCGGTGCCGGGGTTGAACACGTTGCGCCAGTAGGCGCCCCGCTCGGTGAAGACCTTCGCCTCGGTGTCCCGGCCGAGGAGCTTCGCCCACCGGGCGAGCGCGGAGTCGGCGACGGCGTCCTCCAGGGTCTCGGCGGCCCCGCCCCAGCAGTGGCACACGTCCTGGGCGGCGTAGTGGGAGCTCAAGTACTGGGCGAGGTTGGGCCGTTGGCCGACGCACTGGCCGGGGCAGCCGGCGTCCGAGAGGCCGTCGGGGTGGGGCACGGTGGCCTGGCGGACCAGGGAGTCGAAGGCGCCCCGGTAGTCGAAGTTGCGCACGCCCATGGCGTAGAAGGTGGCCAGCGTCGCCGCCGACGGGTCGCCGGTCATGACGTGGGTGGCGCCGCTGATGTGCACCCAGCGGTCCCACACTCCGCCGTTCTGCCGCGCGAAGTTGTAGAGCGACTGGGCGAAGTCGCCCGCCACCGTGGGCTTCAGCAGGGCGAGCAGCTGGATCTGGGCCCGGTACTGGTCCCAGCCCGAGAAGTTGCTGTACTGGGCGCGCTGCCCGCGCGCGAGGCGGTGGACGGCCTGGTCCATGCCCCAGTAGCGGCCGTCGGTGTCGCTGATCAGGTTCGGCTGCATGAGGGCGTGGTAGAGCGCGGTGTAGAAGGTCTGGCGGCGGGCGGCGCTGCCTCCCCGCACCCGCACCACGTCCAGTTCGCGGTCCCAGGCCCGGGCGCCCGCCTCGGCGACCTGCCCGACGCTCGCGTGCGCGGGGATCTCCTCGCGCAGGTTGGCCTCGGCGCCCTGCCGGCTGACGTAGGAGATGCCGATCCGCATGTGGACATCGTTGTCGGCGCTCGTGTCGAAGCCGACCCAGCCGCCGGAGCCGCGGCCGGCCCGGTCCGCTCCCGTCGCATAGCCCTCGCCGCCGGAGGCGGACGTCGCGCCGGGGGAGACGGTGCCGTCCTTCCAGGTTCCGGTAGAGGAGAAGGCGCGGTCGAAGGAAGCGCTGAAGTACAGCCTGTAGTAGCTCTTGCGGTTGTTGACGCCGCCGTTGGCGCGGCGGCCGCAGAAGGCGCCGGTGAGCACCCAGCCGGTCACCTTGCGGTGCGCGGCGTCGATGTCGACGTGCGCGTCCTCGCTGCCGTTCAGGGAGTTGGAGACGCGGAAGAGCAGATTGGCCGGCCGGTCGCTCGGGAAGGTGAAGTCGGCGGCACCCGCGCGCCTGCTGACGGCGAGGTCGGCCTTCGCGCCCGAGGCGAGGCCCAGGGTGTAGCGGCCGGGTGCCGCCTTCTCGTCGGCGTGCGAGAAGTTCGCCGCGTACACGGCGTCCTTGGTGTCCGCGGACGGCGAGGACGTCACGTCGCCCACGAACGGCATGATCGGTACGTCCCCCGCCGCGCCGGGATTGCAGCCTGCGCCGTTGACGTGGGTCAGGCTCAGACCGCGGATGCGGGTGGCGTTGTACTCGTAGCCGTTGGCCGCTCCGGTGCTCGTCTGGTCGCCGGTGGTGCTGGTCGGCGACCAGGCGATCATCCCGTACGGGAGGGTGGCACCGGGATAGGTGTTGCCGCCGCCCGAGGAGCCGATCAGCGGGTCGACGAGCGAGGAGGGGCGCTCTGCGGCGTCGGCCCCCGCGGACGGGAACGGAACGCTCAGGGCCACGGCCGTGGTCAGGAGCACAGCCGCGGTTCGCGCACCGAATCGTCTTGCTGCGCGCAGCCGTTGAAGGCGCATGCGTGGATCGCCTTTCGATGACGGGACGTCGGCCCGGAGGGAGTTCCGGGCCGGCGCCAGGTTATGAGTCCGTCGGATGAAAGGGGAGCGCCCGTCGGGTCGGTGTGATGAAGGAGGGGTGAACGGTGGTGGTGCCCTGCCGTGCGGCGTCCGGCAGGCGCTAGCTCTCTGCGGTGAGCTGGAAGCTCTGTGCGGCCGAGCCGTCACAGGAGCGCTGGGTGAGCTGGACGCCGTCGGTCGCCGCCGCGGCCGCGGTCAGGCACCTGCCGCTGTGCCGTGCGACGAAGTGGTAGCGGCCGGCCGCCTCCCGCACCGGCTGCCACTGCTGGTTCTGACCGCCCGAGTACGACCAGAGCTGGACCGGCGCGTTGTCCGCCGTGGAGCGGTCGGTGACGTCGAGGACCTGCTGCGCGTTGCCGCGCGCGGAGACGCGGACGTAGCCGCTGTCGGTGGTGCGGAACTGGTACTGCTGCGCGGTGGTGCCGTTGCAGGCGTACTGCTGGATCGCCGTGCCGTTGGCGGTCGCGGCCGCCTTGGCGTCGACACAGGTGCCGTTGCCGGTGTTGCGCACCGTGTACCAGGCGGTCTCCGAGATCGAGTCGGACGGCGGCTGGCCGGTGTCCGCACCGCCCAGCCACTTCAGCCCGTCCAGCAGGAAGCGGTTCTGGGTCGCGCTGGCGAAGGTCGACGACAAGGTGGTGTTGGTGGCGTAGTCCATCGCGTTGTGGCCGAAGTTGGCATACAGCATGCGGTACTTCGTGTTGGTCCACAGGATCGGGTAGTAGCCGCTGTACCAGCTCTGGTTCGGGTCGGTGCCGAGCGGGAAGCTGCTCGGGTCGACGGAGGCGAGGATCTTGATGTCGGGGTTCTTGCGCAGGTCGTTCGACCAGCTGTACCACTCGCTGACGGACGAGGTGAACGTGTCCGGCAGGTTCTTGGTCGCGGAGTTGGTGTGGTCCTCGACCTTCAGGACGGCGGTGGTCGGACCCCAGGTGTTGGAGACGAAGTTGCCGCTGCCGAGAAACTGGTTGTGGTACCAGCTCCAGCTCTGCGCGTCCGTGGTGAAGGCGGAGACGTGGAAGCCCATCCAGGCGCCGCCGCCGCGCATGTAGTTCTCGAATCCGGTGCGTTGCGCGGCGGTCTGCGGCAAGTCGTCCAGGAACAGGACGACTTGGTAGCCGTTGACGCCGCCGTTGGCGAGCAGGTCCCAGTTGTTGCTGGCCGTGTAGGTGAAGCCGTTCTGCGCGGCCTGCTGCGGGAACCACTGGTTGGCCTCGTGGACGAAGCTGATGTGCGCCGCGTCGTAGGTGCCGTTGTAGAGGGCGAGCACCTTGAACGGCTGGGCCGCCGCGTGGGCGCGGGGCACCGACAGCGCCGTCAGCAGGATCGCCAGCAGTGCGAGGATGCGGAGAGTGCCGGATCTTATGGCGTGCATCGCGGGATGCCTCCTCTTGGGGCCAGGTCCGGGTCGGGTCCGGTCAGGGGTGACTGTCGGGTCCGGTCAGGGGTAACTGACGAGGTTCGCCACGTTGGTGGACGCGTTGGACGGTCCACCGCGGTCGTTGACGACGTGGCGGATGGTGCCCGTGCCGCCGAGGGAGACGGTCACCATGTCGCTGAAGCGGACGTTCGGGCTGCCCGGGGCCTCGATGGCGTGCTCGGCCGTCACGCCCGGGTTCGTGCTGAAGTAGCAGTAGCTGCCGAAGCCGTAGACCTGGTGGCTGGTGACGGAGGCGGCGACCTTGTAGGCGGCGTAGCCCTGCGTGGAGCCGTTCGTCCAGGCCGCCTGGTTCGGCGGGTCGTAGGGCATCTCGTTCTGGTAGAAGTACGTGCGCCCACCGTTGCCGTTCCAGACGGTCTGGTACTTCTGGAAGTGCTCGACGAACAGGCCGTACATCGTCACGTCGTCGCCGTTGACGACGAGTCCGGTGTCCGCGGTGTTGGTGTTCCAGCCGACGCCGTCGCCGTGGTCGGCGCGCCAGATCCACAGGTGGTCGCCGATGACGTCGTCGCTGTTGACCGTCAGGCTGGTGGTGGCCTTGCCGACGCCCGCGCCGCCGACGCGGAAGAACACGTCGTGCAGCGAGCTGGGATCGGCGGAGTGGTCCGCCGACGACCCGCTCGGGCCCATCTCCAGCACCTGCTTCGAGTTGGCGGTACCGGCGTCGATGAGCAGGCCGGCGAGCTGGACGCCGCTCACGTCGGCGACCGTCATGGCGGTGATGCCGTGGTCGGGGACGAGCGTGGCGAGCCCGAGGCCAAGAACGACCGTGTCGGGCCGGGTGACCTTCAGGGTCTGGTCGAGGTGGTAGACACCTGGCGTGATCAGCAGGTGCTTGCCCGCCGCGAGCGCGTCGTTCATCTGGGCCGCGGTCGCGCCCGGCTTGACGATGAAGAAGTCGGACAGCGGCAGCGAGGTCCCCGCGGGCGTGCCCGAACTCCAGCTGACACCGGCGGAGTTGGTGCGTGCCGCGGGCACGAACGCCTTCCAGGCGCCGGATCCGTCGACGTACAGGAACGGCTTCTCACGGGTGACGGGGCTCTTGTCGACCGTGGTGTACGGCGGCTTGGGGAAGCTGTTCGCGGGGACGCCCTGGCTGCCGACGAAGACCATGTTCCAGTTGGAACCGGTCCAGCTGCCGAGTTGCGCGTTGCGGGTCAGCCACTGCTGCTGGGAGCCCGACCGGACCTGGCCGTCCACCCTCGTGTCGGCGAGGTAGCCGCCGCTGGACCAACCGCCGTCGTCCAGCGCGAGGTTGCCGCGCAGATGCATACGCCGGTACGGCGCCGCCTGGGAGACCGCCCAGCGGTCCGTGCCGGAGGACGGGGTGACCGAGAGGTTCTCGGCCGAACGCCAGAAGTTCTGCGTGGCGTTGCCCTGGAACCAGTCCGCCTCGGCGTGCACCGCACCCTTGATGTTCACGTCGTCGGGGGACAGGCCGAGGCCCGCGACCTGGGTGTAGAAGCCCACGTTGGCGTCGGCGGCGTAGGTGCCGGGCTTGAAGAGGAACGCCTTGCGGGCGCTGCCGAACTGGTTCTTCTCCTGCTGCTCGAAGGTGCTGTTCAGGCTGTTCTGGATGGTGCCGGCCGGGGTCGACGGGTCGAAGACGGTGACGTTCGGGCCCAGGTCGGGATCGGCCGCCGCGGCATGGGCGCCCTGCGTGAGGTGCGGCAGGACCACGGCGGCACCGGAGCCGGTGGCGGCGAGGACGAGGGCGGCCGGCAGAATCCGCGGACGGCGGATGCCGGCGTGTTTTCCGGTTCGGAACACGGCTGACTCTCTTGGGTGTGGGGGGTGGCAACCGGGGGGGCGTCCCGGCGTGGCAACGCGGGACGCCCGTAGGCGAGTTCAGCCGGTGTACTGCGAGAAGACGCGGGTGTAGTCCCAGTTGGACTGGCCGACGCCGGAGCAGCTGTCGGCGGGGCCTCCGCTGCAGGGGCGGTCGCGGTTGGCGGACCAGAACGTCAGACGGGCCAGGTGGTGCTGCTGGGCGTAGGCGAGGATGGTCTTGAAGTCGTTGACGGTGACGGTCTCGTTGTTGTCGGTGATGCCGTTCATCGACGAGATGCCCATGTCGCGGTAGGCTTGGTCGTCGCTGTAGCCGTAGGCGCTCTTGAGGGCGTTCTTCAGGCCCTCGGCGGCCTGCTTGGTGAGGTTGCCCATGTTCTGGCCGGCGCCGCCGAAGTCGAACGGCATGATGGCCCACGCGTCGACGGTCAGCCCCGAGGAGGCGGCCCGCTTGATCAGGCTGGTGTCCGGGCCGGTCTTGTCGGTGCCGATGGTGACGTAGGTCTTCAGGCCCGGGTTCTTCGACTTGACGGTCTTCAGCGCGTCGACCGTGCGCTGCTGGACGGTGGGGCTGCTGTAGGCGTCGGCCTCGATGTCGATGTCGATGGCCTTCAGCTTGTAGGCGTCGATGACCTTCTGGTACGCGCCCGCGAGCGCGCTCGCGCTGGAGCAGGAGCTCTCCAGCTTGTTCCCGCTGTAGCCGCCGAAGGAGGGGATGACGTCACCGCCGTTGCCGCGCACGGTGTTGACGGTCTTCTGGTCGACGCCGCCGGTGAGCGGACGGCTGCCGTCCCACTGCGGGTTGCAGTTCCCGTTGCTGAGGACGAAGGCGAGGGTGAACCACTTGACGCCGGTGGCGTTGGTGATCGCGGTGGGGTCGGGCGGGTTGCCCCAGCCGTTGTAGAGGTACGGCGCCACGGCCATCGGGGCGGACGCGGCGGCTCCGGCGGGCGAGGCGGCTCCCGCGGGCGAGGCGGACATGGTCGCGGCGGAGACGGCGATCAGGGCTATGGCGAGGCCGCCGCCCAACGCGGCGGCCCGGGTGCGGGGTTGAGTGCTCATGTGTGGGGGTCACAGCCTTTCGGCAGCAGCGGACGGTGGGGGGTGCGACCCAAGGCCGTTCATGTGGCTGAACCTTGGGCGTGTCTGTGAAGCTGCGTGTCCGGGAACCTAAAGGTCTGAACCAGACACGTCAAGAGATGAAGCACGTATCCGATGGGCGGAGTTGAGGCATGCAGGTGTTGAAGCCGCCGGTGCGGCTCACGTGACACGTGTCGTATGGGGCAGGCATGAGGCGGCGGGGGGAGTTCAAGAAGTAGCGGGGGTGTGCAGCGACGCGATGTCCGAGGGTCGGCGCCGGGCCGACTGACAGGATGTACGCGTGACTTCACTGACCTTCGACGACTACTGCCGCGCGATCGTCGACCAGACCGGCCTGCTCACACGGCAGATCCGGGGTGCGGACACGGCCACCCCGGTGCCCACCTGCCCCGGCTGGGACGTCGCCCGGCTGCTGCGGCACGTGGGAGGAGACCACCGCTGGGCGGAGGAGATCGTACGGAAGCGGGCCGCCGAACCCGTCCCGGGCGACCCCGTCGACGACCCGTCCGTCTTCGCCCACCTGAACGGCGACGCGCTCGTCGACTGGCTCGGCGAGGGCGCCGCGGAACTCGGTGCCACCCTGCGCGCCGCCGGAGGCGGCACGCGGGTCTGGACACCGGCCCACGAGCGCTCCACGGTCCTGTTCTGGGCGCGCAGAATGACCCACGAGACCGTGGTCCACCGCGCGGACGCGGCCCTCGCGACCGGTGCGCCCTTCACCCTCGACGGCGACCTCGCGCTCGACGCGGTGGAGGAGTGGCTGGACTTCTCCACGGTCCCCGAGGCGTACGAACCGGCCCCGGCCGCCCCCGCCCTCCTCGGCCCCGGCCGCACCCTCCATTTCGAAGCACCGGGAACCGGCCGCTGGTTCGTCGACCTCACCGACGACCGCCCGACATGGAGCACGGAACCGCAGGAGGCCGCGGTGACGGTGCGCGGGCCGGTGACGGACCTTCTCCTGCTGCTCTACCGGCGGCCCGTGACCGGCGTCGAGATGCACGGTAACGCTGACCTGCTCGAACTGTGGCTGAACCGGACCGGGTTCTGGCTGGAGGCGTGACCTCCCGGCACCGGCGCGGCGGTGTGCGCGTGCACGCGCTTACTCAGAGGTTCGTATGAATTCGTGAGAGGTCTCCATGAATCTGTGGGGCGGTTGAACACGCGCGGGCCGCCGTCCGTATGGAGCGAGGGATTTTCATGCCTGACCACCGTGATCCGTAGGAGAGTTCTCGTGGGACGCAATACGCGCAGACGCCCGACAGGCCCACGCCGCGCGACATTCGCCGCATTCGCGCTGATGCTGGGTGGAGGCGGCCTCGTGGCGGCCAACGTGTACGCCTCCGCGACGGAGGACGGCACGGAGACGGCACAGACGCGCAGCGCCGCGGCCGCCACGATCGACTGCCCCGACGTCGGCAGCAAGTTGACGGAGGTGCCGGACCAGGCGCGCGGAGACGTCGACAAGGATCTCGCCTCCCTGGACCAGCAGGTGGCCGAGGCGTACCAGCGACTCCAGTCGGCGACGCCGGAGCAGCGCCAGGACAGCGGCTACACCGACGACCAGGTGATGAACCCGCTGAAGGAGAAGCGGAGCGAGACGCTCGACCGCATCGGCGACACCATGGAGCAGGCCGGTCAGCGCCCCGACGGGCTCGACGACATGGCCGGCTGCTCGATGCGCACCTGGAACGACCAGAACGGCGGCCAGGACGCGGGCGCCTCCCAGAGCGGCCAGCCGCAGGACCAGGGCGGGCAGCAGAACGGCGGCCAGCAGAACGGCGGTCAGCAGCAGGGCAACGGCGGTCAGGGCGGCAACGGCCCGGTCGCGGCCGACTTCGTGGACATCACGAAGGTGGCCCCGAACGTTCCGGCCAAGCCGCAGCAGTCCGGCAGCGCCTCGACCGGATCGTTCAGCACGCAGTGCGGAGTCAACGCCAACAAGAACTTCAACACCGACAACGTCATCGTGGCGCCCGGCGTGACCAACGGCGCGCACCACACCCACGACTACGTCGGCAATCAGAAGATCAACGCCTTCTCCAGCAACGACACCTTCCTGCAGGGCGGCACCAGCTGCCAGAACAAGGACGACCTGTCGGCCTACTACTGGCCCGTGGTGCGACTGCAGGACGGCACGCAGGAGTTCGACCAGAACCAGGACGGCGGCGGCAAGGAAGGCAACGTCGGCAAGATCCTCACCGCCCAGCAGGCCGAGATCAAGTACGTCGGCAACCCGACCAGCAAGGTCACGGCGATGCCGCAGTTCCTGCGCATCATCACCGGTGACGCCAAGACCACGACCAACGGTCTGGCCAACGCCAACGCGCACTGGAGCTGCACCGGCTTCGAGGACAAGGTCCAGCTCACGGAGCAGTACCCGCTGTGTCCGCAGGGCAGCAAGGTGGTCCGCACCTTCGCCTTCCAGAGCTGCTGGGACGGCCGGAACGTAGACAGCGCCAACCACCGTACGCACGTGGCCTTCGCGGACCCGGCGAGCGGTGCCTGCGGCAACGGCTTCAAGGCGATACCGCAGCTGACGATGCGCCTGGTGTACGACGTTCCGACGCCGACCGTCGAGAACGGCCAGGTCAAGAACGCGTACGCGGTCGACGGCTTCCCGGAGCAGCTGCACAAGGCGGCCACCGACCACGACGACTTCATCAGCATCACGACCGGCGGTCTGGCCGACAAGATCGCGAACTGCATCAACAGCGGCCGTGAGTGCGGCGCGGGTGGCGGCGACGACCAGGGCTCGGGCGGCGGTGCGACCCAGCAGCCCACCGAGCAGCCCACTGAGCAGCCGTCCGGCCAGCCCACCGAGCAGCCGACGGACCAGCCCACGCAGACGGCCCAGCCGACCGAGGACCCCACCACGCCGCCCGCCGGTGACGACAAGGGCAACTCGGGCGACGACGGCTCCGGCAAGGGCGACGGAGGCAGTGGTTCCGGTCAGGACAACTCCGGCGGCGGCTCCGACGACCAGACGGCGCAGCCCGCGACCTCCGCGCCCGAGACGCAGCAGCCGGGCAACGACGACTCGCCCACCGCGGCGAGCACGACGAACCCCCGGGTCTACGCCTCGGCCAAGGCCTCCAAGGGCGCCGCGGCGGCCGCGGGCCAGGGCGGCTCCGGCAGTGACGGCAACAACGCGGGAGACACCTCGGTCCAGGCCCAGGGCACGGGCGGCGACAGCTCCGTGGTCGGCAACCAGACCGAACCGCAGGCGTCCCAGGGAGGCGGTCTCGCGGAGACCGGCGCCAACCTGTGGCCCGCCGCGGCCGGCACGCTGCTGCTGATCGCGGGTCTGTTCCTGCTGACCCGCACGCGACGGCGGTACGTGCGCTGACGCCCAGGGGCGTCCGGACCACCTCGGTCCGGGCGCCCCTTCGCCGTCCGGGCCCGCAGGCCCCGCCGTGGCGTGCGCGCGGACGCACGCTCCCGCGGGAGACCATGGACCATGGACCGGGTACCCGCAGTCGTCCGCGGAGGGATGCGATGACCGAGCCCACGCCCGAGGACCGCGACGCCCTCATGTCCACGGTCTTCGGACACATGGAGGCGCAGATGCTGGGGGCGGCGGTCCGCCTCGGCGTCGCCGACCGGCTGGGCGAACGGGAGCGGGACGCCGCCGACGTCGCCGCCGAACTGGGCGCCGACCCGGACGCCACCCGCCGCCTGCTGCGCGCGCTGGCCGGCTCCGGTCTGGCGGCCGAGGTGCGGCCCGGTGTGTTCGCCCTGACCCCGCGCGGCGCGCTGCTGCGCACCGACCGCGCCGACTCGGTCGCGGCGTTCGTCGCGATGTTCCTGGACCGTACGACGGTCAGCGTGTGGAGCCACCTCGACGACAGCGTCCGCACCGGGCGGGCCGCCTTCGACGAGCTGTTCGGCACGGACTTCTTCGGCCACCTGGCGACGCACCCGGATTTGTCGCGGGCCTTCAACGCCGCGATGCGCCAGGGCACGGGGGCGACCGCGCAGATCCTCAAGGGTCAACTCGGCCTGGTCGGTGCCGTCTCGGTGACCGACGTCGGCGGCGGTGACGGGACCCTGCTCGCCGCGATCCTGGCGGCCCATCCGCACCTGCGCGGCGTGCTGTTCGAGACCCCGCAGGGCGCGGCCGAGGCGGGCCCGGTCCTGACCGCCGCCGGCGTCGCCGGCCGTGGGAAGGTGGTCACCGGCGACTTCTTCGTCTCCGTGCCCGCGGGGTCGGACGTCTATCTGCTCAAGGGCGTCGTCAAGGACTGGGACGACGCCCGGGCGACCACGATCCTCGCCAACGTCAGGGCCGCGATGGGGCGCGAGGGGCGGCTGCTGATCATCGAAGTGGTGATGCCGGAGACCGTCGACGGCTCGGTGCCGTCGGTGATGTACATCGGCGACCTGCACATGCTCGCGAACGTGAGCGGCCGCGAGCGCACCGAGGCGGAGTACCGGTCGCTGTGCGGGCGCGCGGGCTTCTGCGTGGCGGAGGTGCGGCGCATGCCGCACCCGTCGCCGATCTCGGTGATCGAGGCGCTGCCCGTCTGAGCAGGCGCCGTGTGCGAGCCGCTCTAGTGCCGGGACCGGCTCGCCGTCTGCTGGACGTGCGCCTCGATCTCGGTGCGCGTCTGCCCCGACTCCTTCGCGTACTCGGTGACCGAGGCCTGCGCCTCGCGGGCCAGGTCCCGCCAGGCGCGCCACGCGGTCTCGTACGTATTCGTCTGCTGCCCGGTCCAGCCGCCCTGCTGGGTGGGCGGGCCGTACGCGGCACGCAGTTCCTCGACCCGGCTGTGCGCCTGGTCGGCCGCGCGCTGCTTCTCCACCAGCTCGTCGAACATATGGGTCACGCAAATGGAGCATAGATGGCTATGTCTGGATATGCGCGCCGAGCCGGGGCCGGCCCGGTCCCGGTGGGTCAGCTCTTGCGGACCAGGCCCTTCCCGACCAGGTTCCGCACGGTCTCCAGCGCCGCCTCCCGGTCCGCCGGGACCACCCCGATCCTGGTACGGCGGTCGAGCACGTCGGCCTCGTCGAGGGCGCCCTCGTGGCGCACCGCCCACAGCAGTTCGGCCCCGGTGACGGGGTGTCCGGGCAGCACCGGCTCGCCGAGCCGGGCGTCACGGACGCCGAGCGCGTGGACGGCGGGCGCCTCGGTGCCGTAGCGCCGCACCAGGTGACGCGGGGCCTCCAGTGCGTCGAGAGCCCCGGGGGACGCGGCGCCGACCAGCGGGAGGGACGCCGTCGAGGAGGGGCCGGCGCCGAGACCGCGGGCCGCGACGGCGGCGTCCACCGCGTCCTCGGCCATCCGCCGGTACGTGGTGAGCTTGCCGCCGACGACTGTGATCACGCCCTCGGACGAGGTGAGCACGGCGTGCCGCCGGGAGATGTCGGAGGTCCTCGCCGCACCGCCCTGATGGCCCTCGGGCGAGGTGTCCAGCAGCGGCCGCAGCCCCGCGAAGGCCCCGACGACGTCCGTGCGCCGGACCGGGAGGTTCAGCACCGAGCCGAGGACGTCGAGCAGGAAGCCGATGTCCGTCTCGGGCACCTCGGGGACATCGGGGATGTCGCCCTCCACGGGTTCGTCGGTGAGGCCGACGTAGACGCGGCCGTCGCCCTGGGGCAGGACCAGGACGAAGCGGTTGGTCTCGCCGGGGATGGGGATGTGCAGGCCGGCCGGCAGCGGGCCGAGGTCCTGCTCGCGCAGGACCAGGTGCGTGCCGCGGGAAGGGCGGATGCGGATGCCGTCCACCAGGCCGCCCGCCCAGACGCCGGAGGCGTTGATCACGGCGCGGGCCCTGATCTCGCCCTCCTCGCCGGTGAGTTCGTCACGGACGCGCGCGCCGGTGCCGGTGAGTTCGAGCGCGCGGACCCGGGTGAGTATGCGGGCGCCGTGCGCGGCGGCGGTGCGGGCGACGGCGGTCACCAGGCGGGCGTCGTCCACCAGCCGGCCGTCCCAGGACAGCAGGCCGCCGCGCAGGCCGCCGGCGCGCAGGGCCGGGGCGAGCCGGCGGGTCTCCGTCCCGGACAGCCGGCGCGGCGGGGGCAGCGTGGCCCGGGCGGTGCGGGCCGCGACGCGCAGGGCGTCGCCGGCGTGGAAGCCGGCCCAGGCGAGCGCCGCCTGGCCCCGGGACACGAGCGGCGTGAGCGGCAGGACGAACGGCTGCGCGTGGACCAGGTGGGGCGCCGTGCGCTCCATCAGCGTCCCCCGCTCGACCGCGCTCTCGTGCGCGACGTCGAACTGGCCGGAGGCGAGATACCGCAACCCGCCGTGAATCAGCTTGCTGCTCCAGCGCGAGGTGCCGAAGGCCAGGTCGTGGGCGTCGACGGCGACGACGCTCAGTCCGCGCGCGGCGGCGTCCAGCGCGGCACCGGCGCCGGTGGCGCCGAGCCCGACGACGAGGACGTCCACCACGGGGCCGCCGACGGTGTCGGCCAGTTCGCGCGAGCGCCGGGCGGCGGACAGGGACGCGTCGGGGGCGGGGCGCAGGCTCATGGCGTGAGGGTCCTCTCGAGGATGGAGCGCAGCTCCGTGAGGAAGGCGGCGGAGGACAGCTCCGCGTCGTCCTCGTCGGTCATGGTCCGCAGGGACAGGGTGAAGGACTGGACGACCAGCAGCACCGAGCGCGCCTGGCGCTCGAGGTGGTCGACCCGGACCGACCCGTCCGCGTGCCCTTCCTCGAGACCGTCGGCCAGCAGGCCCAGCAGGGCGTTCTGGCTCGCGCCCCGCCGGTCCAGCACGTACGGGAGCAGCAGTTCGGGGTCGACGTCGACGATCTTGCGGAAGAGGGGATGGGCGCGGAAGGACGCCACGCCGGCCACCAGCCCGTCCACGAGCTGCCTGCGCGCGTGCGCCTGCGGGCTGCGCTCGGGGATGGCCCGGGTGGCCACGTCCACCCACTCGCGGGTCATCAGGTCGCCGACCAGCGTGCGCACGTCGGGCCAGCGCCGGTACAGCGTCATCCGGGAGACGCCCGCGCGGCGGGCCACGTCGGTGAGCGTGGTGCGACGGACCCCGACGGCCAGGACGCAGTCCCGCACCGCGTCGAGCACCGTGTCGTTGTCCGAACTGTTGTGACGAATAGGCGCCATGTGTCACAGTGTAACGCCTCGGCGCCCCCGGGCGTCGAGAGGAGTACGGCAAGAGCTCGCATCGACCGGTGAGGACGACAGTCATGGACATGCTGTGGAGCGGCTGGGGCGACCCGGCCAAGGCGGCACCGCTGCCCGACACGGTGATCGGGCTGTTGCGCGATCTGCTCGGTGTGAAGCCACGCAGCGCCGAACCCGTCGGTCTCGCCGACATCGCCGTACCGGAAGGGCAGTTGGAGCCCGCCGCGTACCAGGCGCTCGCGGCCGCCGTCGGCGGCGAGGAGCACCTGCGCACCGACGCGGAGACGCGGGTCCGGCACACCCGCGGCAAGTCCACGCCCGACCTGCTGCGCATCCGGGAGGGCGACACCGCCGACACCCCGGCCGCCGTGCTGCTCCCGGCCGGCCACGACGAGGTCCTCGCCGTGCTGCGCGCCTGCGCCGAACACGGGCTCGCCCTGGTCCCGTTCGGCGGCGGCACCTCCGTCGTCGGCGGGCTCGCGCCCGGACGGCGGGGCCCCTTCGTCGCCCTGGACCTGCGGCGCATGGACGGCCTGCTCGCCCTCGACCCGGTCTCGCGGACCGCCACGCTCCAGCCGGGCCTGCGCGCCCCGCAGGCCGAGGCACTGCTCGCCGAACACGGCTTCACGCTCGGCCACTTCCCGCAGTCGTACGAGTGGGCCACCATCGGCGGATTCGCCGCCACCCGCTCCAGCGGCCAGGCGTCCGCCGGCTACGGCCGCTTCGACGAGATGGTGCTCGGCCTCACCCTCGCCACCCCCGAGGGCACCATCGACACGGGCCGCGCCCCGCGCTCGGCCGCCGGCCCCGACCTGCGCCAGCTCCTCCTCGGCTCGGAGGGCGCGTTCGGCGTCATCACGTCCGTCACGGTCCGCGTCCGCCCGATCCCCAGGACGCGGATCTACGAGGGTTGGAAGTTCGCCTCCTTCGAGGAGGGGGCCGCGGCGCTGCGCACGCTCGCCCAGGACGGCCCGCGCCCGACGGTGCTGCGTCTGTCCGACGAGACCGAGACCCTGATCGGACTCGCCCAGCCGGACGCCATCGGCGCCTCCGAGGCACCGTCCGCCGCCGGGTGCACGGCCATCGCGGGTTACGAGGGCACGGAGGAGGACACCGCCTACCGCCGAAGGCACGCCGCGGCCGTACTGCGCGAGTGCGGCGGCACGCCCCTGGGCGCGGAGCCCGGCGAACGCTGGGCGCACGGCCGCTACTCGGCGCCCTACCTGCGCGACGCCCTGCTCGACGCGGGCGCGTTCGCCGAGACCCTGGAGACGGCGACCTTCTGGTCCCGCGTCCCCGAGCTCTACGCCGCCGTACGCGACGCGCTCACCGCCACCCTCACCGAGGCCGGCACCCCGCCCCTGGTCATGTGCCACATCTCGCACGTCTACGAGAACGGCGCCTCGCTCTACTTCACGGTGGTCTCGGCGCAGGGCGAGGACCCCGTCGCGCACTGGACCCGGGCCAAGCACGCCGCCAACGACGCGATCCTCGCCGCGGGCGGCACCATCACCCACCACCACGCCGTGGGCACCGACCACCGGGACTGGTACGTCCGTGAGGTCGGCCCGCTGGCCGTCGACGCGCTGCGCGCCGTCAAGCGCACCCTGGACCCGGACGGGTTGCTCAACCCCGGCGTCCTGCTGCCCCTCGACGACTGACGGGCGTCCCGTCCGCCGTCCGATCCACCCGCAACCCGTCCCGCAGAACCGGCACGTCCGCCCCGGAGGCACACCGATGCGACAGTTCACCGCCGTCGTCAACCCCACCGCGGGCGGGTCGAGTTCGGCCGCCGCGCTGCTCACCGTCGCGCGGATGCTGCGCGAGGCGGGGGCCGAGCTGCAGACCGAGTACAGCCGCAGCCTGGCCCACGCCCAGGAACTCGCCCGGCACGCCGGCGAGCAGGGCCGCATCGTGCTCGCCGTCGGCGGGGACGGCATCGCGGGCGGCATCGGCGGCGCCCTCAGCGGCACCGGCGCCGTACTCGGACTGGTCCCCGCCGGGCGCGGCAACGACTTCGCCCGCGCCCTCGAACTCCCCACCGAGCCCGAGGCGTTGGCCGAGATCCTGCTCCACCACGAGCCCCGCGCGGTCGACACCATCGAGGTCGAGTCGGCCACCCACCGGCGGACCGTCGTCCTCGGCAGCGTCTACGCCGGCGTCGACGCCCTCGCCAACCGCCACGCCAACCATGCGCGGCTGCTGCGCGGTGCGGCCTCCTACTACGCCGGCGGGCTGCGCGCCGTCACCACCTGGCGGCCGGCCCGCTACCGGGTCACCATCGACGGCGAGGAGCATCTGCACACCGGCTACACGGTGGTGGCCGCCAACTCCGGCTACTACGGCTCCGGCCGCCTCATCGCGCCGGACGCCCGCGTGGACGACGGCCTGCTGGACATCGTGCTGATCAGCGCTGCGCCCCGGCGGCTCTTCTTCGCCATGATGAACGAGCTGAAGACGGGTCGGCACGTCGAACGGCCGCAGGTGCGCGTCCTGCGCGGCCGGGAGCTGCACATCTCCGCCGACCGCGACGTGCCCTACGGCGCTGACGGCGAGGTCGACGCCGTTCTGCCCGTCACGGCCAGGGTGCTGCCGGGAGCGCTGCGCGTGCTGTGCTGAACGTGCAGTATCGAGCGGCCGCCCCGGCGTCAGCCGAGGTTGCCCAGCCGGGCGTCACGCCACAGGTCGACACCGCCGTCGGCGGCGTACTTGTCGATCTCGGCCAGCTCTTCGGCGCTGAAGTCGAGGTTGTCCAGCGCGGCGACGTTCTGCTCCAGCTGCTCCGTGCGCGAGGCACCGATGACCAGCGACGTGACCCGCTCGTCCCGCAGCGCCCAGGCCAGGGCCATCTGCGCGAGGGTCTGTCCGCGCCGGGCGGCGATGTCGTTCAGCGCGCGCAGCCGGTTCAGCATGTCCTCCGACAGCCAGGACGTGTCGAACGACGTGCCCGCCGCGGCCCGCGACCCCTCGGGCACACCGTTGAGGTAGCGACCGGTGAGCAGCCCCTGGGCGAGCGCCGTGAAGCCGATGACCCCGAAGCCCTCCTCCTTGGCCGCGTCCAGCAGACCCTCCGTCTCGATCCAGCGGTTGAGCATGTTGTACGACGGCTGGTGGATCAGGAGCGGGGTGCCCAGGTCGCGCAGGATCGCCACCGCCTCGCGGGTGCGCTCGGCGTCGTAGGAGGAGATGCCGACGTAGAGGGCCTTGCCCTGGCGCACCGCCGTGTCGAGCGCGCCCATCGTCTCCTCCAGCGGAGTCGTCGCGTCGAGACGGTGGGAGTAGAAGATGTCGACGTAGTCCAGACCCATGCGCTTGAGCGACTGGTCCAGCGAGGCCAGCACGTACTTGCGCGAGCCGCCGCCCTGGCCGTAGGGGCCGGGCCACATGTCCCAGCCGGCCTTCGTGGAGATCACCAGCTCGTCGCGGTACGGCCCGAGGTCCTCCTTCATCAGCCGGCCGAAGTTGATCTCGGCGGAGCCGTAGGGCGGGCCGTAGTTGTTCGCCAGGTCGTGATGGGTGATCCCGAGGTCGAAGGCGCGCAGGGCGATCGCGCGCTGCGTCTCGAACGGCGTGCCGTCCCCGAAGTTGTGCCAGTAGCCGAGGGACAGGAGGGGGAGGTCCAGGCCGGAGCGGCCGGTCCGCCGGTAGCGCATGGTGCCGTTGTAACGCTCAGGATCTGCGAGGTGGGTCATGCGCCCTACTGTGCTCGGGCATGATTCTGAAGTCCAACAAGTCCATTTCATCGGATTCAGCGGTGTCGCTTCTGAATCGGCGCACTGTCCGCGGGCGGGCGCCGTCCCGGCGTCCGAACTGTGCCGTCCGGGGTGTGAACTCTGGCGTCCGGTGTCTGAACTAGGGTGCCAGGCGTGCCCACCTTGCTGATCGTGCATCACACGCCCTCGCCGAACTGCCAGGCCATGCTGGAGGCCGTCGTCGCCGGAGCGACCGCGCCCGAGATCGAGGGCGTCGACGTGGTGCGCCGGGCGGCCCTCGCGGCCACGGCGTCCGACGTGCTCGCCGCCGACGCCTACCTGCTCGGCACACCGGCCAACATCGGCTACATGTCCGGGGCGCTGAAGCACTTCTTCGACCAGATCTACTACCCGTGCCTGGACGCGACACAGGGCAGGCCCTTCGGCTACTACGTGCACGGCGGCAGCGACGTCACGGGTGCGGTGCGGGGGATCGGGACGATCACGACCGGCCTCGGCTGGAAGACCGCCGCCCGGCCCGTCACGGTGACGGGGGAGCCGGCCAAGGCCGACCTGGAGGCCTGCTGGGAACTGGGAGCCACACTCGCCGCGGGCCTGCTCGGCTGACCCTGAACCGTCCTGCACCACACGTCACTTGAGCCCCACGGGCCACTCGCGACAGTGGCTCTCGGGGAACTGGTGCGCTAATTTGAGGTGCAGGTCACAGGTGATGTACACCCGTGGAGAGCGGGGAGGTTCTCGTTGACCCCGGCACAACTGCGGGCCTACTCAGCCACCGTGCGCCTCGGTTCGGTGAAGGCGGCCGCGGCCGACCTCGCCGTGACGGAAGCCGCCGTCTCGATGCACATCGCGCATCTGCGCCGGGAGCTCGGCGACAAGCTGTTCACCCGGACCGCGCACGGTCTGGCGTTCACGCCCGGAGGACTCAGGCTCGCCAGCCGCGCGACCGAGATGCTGGGCCTGCAGGACCGCACCATCCTCGAGGTGCGGCGGGCCGGCTCCGGCCGGCGGCTGCTGCGCCTGGCCGCCTCCAGCCTGTTCGCGGAGCACGCGGCGCCCGGCCTCATCGAGCTGTTCGCGCAGCGCGCCGCCGACCTGGACGTCGAGCTGAGCGTGCACGACCCGGAGCGGTTCGGCGCGCTGATCATGAACCGTGCCGTCGACGTGGCCGTGGGACCGCGTCCGGCCACCCTCGACGACACCATGACCTGCACGCACTTCCTCAACTACCAGGTGATCGCGGTCGTCGGCCCGGACCATCCGCTCGCCGCGGGCGGCGCGGGTGTCACGGAACTGCGCGAGCAGACGTGGCTGCTCGGCCCCTCCGCCGTGGGCCGCGCGGGCCTCGTCCCCTCGGTGCTGCGCCGACTGAGCGTGCCCGAGCACAACCAGCGCATCTTCCAGAGCCACGCCGCCGCCCTGGACGAGGCCAAACGCGGCAAGGGGATCGCGCTCGCGGTGGCTTTCGCCGTGGCGAGGGATCTGTCCGACGGGCATCTGCGACGGCTCGAAGGCCCTCAGCTGCCGGCCCGCGGCTCCTGGAACCTGCTCTCCCTGCACGACCGCGAGGCGCCCGCGGTCGCGGCGGAACTGCGGCGCTTCGTCACCACGCCCCGGGCCACCCAGGCCATGCTGCGGGGCGCGGGAGTGACCGCGGGCCGCTTCCGGCCGGCCGTCCACGTCACCCTGTGGAGCTAGGAGACGCAGGTCACACCGGTGCGTGTCACATCCTGGCGAGCCGTGCCGTCAACGAGGTGTACCCAACGACAACGGCACACAGGAGCGCACCATGGAAGCTCGCATGAGCCTCTTCGACAACGCGATCGCAGGGAAGCTGCTCAAGCACATCAACGCCGCGGGCAAGGTCGTGGCGGACTCGACGCTGCCGGCCGCGACGGGAGAGCTGGTCAAGCTGCGCGCCAGTCAGATCAACGGCTGCGGGTTCTGCACCGACATGCACACCAAGGACGCCCTGGCGGCGGGCGAGGACCCGCAGCGTCTGCACCTGGTCGCGGCGTGGCGGGAGGCCAAGGTGTTCACCGACGCCGAGCGCGCCGCCCTGGAGCTGGCGGAGCAGGGCACCCGCATCGCGGACGCGGCCGGGGGCGTCCCGGACGACGTCTGGGCGAACGCCGCCAAGCACTTCGACGAGGAGCAGCTCGCCGCGCTCGTGGCCACGATCGCCCTGATCAACCTCTACAACCGCTTCAACGTCATCGTCCAGCAGCCGGCGGGCGACTACCAGCCGGGGATGTTCGGCTGACGCCTACTGTCTGACGCCTACTGTCTGACGGCGGCGACGCCGACGTCCGGTGTCGACCGGCGGCGGCCGGTTTGGGAGGCTTCCTCGCCCGGGCAGGTCGGCCGCGACGCGCGGGCCGCGGACCTGGTCGTCGTGCGGGGGAC
Source organism: Streptomyces sp. NPDC057616 (assembly GCF_042800575.1). Lineage (NCBI taxonomy): Bacteria > Bacillati > Actinomycetota > Actinomycetes > Kitasatosporales > Streptomycetaceae > Streptomyces > Streptomyces sp. NPDC057616. The sequence goes on from NZ_JBHVGU010000020.1 coordinate 71,263, forward strand.
GAAGACCGGGGCCGCGGCGCGCGGGTTGCGCTGGACGGCCAGCGCGCTCGGCGCCGACATCCGGCACCGATCACGGCGATCGGCCCGGGCGGTCTCCCCGCCCGGGCAGGTCCACCGCGACGCAGGTGCTGCGCCGGCTCGGCCGACCGGGCGCGGCGCGAGGGTTCCGCCAGATGACCGGTGCGGCCGGTGTCCGCGCCCGGCGTCGGCTGCGGCCGGGGCCCAGGCCGCTCCGCCGTCCGGCCAGGTCAGCCGGGACTCGGCCGCACCGGGTCCCGCCACCGCCCAGGCGCCTCAGCTCCGGCGCACATGCCGTGCCACCTCGCCCGGAACTCGCAGCAAGTCCGCGAAGGTGTCTGCCGGGAGGAGTAGGTCCACGTACGGCAGGGCCGCGGTCATGGTCGTCGTGCGGGGGACGAAGCCCGGGCTTGCGGCGCGGGGGTTCAGCCAGATGACCAGGTGGGCCCGGCGGCGCAGCCGGGCCATGGCCGCGGCCAGGCGTTCCGGGGGATCGCCGTCCCAGCCGTCCGAGCCGATCAGGACCACCGCACCCCGCACCGCGCCGCCGTGGTGCGAGGCGAGCAGCGTCGACAGGCAGTGCGCGATCCGCGTACCGCCGAACCGGTCCGTGACCCGCTCCGTAGCCTCCTCCAGCGCCGCCTCGGTCGAGCGGTTGCCGAGCGTCGTGGTCAGCCGGGTCAGAGACGTCGCGAAGGCGAACACCTCGGCGTGGGTGGTCAGCGCCAGCGCCCGCATGAGGTGCAGATACGCCTGCGCCTGCGCCTGCATCGACCGGCTCACGTCGCACAGCACCACCACCCGCCGGGGCCGCCGCACGGGCCCGGTGCGCACCAGCTGGACCGGGTCCCACCCGGTGCGCCGCGCCCGGGCCGCCGTCTCACGGATCGCCACCCGCGGCCCGCCCGGCCGCACCGCGTACCGGCGCGACCGGCGCACCGGCCAGTCCCGCAGCGCCCGCTCCAGCCACCGGCCGAGCAACTGCGCCTGCACGGCGTCGAGTTGCTCGAACGGCACGTCCAGAACCCCGGCGAGTTCGCTCGGCAGGCGCTGTGGCACCGACGGCTCCACGTCGTCCCGGTGGTCGGCGTCCGCGACGACCGGCGGCAGTGTCACCCACGGCAGACCGCGCCGCTCACCGGACGTGCCGGAGACGTCGTAGGGTTCACCCGGCACCGGCGCACGGGCGTCACCCCCGCGCGGCCCGGACCGCACGCCGTCGCGCCGCGCGTTCGGGTCCACGGACAGCAGCGCCTCGCCGAAGACGGCCTCGAAGACCTCGTCGAACAGCGCGAGATCAGGTCTGCGCCGCACGAGCGTGACCCGGGCCGCCCAGTACAGCGGCGTCCGCGACACGGGCGGCACCGCCATGAGCGCCCGTACGAAGTCCTGCGTGGCCGTGAGCTCCACCGCCACCCCGTGCCGCCTGAGCCGGTCGGCGAACGCGACGGCGAACGCGGCCCGGTCGACGGCCGGCAGCAGGCTCACGATCTCCGCACCTCTTCGGGAGGATCGAGCAGCCGGCCGGACGCGTCGAGCCGGTCGAGGGCCTCGGTGATGGCGACGCGGTCGTCGGGACTCTTGGCGACCGTGCTGAGCGTGCCGAGGGCGTCCGCACGCGTCAGCCGTGCCACGCGCAGTGCCGCCAGCGCGGAGACCCAGTCGATCGCCTCCGCCATCCCGGGCGCCTTGTCCAGGTCCAGCCGGCGCACCCCGCCGATGAACTGCGTCGCGGAGGCGATCAGCGGCTCGGACGCGGCCGGCACCGAACGCCGCAGGATCCGCGCGGCGTGCTCGGGGGAGGGGAAGTCGATCCAGTGGTAGAGGCAGCGGCGGCGCAGCGCGTCGTGCAACTCCCGGCTGCGGTTGGAGGTGAGCAGCACGAGGGGCGGGCGCACCGCGGCGAACGTGCCCAACTCCGGCACGGTGATGGACCATTCGCCGAGGAACTCGAAGAGCAGCGCCTCGAACTCGTCGTCCGCCCGGTCGATCTCGTCGATCAGCAGGACGGGCGGCACCGGCCCCGCGTGCCGCACGGCCTTCAGCAGCGGCCGGTCGTGCAGGAACTCCTCGGTGAACACGTCGGCGTCGGCGAGCTGTCCGCCGCGCGCCTCGGTCAGCCGGATGGCGAGGAGCTGGCGCTGGTGGTTCCACTCGTACAGGGCCTCGCCCGGTGTCAGCCCCTCGTAGCACTGGAGCCGGATCAGCGGGGTGTCCAGCGCCTCGGCGAGGGCCTTGGCGAGGCTGGTCTTGCCGACGCCGGGCTCGCCCTCCACCAGGAGCGGCCGGTCGAGGACGGTGGCGAGGAAGAGGGCGGTCGCGGTGCCGTCGTCCACCAGATGGCCGACCGTGTCCAGGCGCCCCCGCACCTCCTCCGCGTCGCTGAACAAGTCGCTCACGCCCTAGCCCACCAGTCCCGCGGCATGGCGGTCCCGGCAGCCGGTGCCGCAGAACCACCACTCGCCCTCGTCCGTGGTCAGACGAGGCGTGTCGGCCTGCACGGTCACCGTCATGCCGCACACCGGGTCGACGGCCTCGACCGGTCGCGCGGTGAGCGTCACCGGCCTCGCCCGGACGGCCTCGACCACCTCGGCCAGGATCGACAGCGCGATCTCGGGCGCGGTGCGGGCGCCGATGTCCAGGCCGGCGGGGGAGTGGATGCGGGCCCTCTCCTCCTGGCCGAGGCCGAGTTCGTCGAGCAGGGCGGAGCCGCGCCGGCGGCTGGCGACGAGAGCGATGTGCGCAACGCCCGCGTCGAGGGCGGCCCGCACCGACTCCGCGTCGCCGTGGCCCTGCCCCGCCACGATCACCGCCGCCGTGTGCTCCGCGAGCCGGCCGTCCGGCAGCGACCGGGCGGTGGCGTAGCCCAGCACCTCGGCCAGGGCGAGGAAGGCCTCCGCGATCGGCGTGTCCCCGGCGACCTCGACGAGCGGCGGCGGCAGGACGGGTTCCAGGAAGATCTCCAACGCACCGCCCGACAGGCAGGGGTTGACGACCACCTGCGCGCCCGGCGTCTCCGGGAAGGCCGCCTCGCCCGCCGGCAGCACCCGCAGCAGCAGCGGACCGCCGCCGTGCAGGGCGCCCAGCGCCGCGGTGCGTACCGAGCCCTCGGCGCAGTGCCCGCCGACGAAGCCGTCGATCGTGCCGTCGCCGTGCACGATGGCCTCGTCGCCCGGGTGCGCGGAGGCCGGCGCCTGGGCGCGCACCACGCGCGCGTGCACGAACGGCACCCGCCTTCGGGTGAGTTCGAGCGCTCGCGCGCTCACTGTGCCCGTCATCGGGACCACCTTCAGATCGGCGGAGCGGGCCGGCCCTGCATGGCCTCCCACACCCGCGACGGAGTGAGCGGCATGTCGGCGTGCCGGATGCCGAACGGCGCCAGCGCGTCGACCACCGCGTTGACGATCGCGGGCGGTGAGCCGACCGTCGCGGACTCGCCGACGCCCTTCGCGCCGATGGGGTGGTGCGGCGACGGGGTGACCGTGAACCCCGTCTCCCAGTCCGGGACTTCGAGGGAGGTCGGGATGAGGTAGTCCATCAGCGACCCGCTCAGGCAGTTGCCGTCCTCGTCGAAGGCGATCATCTCCATCAGCGCCATCCCGACGCCGTCGGTGAGCCCGCCGTGCACCTGGCCCTCGATGATCATCGGGTTGATACGGGTGCCGCAGTCGTCGACCGCGACGAAGCGGCGCACGGTGACCTTCGCGGTGCCCGGGTCGATGTCGACGACGCAGATGTACGCGCCGTGCGGATAGGTCAGGTTCTCCGGGTTGTAGCAGATCTGCGCCTCCAGACCGCCCTCCACCCCCTCGGGCAGATCGCCCGCGCCGTGCGCGCGCATGGCGATCTCCTGGATGGTCACCGACGCCTTCTGGTCGCCCGCCACCTGGAAGGAGCCCTTCTCCCACTCCAGGTCGGCGACGGACACCTCCAGCATCCCGGAGGCGATCAACCGGGCCTTGTCGCGCACCTTGCGCGAGACCAGTGCCGCCGCCGCGCCCGACACCGGCGTGGAGCGGCTGCCGTAGGTGCCGAGCCCGAAGGGCGTCTGGTCGGTGTCGCCGTGCACGACCTCGATGTCCTGCGGCGGGATGCCGAGTTCCTCCGCGACGATCTGCGCGAACGTCGTCTCGTGGCCCTGCCCCTGGGACTGCACCGACAGCCGTACGACCGCCTTGCCGGTGGGATGCACCCGTAGTTCGCAGCCGTCCGCCATGCCGAGCCCGAGGATGTCCATGTCCTTGCGGGGGCCCGCGCCGACCGCCTCGGTGAAGAACGACACCCCGATGCCCATGAGTTCACCCCGGGCCCGCTTCTCCGCCTGCTCGGCACGGAGTTCGGCGTATCCGGCGAGCCGGGTGGCCAGCTCCATGGTGGGCGCGTAGTTGCCGGAGTCGTAGACCCAGCCGGTCTTGGTCCGGTACGGGAACTGCTCGGGCCGGATGAAGTTCTTCATCCGCAACTCCACCGGATCCATGCCGAGTTCGTGGGCGAGGCAGTCGACGATCCGCTCGACCAGGTACACCGCCTCGGTGATACGGAACGAGCAGGCGTACGCCACCCCGCCCGGCGCCTTGTTGGTGTACACGGCCGTCATCCTGCAGTGCGCGGCCTCGAGGTCGTAGCTGCCAGTGAAGACGCCGAAGAAGCCGGCCGGGTACTTCACGGGCGCGGCGGTGCCGTTGAACGCGCCGTGGTCGGCGAGGACATGGGTACGGACGGCGAGGATCCTGCCCTCGCGGGTCGCCGCGATCTCGCCGCGCATGATGTAGTCGCGGGCGAACCCGGTGGTGATGAGGTTCTCGGAACGGTCCTCCATCCACTTCACGGGCTTGCCGGTGAGCAGCGAGCCCACGATCGCGCACACGTAACCCGGGTAGATCGGCACCTTGTTGCCGAAGCCGCCGCCGATGTCGGGGGAGACCACCCGGATCTTGTGCTCCGGCAGCCCCGCGACGATGGCGTACAGCGTGCGGTGGGCGTGCGGCGCCTGGGTGGTGGACCACAGGGTGAGCTTGCCGTCGACGGCGTCGTAGTCGGCGACCGCGCCGCACGTCTCCATCGGCGCCGGATGCACGCGCGGATAGACGATGTCCTCCTTGACCACGACGTCCGCGCGGGCGAAGACGGCGTCGGTCTCGGCGGCGTCACCGGTCTCCCAGTCGAAGCAGTGGTTGTCCTGCTTGCCCTCCAGGTCGTCGCGGATGACGGGCGCGTCGGGCGCGAGGGCGGTGCGGACGTCGATCACCGGGTCCAGGGGCTCGTACTCGACGTCGATCAACTCCAGGGCGTCGCGCGCCGCGTAGCGGTCCTCGGCGACGACGAAGGCGACCTCCTGGCCCTGGAAGCGGACCTTGTCGGTGGCGAGGACGGCCTGCACGTCGTTGGAGAGGGTCGGCATCCAGGCCAGGCCCTTCTCCGCAAGCATCGCCCCGGTCACCACCAGGCGGACCTTCGGGTGCGCCTCGGCGAGGCTGGTGTCGACGGACAGCACGCGCGCGTGGGCGAGCGGCGAGCGCAGGATCGCCAGGTGCAGCATGCCGGGGAGCTGCAGGTCGTCGACGTAGCGGCCCTTGCCGCGCACGAAGCGCGGGTCCTCCTTGCGGAGCATCCGCCCGTGCCCGCAGGGTTTCTGGTCGTTGTCGACGAAAGCGGTGCGGTGGCCGTCGGGTGCGGTCGTGGTCATGATGCGCTCGCCTCCGCGGCCGTCGTACGGGTGCCGGCCTCCTCGGCCGCCGCCCACCGGATGGAGCGGACGATGGTGGCGTAGCCGGTGCAGCGGCAGATCTGCCCGGAGATCGCCTCGCGGATCTCCTGCTCGGACGGGTCGGGATTACGGTCCAGCAGGGCCCGCGCGGTCATCATCATGCCGGGGGTGCAGAAGCCGCACTGCAGGCCGTGGCACTCGACGAACCCGCGCTGCACGGGGTCGAGTTCGCCGTCCTGCTCCAGCCCCTCGACGGTGCGCACCTCGTGGCCGCCCGCCATCGCGGCCAGCACGGTGCAGGACTTGACCGGCTCGCCGTCCAGCCACACCACGCACGTGCCGCAGTTGCTCGTGTCGCAGCCCCAGTGCGTCCCGGTCAGCTGCAGGTGGTCGCGCAGGAAGTGGACGAGGAGCAGCCTGCCCTCGATCTCCCGGGTGACCTCTTCACCGTTGACGATCATCGTGACCTGCACGTTCACGCCTCCTGTCCGCCGGCCCTGGCCACCGCCCGGCGCAGCACCCGCACGGTCAACTCCCGCGCCAGATGGCGCTTGTACTCGGCGCTGCCGCGCCGGTCGCTCACCGGCGAGCAGGCCTCGGCCGCGATGTCCCCGGCCCGCGCGTACAGCTCCTCGCCGGGCGGATGTCCGCGCATGACGTCGGCGATGCCCGCGATGCCGGCGGTGTTCGGGCCGACGGCGGCGAGCCCCACCCGGGCGTCGGTGATCGTGTCGCCGTCGAGCCAGACGGCCGCGCCGGCCGAGACCACGGCCCAGTCGCCGGCCCGCCGCTCGACCTTCTCGTAGGCGCTCGAACCGCCCGGACGCACCGGGAAACGCACCTCGGTGAGCATCTCGGCATCCCCGACCGCCGTCTCGTACGGGCCCTGGTGGAAGTCCTCCATCGAGACGACCCGTTCGCCACCGAGCCCCTGGATCACGCAGGAGGCGTCCAGGGTCGTGCAGACGGCGGACAGGTCCTCGGACGGGTCGGCCTGGCACAGCGAGCCGCCGAGGGTGCCGCGGTTGCGGACCACGGGGTCGGCGATGACGCGCTCGGCGTCGCGGAAGATCGGGAAGGCCGCGGCCAGCTCGTCGGACTCCAGCAGCTCCCGGTGCCGGGTCATCGCCCCGATCCGGATCAGGCCCGGCTCGACGCGGATGTAGCCGAGCTCGTCGTGCAGCTCGTTGATGTCGATGAGGTACTCGAAGTTGGCCAGCCTGAGCTTCATCATCGGGATCAGACTGTGGCCGCCGGCCACCAGCCGCGCGGTGTCGCCGAGGCGGTCCAGGAGCCCGATCGCCTCGCCTACGCTGTGCACGCGCTGGTACTCGAACGGAGCGGGAACCTGCATGTCACACCCCCATGTCAGGGCCCATTGCGCCCTCGGTTCCCAGGGGTGTCAACGGTTGGTTAACCGTTCACTTAAGTTGCCGCCCCGCCCGGTGGAGGGCGCCGGACCGTCATCCGGCGGCGTCGTATTCGAGACAGCTTCCCGCGGATAAACCGTTCGGAAATTCACTCATCCGTGCGCTTGATAGTTCAAAGGGCGCGCTGCAATACTCCGGCTCCCGGATTCGCCCCCACCTGATCAACGCCCGAAGGAATCCGGAAACCGGCAATTCCAGATTCACCGACCCCCCACAATTACGCACGGTAGAAGGTGTGCCCGCGTGAATGCCGAGCAGGTTGAGAACGAGATATCCGGCAGCCCCGAATTCCAGGTGCTGCGCCACGCCCACCGGCGGTCCGGAGTGAGGATGACGTCGGCCGCTGTCGGCGGGTTCCTGCTGTACGTCCTTTTGTCGAGTTTCACTCCCGGCCTCATGAACACGTCGCTGAGCGGTCACCTCACGCTCGGCCTGGCGCTCGGTCTCGGCCAGTTCGCGCTGATGGCCCTGATCGCGCGACGCCGGCTCGTGCACATGCGCACCAGCGCCGACCCGATCTCCCGCGGCCTGCGCACGCGGCCCCTGCACCGGGAGCCCGGCCGGCCTCACGGGCCTGCCCGCCCGAGCGGTCCCGGCCGGCCGAACGGTCCCGCCCGGCGCCCCGCCGCGCACCGCGCCGGAGGGTTCCGCACATGGTGACGACCGCGGCCGTCCTCGCGGACCGCTTCAGCCTCCGGCTGACGTTCCTGCTCTTCCTCGCGGTCGTCGTCGTCACCCTCTTCAGCGTGCTGCTGACCGCACCCCACCGTGACGAGATCGGCGAGTTCTACCTCGGCAACCGCACCATGTCACCCCTGCGCAACGGCCTGGCGATGTGCGGCGACTACCTCTCCGCCGCCACCCTCCTGGGCAGCACCGGCCTGGTCGCCCTCACCGGCTACGACGGTCTCCTCTACCTCGGCGGCACCACGGTGGCCTGGATGATGGTCCTGCTGCTCGTCGCCGAACCCCTTCGCAACGCGGGCCGGTTCACCCTCGGCGACACCGTCGCCCTGCGCATGCCGGCCCGGCAGCGGTCCGTGCGGCTCGCCGTGTGCCTGTGCACCCTGACCGTCACCACCCTCTACCTCGTGGCCCAACTGGTCGGCAGCGTCGCCCTGCTGACCCAGTTCACCGGCGAACCCGGCGCGGCCACGCGCGCCTTGTGCGTCGTGGCCATCGGCACGATCGTCATCGTGTACGCCGCGCTCGGCGGCATGCCCGGCGCCACCTTCATCCAGATCGTCAAGGCCGTCATGCTCGTCGCGGGCGTCACAGGGACCGCCGTGATGGTGCTGCACCACTACCACTGGAACGTCGACGCGCTGCTCGCCGCGGCCGCCGGTCACAGCGGCATGGGCGCACGCTTCCTCCAGCCCGGCCTGCGCTACGGCGCGAGCACCACCAGCAAGCTGGACTTCTTCAGCCTGGAACTGGCGATCGTGCTGGGCCTCGCCGCGCTCCCGCACGTCATGATGCGGCTGCTCGCCCCGCGCTCGAGCAGCGTCCTGCGCACTTCCGTGGTCTGGGCGACCGGCCTGGTGGGCCTCGTCTGCCTGGCGGCGGGCGTGCTCGGCCTCGGTGCCACCGCCATCGTCGGCCGCGAGACGATCGCCCGCACGGACCACAAGGGGGACGCGGCCGTCCTGCTGCTCGCGCACGCGCTCGGCGGCGGCGTCCTGACGGCCCTGCTGTCCTGCCTGGCCTTCGTCACGCTCCTCGCCGTCGCCGCCGGACTCACGCTCGCCGCGGCCTCCTCCCTCGCCCACGACCTCTACGGCGAGGTGATCCGCAGGGGCCGGGCCGAGCAGACCGGGGAACTCCTCGTCGCCCGGCTCGCCGCGGCCGTCATCGGCGTCCTCGGCATGCTGCTCGCCCTCGTGGCCTGGGGCGCCAACAGCGCCACCCTGGCCTTCCTCGCCTTCGCGATCGCCGCCTCCGCCCTCCTGCCCACCCTCGTCTACACCCTGTTCTGGCGCCGCTTCACCGCGACCGGCGCCCTCCTCAGCCTCTACGGCGGCCTGCTGTGCTCCGTCCTCCTCGTCGTGTTCTCCCCCGTCGTCTCCTCCACCCCCGACTCGCTCTACCCGTCCGCCGACTTCGCCTGGTTCCCGCTCCAGAACCCCGGCATCGTCTCGATTCCGGCCGGATTCCTCCTCGGCTGGCTCGGCACGGTCCTGAGCCGGCCCGAAGTCCCGGGCGGCTACGCCGAGTTCGAGGTACGGGCCACGGTCGGAGCCGAGTGACCACCCGTCAGGCACCGTGGCACGGGCCGGATCGACCGTGCGATCCAGATGGAGCAAGGGCCTGACGCAGGCGGCCGAAACGCCGTGGTGATCCTTTTCGCGGACATCCGAAACGGCGAGTATGCCGGGTCATGGACATCTTGCTCGTCGTCAGTGCGTTCAACAGCCTGTCCCAGCGCGTGTACGCGGAACTGTCGGACCTGGACCACCGGGTGGACGTCGTCCTCGCCTCGCACGGCGCCGACGCCGTCCGGGCCGCCGTGAGCGAGGTGCGGCCGGAGCTGATCGTCGCGCCGATGCTGAGGACGGCGCTGCCCGAGGACGTGTGGCAGGAGCACACCTGCCTCATCGTGCACCCGGGACCACCCGGCGACCGCGGTCCCGCCTCCCTGGACTGGGCGATCGACGAGGAGGCGACGCACTGGGGAGTGACGGTCCTCCAGGCCGAGGCCGCGATGGACGCGGGGGACGTCTGGGCGTCGGAGTCCTTCCCCGTCCCGCCCGTGGGCAAGAGCGACCTGTACCGCAACGAGGTCTCCGACGCCGCCTCGGCCGCCGTCCTGCGGGCCGTGCAGCGGTACGCCGAGGGCTCGTACAAGCCGCGGCCGCAGAGCGATCCCGGGACCGTGGTGGTCTGGCGCGACTTCTTCCGCCAGGAGCGGCGCTGGATCGACTGGGAGAAGGACAGCACCCGCACGGTGCTGCGCAAACTGCGCGGCGCCGACTCCCAGCCCGGCGTCCTGGACGAACTCCTCGGCCACGAGGTGTTCCTGCACGGCGGCCACCACGAGGACAAGCTCCGCGGCCGCCCCGGCGAACTGCTCGCCACCCGCGCGGGAGCGATCTGCCGCGCCACCGTGGACGGCGCGGTGTGGATCCCGGAACTGCGCCCCCGCAAGACCTCCGGCGACCCGGCGCCCTTCCGCCGCCCGGCGGTCTCCGTGCTCGACACCCTCCCGTCCGCGTCCGGTGCCGCGGCGCCCCGCGGGGGCACCGGCGATCCCGCACTCCGGCTGCCCGAGATGCCCGTCCCGCTCGAACTGCCCGCCGAACGGCGCACGTTGACCGACATCCGCTACCGGCAGCACGGCGACGTCGGCTTCCTGTCCTTCTCCTTCCCCGGCGGTGCGATGAGCACGGACCACTGCCGCCGGCTGCTCGCCACCTACCGCTACGCCCTCACCCGCCCCACCTCGGTCCTGGTCCTCGACGGCGGCCGGGACTTCTTCTCCAACGGCATCCATCTGAACGTCATCGAGGCCGCCGCCGACCCGGCCGGTGAGTCCTGGACGAACCTCAACGCCATGGACGACCTGGTCGAGGCGGTCCTGCGCACCACCGACCGGCTGGTGGTCGCGGCGGTCGGCGGCAACGCGGCGGCCGGCGGCCTGATGCTCGCCCTCGCCGCCGACGAGGTGTGGTGCCGCACGGGCGCCGTCCTCAACCCGCACTACCGGCGGATGGGCCTGTACGGCTCCGAGTTCTGGACGTACACGCTGCCGCGCCGCGTCGGAGCGCGCACGGCCCAGAAGCTGACCGAGGAGGCGCTGCCGATGAGCGCCGCCCACGCCGCCCGCATCGGGCTCGTGGACCGTCTGGTCCCCGTCGCCGCCGAGGAGTTCGGCGCCGAGGTCCACAGCCTCGCGGCCGAACTCGGCGCGGCCCCGGACCTCGTGCAGCGCATCACCGCGAAGGCCGCCGCCCGGCGCACGGACGAGAACGAACGGCCGCTCGCGGAGTACCGGCGCGACGAACTCGCCCGGATGCGCGCCATCTTCTTCGACCCGCAGGCCGACTACCACGCCCTCCGGTCGGCCTTCGTCCGCAAGCTTCCCGGCTCCTGCGCCCGACCGCTGTCCCTGCCCGCCGGGGACGCCCGGTGAGCGCACGCGTGCTGGTGGCCGGCGTAGGCAACATCTTCCTCGCGGACGACTCCTTCGGACCCGAGGTGATCCGCGTCCTGGAGCATCGTCCGCTGCCCGGCGAGGTGCGGGTGCGCGACTTCGGCATCCGCGGCCTGGACCTCGCCTACGAGTTGCTCGACGGCTACGACGTCGCGGTCCTGGTCGACGCGGCCGAACGGGGCCACCGGCCCGGCACGCTGTCCCTGATCGAGGCGGAGGTCCCCGACGCGGGCCGCAGCGCCGCACCGCCCGAAGCCCACGGCATGGACCCGGCCAAGGTGCTGGCCCTGGCCGCGCACCTGGGCGACGGGCCGCTGCTGCGCGTCCTCGTGCTCGCCTGCGAGCCCCTGGACCGGCCGGATCCGGACGAGGACATCGTCCCCGGTCTGAGCGCCCCGGTGCGCGACGCGGTCGGCCGGGCCGCCGAGGCCCTGCACCGGCTGGTCCCCGTGCTGCTCGCCGACCCCTCGGCCGGCGCGTCGTTGCGCCGCCCGGACGAATCTGCGGACCTGTCCGCGGCCGGGCTCGCCTCCCCGACGGCGGGCGGCGCCGAGGATCGGTGACGGACCGGACCGTCCCGGTCCCTCCGACACCGGCCCGAGGAGCTGCGCATGTGCGATTCCGTGGACGTCACCCAGGCCGTCCTGGCGAAGAACGACGGCCTGGCCGCGAGCCTGCGCGGTGATCTGGCCCGGCGCGGAGTCACCATCGTCAACCTGCTGTCCAGCCCCGGCAGCGGCAAGACGGAACTGCTCGGGCGCGTCCTGGCCCGCGCGGTGGAACGCGGCATCCCGGTGGCCGCGCTCACCGCCGACCTGGCCACGGAGAACGACGCCCGCCGGCTGGCCCGTTCGGGAGCACCGGTGAAGCAGCTGCTCACCGACGGGCTCTGCCACCTGGAGGCCCGCCAGCTGCGCGGGCATGTGGAGAGCTGGCTGCCCGAGGACACCGCGCTGCTCTTCGTGGAGAACGTCGGCAACCTCGTCTGCCCGGCCTCCTACGACCTCGGCGAGCGCCTGCGGATCGTGCTGATGGCGGTGACGGAGGGCGAGGACAAACCGCTGAAGTACCCCACCGCCTTCGCCTCCGCCCACCTGGTGGTGCTCACCAAGACCGACCTCGCCGAGCCGGCCGGCTTCGACGCCGCGGCCTTCGACGCCCATGTGCGGCAGGTCAACCCCGGAGTGGAGATCGTCCCCTCGTGCGCGCGCAGCGGTGACGGCGTCGACACGATCCTGGAGCGGGTGCTCGCCGTACGGGACGGGGGCCCCGTCCACAGGCCCCCGCTCGCGCCGCACCCCCACGTCCACGGGCACACGCACGAGGGCGGGCAGGACGACGCGCACGAGGGCGCGGGCCTCACGGCCGGCCGCCTCTCGTGACAGCACCCGCCACCGCGGCCGTCCGCCGCCGCGTCACGGTGCGCGGCACGGTGCAGGGCGTGGGCTTCCGCCCGTACGTGCACCGCCTGGCCGCCGGCCTGACGCTCACCGGGTTCGTGAGCAACACCGCGTACGGCGTGCTCATCGAGGTCGAGGGCGCACCGGACGGCGTCACCCGCTTCTGCGACCACCTGGGTTCCGAGCCCCCGCCGCTGGCCGACGTCGCCGGCATCGACGTCGAGGACCTGCCCGTCACCGGCGCCGACGACGCCTTCACCATCCGCTCCACCGAGCTGTCACCGGGCCGCACCCAGCTCCCGCCCGACACGGCCACCTGTGCCGCCTGCCTGCGCGACCTGACCGACCCCGCGAACCGCAGGTACCGCCACCCCTTCGTCACCTGCACCCACTGCGGGCCGCGCTTCACGATCGCCACCGGCATGCCGTACGACCGTGCGGCCACCACCATGACCGGCTTCCCGATGTGCCCCGACTGCGCGCGGGAGTACGGCGATTCCGCCGACCGCCGCTTCCACGCCCAGCCCGTGGCCTGCCCGGACTGCGGTCCCCGGCTGCGCCTGGTGCCCGCCTTCGGCAGCGGCATCCATCCCGCGCGGGACGCCGGCGCCCTGGCGGCGGCGCGGGCGCTGCTCGCCGAGGGGCGGATCGTCGCCGTGAAGGGCCTCGGCGGCTACCACCTGGCCTGCGACGCCACCGACGCCCGCGCGGTGGCCACCCTGCGCGGCCGCAAGGAACGGGGCGGCAAGCCCTTCGCGGTCATGTGCGCGGACCTCGCCGACGTGGAGCGGATCGCCGAGGTCTCCGCCGCCGAGCGCGAGGCCCTCACCAGCCCCCGCCGCCCCATCGTGCTGCTGCGCGGGCGCACCTCGGGCGCGTCCCTTCGGCTGGCGCCCGGCGTGTGCCCGGGCAGCCCGCACATCGGCGTGATGCTGCCGTACACCCCCCTGCACACTCTGCTGTTCGGGCTGCCGGGCGACCCGCCGGGGCCGCGGGCCCTGGTCATGACGAGCGGCAACCGCTCGGGGGAGCCGATCGTCACGGACGACGACGAGGCGCTGACCCGCCTCGCCGGACTGGCCGACGCCTGGCTCGCCCACGACCGGGTCGTCGCCTCCCCGTGCGACGACTCACTGCTGCGGGTGCGCGAGGACGGCACCGAACAGGTGCTGCGCCGCTCCCGCGGATATGTGCCCCGCCCACTGCGCGTGCCGCTGGAGCTGCGCCCGGCACTCGCGGTGGGCGGCGACCTGAAGAACGCGCTGTGCGTCGGCGAGGGCGACCAGGCCTGGCTCGGCCCGCACATCGGGGACATGGGGGACCTGACCGCCCTGGAGGCGGCACGCGGGGCGGAGCTGCACATGCGCCGCCTGACCGGGGTGAAGCCCGTGCTCTTCGCCGCGGACCGGCACCCGGCCTACCACTCGGCCCGCTGGGCCCGGCAGCGTGCGCTCCAACTGCCCCGGCCCACGCCGGTGTTCGTGCAGCACCACCACGCGCACATCGCCTCGGCCGCGGCGGAGCACGGCGTCACGGCCCCCGTGATCGGCGTCGCCTTCGACGGCACCGGATACGGCGACGACGGCACCGTCTGGGGCGGCGAGATCCTCCTCGCCGACTACGGCGGCTACCGGCGCTTCGCCCATCTGGCCCCCGCCCCCCTCCCCGGCGGGGACGCCGGCGTCGTCAACCCCTGCCGTCTCGCGCTGGCCCGGCTGTGGGCCGCCGGTCTGCCCTGGGACCCGGACCTGCCCTCCGTCACCGCCTGCGCTCCCGACGAACGGGCCGTGCTGCAGCGGCAGTTGGCGCGCAACGTGGCCTGCGTCCCCACCTCCAGCATGGGACGGCTCTTCGACGCCGTGTCCTCGCTCGTGGGCGTCTGCCATCGGGCGGGCTACGAAGCCCAGGCCGCCCTGGAGCTGGAGGCTGCGGCCCTGCGGGCCTGGGGCGCCGGCACCGAGGCGTACGCCTTCGGCATCACGACGGACCCCGTACAGGCGGACCCGGCGCCCGTGCTGAGCGCCGTCGTCGCCGATCTGCGGCGCGGCACCCCGGCACCGGTGATCGCCGCGCGGTTCCACCGCGGCGTCGCACGGGCCGTCCTGGAGATCTGCCGGCGCGCGCGCCAGGCCTCCGACCTGGCCGTCGTCGCGCTCAGCGGCGGCGTCTTCGCCAACGCCCTGCTGGAACAGGAGTGCACGGACCTGCTGTCCGGCGCCGGCTTCACCGTGCTCCGGCACGGCGAAGTCCCGCCGGGCGACGGCGGGTTGGCCCTGGGGCAGCTGGTGGTCGCGGCACACGGACGACAGTGAGGAGTGACCCATGTGTTTGGCAGTGCCCGGCAAGGTCGTGTCCATCGACGACGGCGCCGAACCCCGCACCGGTCTCGTCGACTTCGGCGGAGTGCAGAAGCAGGCGTGCCTGGAGTACGTCCCCGACGTGCGGGTCGGTGAGTACGTCATCGTGCACGTCGGCTTCGCGCTGCAGCGCCTGGACGAGGAGTCGGCCCAGGCCTCGCTGAAGCTCTTCGAGGAACTGGGCCTGCTGGAGGAGGAGTTCGGCGACGCCTGGGAACAGGCGGCCAGGGACGCGGGGGTCGCCGCCGTGCCCGAGGAGACCCGAGAGAGCGAGGCCCGGTGAAGTACATCGACGAGTTCAACGACCCCGACCTGGCGCGACGGCTGCTGGACGACATCCGCGCCACCGCCACCCGGCCCTGGGCGCTGATGGAGGTGTGCGGCGGCCAGACCCACTCCATCATCCGGCACGGCATCGACCAACTGCTGCCCGAACAGGTGGAGTTGATCCATGGGCCGGGCTGCCCCGTCTGCGTCACCCCGCTGGAGGTCATCGACAAGGCGCTGGAGATCGCCGCCCGCCCCGGCGTGATCTTCTGCTCCTTCGGCGACATGCTCCGCGTGCCCGGCACCGGCCGCGACCTGTTCCGGGTCAAGGGCGAGGGCGGCGACGTACGCGTGGTGTACTCGCCGCTCGACGCCCTGGAGCTGGCCCGCCGCAACCCGGAGCGGGAGGTGGTGTTCTTCGCCATCGGCTTCGAGACCACGGCGCCCGCCAACGCCATGGCCGTGCACCAGGCCCGCCGCCTGGGCCTGGACAACTTCAGCCTGCTCGTCTCCCATGTGCGGGTGCCTCCCGCGATCGAGGCCATCATGACGGCCCCGGCCTGCCGGGTGCAGGGCTTCCTGGCCGCCGGGCACGTGTGCAGCGTGATGGGCACGGCCGAATACCCGGCGCTCGCCGACCGGTTCGGGGTGCCGCTCGTGGTCACCGGGTTCGAACCGCTGGACATCCTGGAGGGCATCCGGCGTGCCGTCCTGCAGCTGGAGCGCGGCGAGCACCGGGTGGAGAACGCCTACGCGCGTGCCGTGCGCGAGGACGGCAACCCGGCGGCCGTCCGGATGATCGAGGAGGTCTTCGAGGTCACCGACCGCAACTGGCGGGGCATCGGGCCCATCCCGGCGAGCGGCTGGCGGCTGACGGAGGCGTTTCGGGCGTACGACGCCGAGCACCGCTTCGACGTCGGCGGCATCCGTACCGAGGAGCCCGCGGAGTGCCGGGCCGGCGAGGTGCTGCAGGGGCTGATCAAGCCGACCGAGTGCGCGGCGTTCGGCACCACCTGCACCCCGCGCACCCCCCTGGGCGCGACGATGGTCTCCAGCGAGGGCGCCTGCGCGGCCTATTACCTCTACCGCCGGATGAACGACGGGACGCCGCGGGCCGAACGGGCCGCCGCACGCGAGGAGATGAACCCCGTTGCCTGAACTCTCCGAGACGAGCGTCGATCCCGCCAACTGGAGCTGTCCCGCGCCCCTGCGCGACCAGCCCGTGGTGGTCATGGGGCACGGCGGGGGCGGCGCCCTGTCCGCCGAGCTGATGGAGCAGGTGTTCGCGCCCGCCTACGGCAACCCCACCCTCGCCGGCCTCGCCGACTCCGCCGTCCTTGAACTGGGCGGCGCGAGGCTCGCGTTCTCCACCGACTCCTACGTGGTCAGGCCGCTGTTCTTCCCCGGCGGCAGCCTGGGCGACCTCGCGGTCAACGGCACCGTCAACGACCTCGCGATGAGCGGCGCCCGGCCCGCCTACCTGTCCGCGGCCTTCGTCCTCGAGGAGGGCGTCGAGCTGACCGTGGTCGAGCGCATCGCCCGCGCCATGGGCACGGCGGCCGAGGCGGCCGGCGTCGTCGTGGCCACCGGCGACACCAAGGTGGTCGAGTCCGGGCACGGCGACGGCGTCTACGTCACCACCGCCGGGGTCGGACTCGTGCCGGACGGTGTGGACATCCGGCCCCAGCGGGCGCGGCCCGGCGACGCCGTCATCGTCAGCGGCCCGATCGGCCTGCACGGGGTGGCGATCATGAGCGTGCGGGAGGGGCTGGAGTTCGGCGTCGAGATCGCCAGCGACACCGCACCGCTCGCCGGCCTGGTGGCGACGATGCTCGCGGTCACCCCCGACCTGCACGTGCTGCGCGACCCCACGCGCGGTGGTCTGGCCGCGTCCCTCAACGAGATCGCGCGGGCCTCGGGCACCGGCGTACGCCTCCGGGAGCGGGCCGTCCCGGTGCCGGACGCCGTCGCCAACGCCTGCGGCTTCCTCGGCCTCGACCCCCTGTACGTCGCCAACGAGGGCCGGCTGGTCGCCTTCGTGCCCCCGGAGGCGGCGGAGGAGGTCCTGGCGGCGATGCGTGCCCACCCGCAGGGCGCCGGAGCCGTGCTGATCGGCGAGTGCGTCGCCGAGCACCCCGGCATGGTCGTGGTCGCGACCGGCCTCGGCGGTACCCGCGTGCTGGACCTCCCGCTGGGCGAGCAGCTGCCGCGCATCTGCTGACCCGGCACGCGACGAGGCCCCGCCGGAGCAC
>NZ_JBHVGU010000020.1:88853-153063 GCF_042800575.1 Streptomyces sp. NPDC057616
GGGGGTTTAGGGGGGGGGGGGGGGTGGGGGGTGTGGGGGGGGCGGGGGGAGGGGGGGCCCGAGGGGGGGAGCGGGGTGTGGGGGGGCCCCTCGCCACGTCAGCCGATCCCGGTGATCTCCAGCTCCCGGCCGCTGCGCAGCTCGCTGGAGGGCCGATCGCAGCGCGGGCACCAGAAGAACGGCGGCATGCCGACCGCGAACTCCTCGGCGCACGGGCCGCAGTAGGCCTGCGCGGGGACGTGCTCGACCACGAGCCGGGCCGCGGCGAGGGCGGTGCCGTCCCGGGCCACCTCGAAGGCGAAAGTCAGGGCGTCGGGAACGACGCCGGACAGCTCGCCGACCCGGACGGTCACCGCCGAGACGGCGTCCGTCCCGTCCGCCCGGGCGAGCTCGTCGGCCCGCTCGACGATCGCGGTCGCGATCGACAACTCGTGCACGGCGGGCTCACGGGTAGCGGTTGCCGGCGCGCATCCCGCCGGCCATCCGCCAGATCCGCAGCTCGCGCCGCAGGCTCGGCAACTCCCGCACGAACAGCGCGAGGACCAGGGCGCCGACCACCGCGGCCTCGGCCATCAGCAGCCGCTGACCCGTGCGCGATGCCGTTGTGCTTCCCGTTCGTTGGACCGTCATGTCCGGCGACTCCCTACTGTCTGTTCCCTCATGCCGGAGAGATGTTCGGCATGACGTCCAGGAGGGCGTCGTGCCGCTTCCAATGGATCCCGGTGGAGCGGCGCGCGTCGGCGGTGCCGTCCTCGTGATGGCCGACCTGGCGCTCGTACGGCCCCTTGTTGCCCTGGTGCATGCCGGGCACATGCCCGGTCTGGTCGGGCTTGGCCTCGGCGCGGCCGACCCTGATGCTGCCCATGGATGTGCTCCTTCCTCGCCTCCGCGGAGCGGAGTGCGTCCTCACGACCGTTCGGTGAGGTCCGCGAAGAACCTCTCGACGGCCGGCCAGACCTCGCCGCCCCCGGACAGGCCCTGCCACGCGTGGCGTACGACGGCGACCATGCGGAAGCAGTCGTCGACCGGTACGAGCCAGTGGTGGTCGAGGCCGTGGACGGTGTTGACGAGCAGGGCCTCGACGTCGGGCTCCATGGCGGCGAGCTGCGGATGCGCCGCGGCCAGGCGCTGCCAGGCCGCCGCGTCCACCTCCCACCGCATGGCCCCGGCCGGGCTCGGACCCTCGGCGGTGACCGTGCCGTCGGCCCGGGGGACGAAGAAGACCAGCCCGACGGGCACGCCCAGGACCTCAGTGTCCACCCGGGGCAGCCTGATCCGCCTGCGGGGAACGAGGCGGTAGCGGCCCTCGCCCGCTCCGTCGCCGGCGAACAGCACGGAGCAGGGGCCGCAGGCGCAGCAGATCCGGTGCTCCCCGGTGTCGTAGAGGTGCGGATGCTCGCCGGCCACCGGCGCGGCGCACAGGTCGCACCGCTCGTCGGCCTCCACCGGTGTGCGGATGAGGCGGGCCAGGGCCCCGTCCGTGGTCACCGTGCCACCCGGCGCGTCAGGTCGGTCAGCGGCACGAAGGCGGCCGGAGCGGCTGCCTGTACCGGCTCGACGGCCGTCAGCTCGGGAGCGGCGGCCAGCACCGCCTCGCGGACCACGGCCGAGACGTCGGCCGACCCGCCGCCGCACCCGGAACCGCAGCCGCCGCCCGCGGTCAGCCGGACCCGGCCCACCCCCTCCTCCACGCCCGCCCACTCCACGTCCCCGCCGCGCTCGCGCACCGCGGGCCGCAGACGCTCCACCGCGCGGGCGGCCCGCCGCTCGGCGGGTTCCGGGTGGATGGCGTGCAGGACCAGCAGGTGTCCCACCAGCTCGTCCTCGGTGAGGTGCGCCGCCAGCCGCTCGTCCGCGTGGTCCATGACGCGGGCCAGCGCCTCGCCGTAGATCTCGGTCAGCAGCCGGACCGCCTCGATCGCGGAGCGGTTGGCGGGGCCGGGCGCCGACTCCAGTCCGGCCAGCAGCTCGTCGAGCCGGGCGAGCCGGCCCTCGACCGCCGGGTCCGCGAGCCGCCCGGCCGGTGCCCCGGCCTCAGCCATGGTCGGCCCCGTACGTCGGCGAGTGCAGGGTCGTCAGCGTCTTGCCGTTGCCGACGTACATGTGCACACCGCACGGCAGACACGGGTCGAAGCTGCGCACGGTGCGCATGATGTCGACGCCCTTGAAGTCGTCCGGCCCGTTCTCCTCGAAGATCGGCTGGCCCTGGACGGCGTCCTCGTACGGGCCGGGGGTGCCGAACTTGTCGCGGGGGCTGGCGTTCCACGGGGTGGGTGGATACGGGTGGTAGTTGGCGATCTTCTTGTCCTTGATCACCAGGTGGTGGGAGAGCACGCCGCGCACCGCCTCGTGGAAGCCGCAGCCGATCGCCTCGTCGGGCACCTCGAAGTTCTCGAACACCTTGGTGTCGCCGGCCCGCACCAGGCCCATGGCCTCCTCCACGAACTGCAGGGCCATCGCGGCCGCGTAGGCGACGAAGTACGGCCGGGCGCGGTCGCGTTCGAGGGTGTTGCTCCACTTCGGGACCCGCCATTCCAGGGTCGTCTCCGGCAGCGTCTCGCCCTTGGGCAGCGAGATGCGCACGCTGTTGCCGGTGGCCTTGACGTACGGGGTGTCGACCAGGCCGCTGAGCGCGGTCGACCACAGCCGGGCCAGTGCGCCGCCGCCCGTGTCCAGCGCGAGGTGGTCGCCGGTGCGCCCGTCGAGCCAGCGCGGGCTCATCACCCAGCTGTACTTGTCGTCGAAGTCCCGCTTCTGCGGCACCGGGACGGTGGTCTGGTTCCAGGGGTGGCGCATGTCCACGGGGTTGCCGAGCGGGTCGTGGGTGACGAAGGGCTGCTCGTTCACCCAGTCCTCGTAGTACGAGCTGCCCAGCATGATGCGCAGGCCGAGGTTGATGTCGACGAGGTTGTTGGTGACCAGCTCGCCGTCGACGATGATGCCCGGGGTCACGTACATCGCCTTGCCCCAGGCGTTCATGTTCTCGTAGCGGTAGTCCACGACGTCCGGGTTCTGCCAGGCGCCCCAGCAGCCGAGCAGGGTGCGGCGGCGGCCGACCTCCTCGTAGCCGGGCAGCGCCTCGTAGAAGAAGTCGAAGACGTCGTCGTTCATGGCGACGGCCTTCTTGACGAAGTCGATGACCCGCATGAGCCGGCTGAGGTAGTCGGTGAAGACGGTCGGCTGCGGCAACGTGCCGACACCGCCCGGATACAGCGTGGAGGGGTGCACGTGCCGCCCCTCCATCAGGCAGAACATCTCCCGCGTGATCCGGCTGACCTTCAGGGCCTCCTTGTAGACCTCGCCCTCGAAGGGGTTGAACGCCTTCATGATGTCGGCGATGGTCCGGTAGCCGTGGATGTGGCCGTGGGGTGCGTCGGTGCGCTCGGCGCGGGCCAGCACGCCGGGGTTGGTGGCCTTGACCATCGCCTCGCAGAAGTCCACGAAGACCAGGTTGTCCTGGAAGATCGTGTGGTCGAAGATGTACTCCGCCGCCTCGCCGAGGTTGACGATGTGCTCGGCCAGCCGGGGCGGCTTCACGCCGTACGCCATCTGCTGTGCGTAGCCCGAGCAGGTGGTGTGGTTGTCGCCGCAGATGCCGCAGATGCGCGAGGTGATGAAGCCCGCGTCGCGCGGGTCCTTGCCCTTCATGAACACCGAGTAGCCGCGGAACAGGGACGAAGTGCTGTGGCACTCCACGACTTCCTGGTTGGCGAAGTCGATCTTCGTGTAGATGCCCAGGTTGCCGATGATGCGTGTGATCGGATCCCAGGACATGTCCACGATCTGCGGCGGCTTGCGTCCGGTGGGCCGTGCCTCGGTGGTGGTCATGGCTGTTGCTGCCCCTAGCTGTCGGTGTTCCTCGGGTCCGTGGGTGGAGTGCGGGCGTTCGCGCGGTGTCAGGGCCGCCAGTGCGGGTCGTAACCGCTGGTCAGCTTCTCCTTGTTGTGGCGCCATCTGGGCTCGTGGTTGACGAGCTCGTTGGTGAAGCCGCGCAGGCGGCGGATGACGGCGCCGTACGGCTTGATGACGAGCGACGACAGCGTTCCGCCGGGCGGCTCGTCCATGAACGGCATGAAGGCGTCGGGGAAGCCGGGCATGGTGCAGCCGATGCAGATGCCGCCCACGTTCGGGCAGCCGCCGACGCCGGCCATCCAGCCGCGCTTGGGCACGTTGCAGTTGACGACCGGGCCCCAGCAGCCGGTCTTCACCAGGCACTTGGGGGAGTTGTAGTCGCTCGCGAAGGTCGCCTGCTCGTAGTACGAGCCGCGGTCGCAGCCCTCGTGGACCGTCTTCCCGAACAGCCACTGCGGGCGCAGCATGTGGTCCAGCGGGGGCGGGGGAGCGTCACCGGCCGCGTGCTGGAGGACCCAGACCAGGGTCTCCATGAAGTTCTCGGGCTGGATCGGGCAGCCGGGCACGTTGACCACGGGCAGCCCGGCCTGCGACGTGTAGTCCCAGCCGAGGTAGTCCGCGAGGCCCATGCAGCCGGTCGGGTTGCCGGCCATCGCGTGGATGCCGCCGAACGTCGCGCAGGTGCCGGCGGCGACCACCGCCCAGGCCTTCGGGGCGAGCTGGTCGATCCACCAGTTGAGGGTGTGCGGCTCGCCGGTCTCCGGGTCGTTGCCGAAGGACGTCCAGTAGCCGTCGCCCTCGATGATGTTCTGGTTGGGGATCGAGCCCTCGATGACGAGGATGAACGGCGCCAGGTCGCCGCGGGCCGCGGCGCGGTAGGGCGCGAGGAAGTCCTCGCCGCCCAGGCTCGGGGAGAGCACCTTGTTGACCAGGTTCACCTTCGGCAGGCCCGGGATCAGGCCGAGCACGATGTCCTCGATGGAGGGCTGGTCGGCGGCCGTCAGGGAGACGGTGTCGCCGTCGCAGCTCATGCCCTCGGAGATCCAGAGGATGTGGATCTCGTCGATGCCCTTGCGGGCCTCGGTGTGTTCGCCTTCGGTGGGTTGCGCTGTCATGTCATCGGCCTCCGCTGCAGGGGGTGTCGGAGTCGGTCGGGAGCACTGCCGGGGCTGCGGCGGAAGCCGGGGCCCGCGGCCGGTCCGGTGCGTCGGCGGCCTCGAGCGGTTCGAGTTCGTCGGGCCGGAAGTAGTGGAAGCGGCCGTACCAGCTGTTGAGTTCGGCCGCGGGGTCGTCGTCGAGGGTGACGGTCAGGTGGGTGCTGCCGTCCACGTCCCGCAGCACGGCGGCCACCTGGGCGGTCCGCCCGGCCAGGAACATGTCCTGGGCGTCGGCGCCGCGGCCCCGGGGACGCAGCCGCACACGGCTGCCTCCGCGCAGGGCGATGCCGTCGACGAGCACGGTGTCGGTGGCCGGGGACAGCCCCGCCTCGGCGTCCTCGCGCCACCAGGCGGGGCGTTCGGGGGCGGGGGCGGCCGGTGTCAGGGAGCGGACGGCACCGTGCAGACGCGCGAAGACCTCCGGCGGCATCGTGTCGACCCGGTCGAGGATCGCGGCGGCCCGCGGGTCGGTGGCGCGGGCCTCCAGCTTCTCCTCGTCCGTCAGCAGCATGGTGCGCAGGGTCAGGATCTCGTCGATCTCCGCGGCGTCGTGCAGATCGCCGGGGCTCTCGGGCGCCACCTGGGGGTGGTCGGGCAGGATGATCGGCGAGGACAGCACGAGCGCGCCGGTGCCCGTCTCCTCGGCGGGGACCTCGCCCCCGAGTACCGGGAAGGTGAACTCGTTTCGGCACGCGCGGGCGTGCTCGCGCAGCTCCTCGGGCGGATCGATCAGCGAGGCGAACTCCAGGCCGTCGCCGGTGATCAGCGTGTGCGTGGCGACGAGGGCGCGGCACAGGGCCTTGTCGCGCGGGGCCCGCGGATCGGGCGCCGGCCCGCAGTTCACCGTGCGCACCCGGAGCCGGCAGACGTCCTCGCAGAGCCGCTCGGCCGTGAGCGTGGCCTCCGCCCGTACCTCCTCGCGCCACCGGACCACCCGCCCGGCGAGCCCGGGCAGCGGTTCGACCTCCGTGGCGCCCGGTGCTCCGACGGAGACGGTACGTCCGCTCCTCAGCAAGTCGCGCAGGGGGACGGAGAGTTCGGCCTCGCGCGGCACGGCCTCCTCGAAGGTCAGATGCGTCGTGCCGTCTGCGGTCCGCAGTGACGCGACCGCACGGTGGCCGCCCTCCGGGCCGGCCTCCTCCACCTGCTTGTGCTGCGTCTGCAGGTACCGCACCCGCACCCGTACGACGGCGTCGGCCCGCCGGGCGCGCACCAGGCACTCGGTCTGCTGGTACCAGGAGTCCGTCGCTCCGGACAGCCCCGGGAGGACCGGCCCGGACGCCTCCGCCCAGTCGCGGGGGAAGAGCACGCCGAACTGCCAGCGCACACGGTTCTTGGCCGAGGAGCGACGGTACGGGTAGAGCAGATAGCCCTCGTAGAGGACGGCGTCGGCGACGGCGCCCAGCTCCTCGAAGCCGCGGCGCACCGGCTCCGGCGCCCGCCCTGCGCCGCTTTCCGGCACAGCGCGCACCGCCTCGGCCTCGGTCAGGCCCTCTGCCATCCCGCCTCCTCGGATCCGGATGCGCGCCCATGCCTTCCACCACGGTCACCCGGCAAACCGGGCCCCGCCTCTTCCGGCAGACCTGCGTGAGCCGTTCAGGTGACGAGGTGGTGCGGGGCGGGACAGGGGGAGCGGGTCCGGTACGAGGTGACCGCTAGGCGCTCAGCGGTATCCCGTGCTCGTCGGCGAAGATGCGCCGGCACTGGCCGTTGCAGAACCCGTGCACGGTGCCGTCGACCTCGAGGGTGAGGTCGGTGGCGGCGAGGTCGACGGTCATGCCGCAGACCGGGTCGATGACGGTGCCGGGCGGCAGGTCGTCCGTGGCCAGCTGTGCCACGGCGTCACGGTGCGGGGCGGTCAGGTGCCGGATGAGGTCGAGGCTGCCCATGGGACGGCCGTACAGGCCGAGGCTGCCCTCGGCGACACCGACGACGTGGACCAGGGCGTGCGGCTCGTCGCGGAGCCGATCGGGATCGCGGCCGGCCGCCGCCTCGGTCTCGCAGAGGGCCTGGGTGAGGCGGTCGATGGCATGACCGCTCATCTCCTTGCGCCAGGCGGCCGGGGCGGTGACGCGGACCAGGTAGCGGGGCGGGTTGGCGGGAACGGACGAGCCCTCGGGATCGGTGGGGTCGACCCCAGCGCGGTCGCCGGTGACCCACGCGGCGGGCTCGTGGACGAGGACCTGCGTCAGCGCGCGGGCGGAGTCCATCACCGCCTGGGCGTGGGAGTCCTCGGTGCCCATCAGCGCGTCGACGAGCCGTCTGCCCGCCTCCTGGCGCTGTGCCTGGTCCAGGACGCCCGCGGGTGCGAAGAGTTCGATGAGAATCATTCCCTCATGCTCGGCCGACGGGCCGGGGCGGTCGTCCTGCCGGGGAAGCGGGTTCCGGCTACTCCGAGCGCAGTGGCGGAGTACTGCGGCGGGAGTAGGTGGTGCTGGCGGATCACCCACGCCGTCGCGCACGCGCGGCGACCGGTGGTCGCTCCGTTGGGCCGGATGCAGCAGCCGGGAGGGCCCGGTGCCGGGCGCGGGGAAAGGCTGGGCTGCAACATCGGTCCGCCCAGGGAGTTTTGATGCCCCTTCGCCTCGTCCCGACCCGTTCGCCCGCGCTCCGTTCCCGCCTGCGCGCCGGCTGTGTCGTCGCCGTATGCCTGACCGCGCTGTGCCGGCCGGCCACGGGCAACGCGGCCGTTCCCGCGCCGCGCGACGGCGACCTCCAGGCGCAGCTCGAGCAGCTCGTGCGGGCTCCCGGCGGGCCGCCCGGCGCCATCGCCGTGCTGCAGCGGGACGGCGCCACCCGGGTCGTCCGGGCAGGTGTCGCGGACCTCGCCACCGGACGGAGCCCGAGCGTCCGCGACCACATGCGCATCGCCAGCACGGCGAAGGCGTTCAGCGGGGCGGTGGCGCTGAGCCTGGTGAACCGGCACGCGCTGCGGCTGGACGAGACGCTGGGCGAACGGCTGCCGGGCCTCCCCGCGGCCTGGCACGCCGTGACGCTGCGCCAGCTCCTCAACCACACCAGCGGTCTGCCGGACTACTCGCAGGACGCCGAGTTCCGGAGCATCATCACCGCCGACCCGCACCATGTCTTCGACTCCCGCCGCCTCCTCGACTTCGTCGCCGACCAGCCCCTGAACTTCCCGCCGGGCAGCCAGTACCGCTACTCCAACTCCGACAACATCGCCGTGGCGCTCATGGCGGAGGCCGCGACCCGCACCCCGTACGAGCAACTCCTGCGCACGCTCGTCTACCGGCCGCTCGGCCTGCGCGCCACCAGCCTTCCCCAGGGCTACCGGATCCCCGAGCCCTATTTGCACGGCTACGACACGGCCCCGCCGCCGGAGGACGTCAGCGAGGTCATCGGCGCCTCAGGTTCCTGGGCGTCGGGAGGGATCATCTCCACGCCGGCCGACATGACACGCTTCGTCCGCGGCTACGTCGGCGGCGCGCTCTACGACGGACGGCTCGTGCGCGAGCAGCGGCGCTGGATCCCCGGCGCGTCCGAACCGGCGGGCCCCGGCGCGAACATGGCCGGTCTCGCGCTCTTCCGGTACACCACCCGGTGCGGCGTGGTGCTGGGGCACACCGGCAACACCCTGGGCTACACGCAGCTGATCGCCGCCACACCCGACGGCCGGCGCTCGCTGACCTTCTCCGTCACCACGCAGATCAACGCGTCGCAGACCCCCGACCTGTTGAGCCGCATGCGTGCCGTTCAGGAGAACTTCGTCTGCGCGCTGCTCTCGCGTTCCCGGCACTGACCCGCTCTCGCTGTCCGCCCGGTGACGAGCGAAGATGGGGCGGCAAGCGTTTTGGTCAACCCATGTGGAGGAGCGGGCACATGCAGCACGAGCGAGCGGGCAAGCCGGCCGCCCCCGAGGACCTCGTCGACGTCGCCCGGCTGGTCACGGCGTACTACGCCCTGCACCCCGACCCCGCCGATCCGGGGCAGCGGGTGGCGTTCGGCACGTCGGGGCACCGCGGATCGTCCTTGGCGACCGCGTTCAACGAGGACCACATCGCCGCGACCAGCCAGGCGATCTGCGAGTACCGGGACCAGCAGGGCACCGACGGCCCGCTCTTCCTCGGCGCCGACACCCACGCCCTGTCCGAGCCCGCGCGGGTCACCGCGCTGGAGGTGTTCGCGGCCAACGGCGTGACCGTGCTCGTCGACAGCGCGGACGGCTACACGCCCACGCCCGCGGTCTCGCACGCCATCCTCAGCCACAACCGCGGCCGCGCCTCCGGCCTCGCGGACGGCGTGGTGGTCACCCCCTCGCACAACCCGCCCGCCGACGGCGGCTTCAAGTACAACCCGCCGAGCGGCGGCCCGGCCGGCTCCGACGCCACCTCCTGGATTCAGGACCGGGCCAACGAGATCATCGGCAGCGGCATGAAGGACGTACGGCGCATCCCGTACACCCGCGCGCTCGCCGCCGAGACCACCCGCCGCCACGACTACCTCGGTGCCTACGTCGCCGACCTGCCCAACGTGCTGGACCTGGACGCGGTCCGCGCCGCCGGCGTCCGCATCGGCGCCGACCCGCTCGGCGGGGCGTCGGTCGCCTACTGGGGCCGTATCGCCGAACAGCACCGGCTCGACCTGACCGTGGTCAACCCGCTCGCCGACCCCACCTGGCGCTTCATGACGCTCGACTGGGACGGCAAGATCCGGATGGACTGCTCCTCGCCGTACGCGATGGCCTCCCTCATCGAGCAGCGCGACCGCTTCCAGGTCGCCACCGGCAACGACGCCGACGCCGACCGGCACGGCATCGTCACGCCGGACGCGGGGCTGATGAACCCCAACCATTACCTGGCCACGGCCATCGCCTACCTGTACGCCCACCGCACCGAGTGGCCCGCCGACGCCGGGATCGGCAAGACCCTGGTGTCCTCCGGCATGATCGACCGCGTCGCCGCCGACCTGGGACGGCGGCTGGTCGAGGTGCCCGTGGGGTTCAAGTGGTTCGTGGACGGACTGGTCGGCGGCTCCATCGGGTTCGGCGGCGAGGAGTCCGCCGGGGCGTCCTTCCTGCGCCGCGACGGCTCGGTGTGGACCACGGACAAGGACGGCATCATCCTGGCGCTGCTCGCCTCCGAGATCATCGCGGTCACCGGGAAGACGCCGTCGCAGCACTACGCGGCCATGACCGCCCGCTTCGGCGAACCCGCCTACGCGCGCATCGACGCCCCGGCGACGCGTGAGGAGAAGGCGCTGCTGGCCAAGCTCTCCCCCGCACAGGTCACCGCCGACACGCTGGCCGGCGAGCCGGTCACCGGCGTGCTCACCGAGGCGCCCGGCAACGGCGCGCCCATCGGCGGCATCAAGGTGAGCACCGAGAACGCCTGGTTCGCCGCCCGGCCCTCGGGGACCGAGGACGTCTACAAGATCTACGCCGAGTCCTTCCGCGGCTCGGACCACCTGCGGCAGGTGCAGGAGGAGGCGAAGGACGTGGTGATGGCGGCGCTCGGCGGCTGAGCCGCCGGTTCGAGGGGCACAGGCCGCGGCGAGGTGACCGGCGGAACCTCGCCGCGGCCTACTCCACCCGTTATGTCGCTATCATCCCCTTAAACGCGTCATGATGCGGTTTACCCTGAAGGGGCTTTGGCCCACGGCCCCGCCGGAGTGATCGATGTCCCTCGAGCGTGCAGAGCACGGCGACGAACTGCTCACCAGACTCGGGTCGCTGACCGCCCAGGCCCGCGAGCTCGCCGAGCTGCAGCGCTCCCAGGTGGAGTTGGCGCTCGCCCTCCAGCGCGGCATGCTGCCCCGGGACCTGCCCTCCGCCGGCCGCCTCCACCTCGCCGTCCGCTACGTGCCCGCCTGCCACGGGCTCAACGTGGGCGGCGACTGGTACGACGCCTTCGCGATGCCGGACGGCCGTATCGGACTGTCCATCGGCGACGTCCAGGGCCACAACATCGAGGCGGCCGCCTTCATGGGCCAGGTCCGGGTCGGCCTGCGTGCGCTCGCCTCCGTCACCAGCGAGCCCGGCGAACTCCTCTCCCGGACCAACGACCTGCTCCTCACCCTCGGCACCGACCTCTTCGCCACCTGCACCTTCATAAGGCTCGACCCGTCCACCGGGGTGCTGGAGAGCGCGCGGGCCGGGCACATCCCGCACATCTGGGCCACGGCGGACGGAAAGTCCGGCATCGCCGAGGACGAGGGCGGGCCTCCGCTGGGCATCCAGCACGGGACGTGCTACCCGGTGACCCGTTACCAGCTGACGACGGGCGGCGTCTTCGTGATGCTCACCGACGGCGTCGTCGAGGGACCGTCGCTGTCCGTCGAGGACGGCCTGCAGCAGGTCGTACGGCTCGCGGGTATCGCCGCGGTCGCCGGGATGGAGGCCGACGCGCTCGCCGAGGGCGTGATGAAGGTGGCCGAAAGTGTCGGTCACGAGGACGACGCGGCCGTGCTCGTCGTCGGCCACGACGGGCCGTTCGCTCAGCCGTAGGGCCGCGCCACGGCCCTGTTCGCCTCGCCGTCGGGGCGGCCTCGGTGTCTGATGGCAGCTGTGGTGGCTCTTCAGGACCTGCGGCGGCCGGCCGTCTTCGCCCTCCAGACGCTGGCCGTCGCCGCCTGCTACTACGCCGCCGGCCGGCTCGGGCTGCTGCGGCAGCTCGTCGTCGAGCACGCCGTCGTCACACCCATCTGGCCGCCCACCGGCGTCGCGGTCGCCTGCCTGCTCCTGTTCGGGCTGCGCACCTGGCCGGGTATCGCGCTGGGCGCGCTCTTCGTCGTCATGTCCATCACCTCGATCCAGCCCGCCGTGGTCGGCACCCTCGTGGGCAACACCGCGGCCCCCCTCTGCGCGTACTTCCTGCTGCGCAGGGTGGGCTTCCGCAACGACCTCGGCCGGCTGCGCGACGGCTTCGCCCTCGTGTTCCTGGGGGCCTTCACGGCCACGCTGATCAGCGCGACCGTCGGTGCCGGCCTGCTGGTCCTGACCGGCAAGCTCGCCGGGGACGGCTTCTGGGTCGTCTGGTCGGCGTGGTGGGCCGGCGACGCGATGGGCGTCCTGATCATCACGCCGGTCCTCCTGGTGCTGTACGAGGCGCGCGGCCGGCTGCACGCGTCCCGGTGGAAGGAGACCGTGGGCCTGGTCGCCGCCGCCCTGGTGATCGTGCCCTACGCCAGCCGCAGCGACGTGAGCATGCTGTTCCTGGTCTATCCGCTGCTGATCTGGGCGGCCCTGCGCTTCCAGCTCGCGGGCAGCATGCTCTGCGCCCTCTTCGCCTCCGTCATGGCCACCGTCGCGGCGACGGACCAGATCGGGCCGTTCGCCCGGATGACCCGCATCGAGGTGATGATCAAGCTCCAGGCCTTCAACGGGGCGATGGCGCTGACCGCTCTCCTGCTCTCCGCCGTGATCAGCGAGCAGCTCAACACCCGGCGCTCGGTGGAGCAGGCGTGCAAGGAACTCGTCGAGGTCCTGGAACACCTCACCGCGGGGGAGAATCCGCAGGTCCGGCCGCCCAGGGACACGGACGACCGTCTGTGACGGCGTCCGGAGGGGGACTCAGTCCCACAGGGGGTACGACACCGTCTTCGGGAAGTTCGCCGGCGTGCGGCCCTCGTACGTCAGGGTCATCCGGCCGTAGTGCGGCAGCCGGGGGTGCTTCTTCCAGGGCTTGACGTGGTCGAGCCGGACGGTCACCCGGTAGGAGTGGAACCGGCCCGCCGCGCAGTAGGGCTTGCAGTCGTTGACGAGGTTGACGCCCTCGGCCCGCGCCGCGTGCCGACCCCACTGCGACCAGTGCAGCGAGACCAGCCGGCTGTTGCCGTCGCCGCACGCGAGGATGAAGGAGGCTGGGCGCACCTTCGGGTGCCACAGACAGTCCACGAGCACGGGAGAGCGTGGCTGCTGGCGCGCCTCGTCCGCGGCCGGCGCCGCCGTCGGCCGGGCGGACGAGGGCGCTCCGGCCGCCGCCGCGAGCGAGGCGGCGAACAGGACGGTCACCGCGGTCCTCAGTGCGTACCTGCGCATGGTGCTTCCCCCAGTCGTCACGTACCGACGCTACGACGCTACGACCGCCCACACGGATCCACCACTCGGACGGAGCAACCGGATCAGGCCGGGCGGACAGGACCGACGGTGAAGGTCGTCAGGACCGCCGCGTGGTCCGAGGGCCAGTCGTTGCCCGTCACGTCCGGCCAGTCGCGCGGGGTGCCGGTGACGACGGTGCGGGAGTCGACGACGCTCAGGCCGCGGCCGTTGTGCAGGACGTAGTCGATGCGGTCCTGCGGCTCCCGGCGGGAGGGGTCGTCCTCGTTCCAGGTGTGCACCGGCGACCAGGTGTGGCCGGGCGCGCGGCCGGGGTCGGGGTGGGCCTCGCGGTAGGAGTCGCGCAGCCCGGCCGCCTCGGCCGCCCGTGTCACGGGCCAGGCCACCTCGGGCCGGTCCAGGTGGGACGGGCAGTTGAAGTCGCCGGTGAGGATCACCGGGGTGGCCGCGTCCGCCGACTCCCCGATCCGCCGCAGGGTCTCCCGCATCTGCTCCAGCCGTACGTCCTCATGGGCGATCAGCTCCTCGGCGCCGAGCCCGTCGAAGGCCGCCTCGTAGGGGCCGTACGGCGTGTAGTGGAGATGGGCCGTCCATACGTCCACCTCGTGCGCGGCGTCGACGCGGATCCGGGCGCCCGCCGCTCCGTAGAAGCCGACGTCCGGGTCGCCGAGGCGGGCCGTGATGGGGTGTCGGCTGATGATGCCGAGGTTCTCGCCGGCCTGATGGTGGTGCCACCCGAGCGCCTCGGCGAGCTCCGCGGCCGAGGTGGCCGCGGTCTCCTGGAGGCCCACGACGTCGGCCTCGGTGTCCAGGATGACCTTGAGCTGTTTGGCGCGGTGGTCGTCGACCTTCGTGCCGCCGTACCAGAGGTTCCAGCTCAGCACGCGCAGCCGGGGCCGGCCGACCAGGGAGCGCAGCCGGTCGGGGGTCACCTGCTCCAGGCTCGCCACGACCGTCCGGCCCGGTGCCGGGTCGATCGGGGCCAGCGACGGCACCGCGAGCACCGTGCAGCCGGCCGCCTCCGCGGAGCTGACGCCGGTGGGGGTGTCCTCGACGGCCACGCAGTGCGCCGGGTCGACACCGAGGGCCCGGCAGGCGGCGAGATAGGGGTCGGGGGCGGGCTTGGTGTGCGCCGTGTCGTCCGCGGTGACGCAGACCCGGAAGCGGTCGGTGCCCAGCACGGTCAGGACGTCGTCGGTGACGGTGCGCGGGGAGGCGGTGACCAGTGCGGTGGGGACGCCTTCGCGGGCGAGGGCGTCGAGGAGGGCGATCGCGCCGGGGCGCGGCTCGATGCCGGTGCGGACGCGTTCGGTGAACTCCCGGTGCAGGAGGTCCGCCAGCCGCCCGGCCGGCTCGGCCGTGAGCCCGCCGAGCCAGGCCGCGGTGTGCTCGACGGGCCGCCCGAGCACCTCCGGGCGGTCGGCGTCGGTCAGCGGCCGGCCGAGGTCCGACGCGATCCGGTGCACCGCCTCCCACCACAGGCGCTCGGTGTCGACGAGCGTGCCGTCCATGTCGAAGAGGACGGCCTGGAGCGGGGGTCGGGTCACGGTCTCTTCTTTCGCGTGGGGTGCGGGTGTGTGGGGGAGTGCCGGGTGACGAGTCTCGGGCGGGTCACGCCGCGCGTGCGGTGACCAGCACCGGCCGCTCCGGGAGCGACACCCGTACGGCCGCTCCGGCGCTCACCGCGGCGGCCTCGTGCGTGGGCAGGTCGGCCTTCACCTCGGTGCCGTCGGCCAGCCGCACGGTGAGGCGGGTGGCCGCGCCGAGGAACGCGGTGGCGATCACCCGGGCGTCGCCGGTGTCGTCCGCGGTGACCTGCACGGCCTCGGGCCGCACCAGCACGTCCACCTCGCCCGCCGCGGGGAGGGTGCCCTCGGCGGGCAGCCGCAGCCCCAGGACCTCCACGGTGGAGCCGGACAGCTGCCCGGGGATCCGGCTCATCGTGCCGACGAACTCCGCGACGAAGGCGGTGGCGGGGCGGCCGTACAACTCGGCCGGTTCGGCGCACTGTTCGAGCC
Organism: Streptomyces sp. NPDC057616; assembly: GCF_042800575.1. Lineage (NCBI taxonomy): Bacteria > Bacillati > Actinomycetota > Actinomycetes > Kitasatosporales > Streptomycetaceae > Streptomyces > Streptomyces sp. NPDC057616. The sequence continues at coordinate 103,895 of NZ_JBHVGU010000020.1, forward strand.
GGCCGGAGCGCATCACGGCGACCCGGTCGGCGACCGACAGGGCCTCTTCCTGATCGTGCGTCACGAACAGTGTGGTGATGCCGAGTTCCTGCTGCAGTCGGCGGATCTCCTCGCGCAGCGTGAGCCGCACCTTGGCGTCCAGCGCGGACAGCGGTTCGTCCAGCAGCAGGACGCGGGGGCGCAGCGCGAGGGCGCGGGCCAGCGCGATGCGCTGCTGCTGGCCGCCGGAGAGCTGGTGCGGGAACCGGTCGCCCTTGTCGGCGAGACCGACGAGATCCAGCAACCCGGCCGCCCGCGACCGGCGTTCGGCCGTGCCCACCTTCCGCATCCGCAGTCCGAAGGCGACGTTGTCGAGAGCGTTCAGATGCGGGAAGAGGCTGTACGACTGGAACACCATCCCGGCGTCCCGGCGGTGGGCCGGCACCCGGGTGACGTCCTCGCCGTCGACCAGCACCTCGCCGGAGTCGGGGTGCTCGAACCCGGCGAGCATGCGCAGCGCGGTCGTCTTGCCGCAGCCGGAGGGGCCGAGCAGCGCCAGGAACTCGCCGGGCTGCACCGTCAGGTCCAGCCCGTCGAGGGCGACGGTCGCCCCGAACTCCCGGCGCAGTCCGCGGAATTCGACCGTGGCGGCCTTGTCGACGGAGGTCTTCTCAAGCGTGGTGGCGGTCATGGTTCATCCCCGGGACGAAGCGGTACGGTTGCGCCCGCCGACACCGGCGAGCGCGAGGAGCAGGGCCCATGTGACGAGCAGGCTCAGCACGGACACGGCGACGGACAGCTGGGCCTGCGAGCCGCCGACGCTGTAGATCCACACCGCGAACGGCTGGAAGCCGAGCAGCTGGGCCACGGTGAACTCACCGAGGACCAGTGCGAGGGTGAGGAAGGAGGCGTTGAGCAGGGCCCCGCGCAGATTGGGCAGCACGGCCCGCAGCAGCGCCTGCGGCCAGGGGGCGCCGCAGCTGCGGGCGGCCTCGACCAGGGTGCGCACGTCGATGGCGCGCAGCCCGGAGTCCAGCGCCCGGTACACGAACGGCAGCGCCATCACGACGTACGCGAGGACGAGCACGAACGGGAAGTCCGGGTTCTGGACGGCCACGAAGGTCTCGAAGAGCGGGGTGCGAGAGAGGTACTCGGGACCCCACTTCAGCACCGTGGAGATGCCGGCCACGAAGGCGATCGGCGGCACGACCAGCGGCAGCGAGCACACCACCTCCACCACCGGCCGCAGCCGGGGCGCGCCGAGCCTGAGCGCGACCATGGCGGGCACCATCAGGAGCAGGACCAACGCGATGGTGGCCAGGGCGAGTTCGAGCGACAGCAGCAGACTGGAGCCGAAGCCCGCGGTGGAGACGATCTCGCGGTAGGCGTCGAAGGTGACGCCCTGGCCCGGCACGTCGACGGTGAAGACCACGGACGCGGCGAGCGGGACCAGGAAGTACAGGGCGGCGAGGCCGAGGACGACCCACCGCCACGGGTTCAGGCGTCGAGCCATCGCGCGCTCCGTCGTTGCAGGGGCAGGTACACGGCCATGACCAGGCCCGCGACCAGGACCATGTCGAGGCTGAGGGCGAGCGCCACGTTCTCCTGGCCGACCAGCACGTTGCCGGAGATGGCGTCGGCGATCTGCAGGGTGACCATCGGGACCGAACTGCCCACCATGGCGGCGGCGGTGGCGTACGCGGCGAACGCGCTGCCGAAGAGCAGCACCAGCCCGCCGAGCAGCGACGGCAGCAGGACGGGCAGGGCAACGTGCCGCCAGTACTGCACGGAGGTGGCCCCGTTGTTCTGCGCCGCCTCCCGCCACTGGGTGCGCAGGCCCTCCAGGGCCGGCGTGATGGTGAGCACCATCAGCGGGATGAGGAAGTACAGGTAGACGATGACCAGTCCCCAGAAGCTGTAGAGGTTCCAGCCCTTCGCGGTGAGGCCCAAGTGCCGTGTCAGGACACCGGCGTTGCCGAGCGTCGCCACGAACGCGAACGCCAGCGGGACACCGCCGAAGTTGGCGAGCACCCCGGACGCGGTGAGCACCGCCTCGCGCAGCGCGCGGAACCGGGAGGTGACCACGACCTGTGCGAGCGGCAGCCCGAGCACGGCGGCGATGCCCGCGGAGACCGCGGACAGCTTGACGCTGCCGAGCAGCGCCGTGAGATACGCGCCGTGCAACGAGGTGGTCAGGTTCGCCGTGCTGTACGAACCGGCGCCCGTGGTCTGGTCCTTGACCGTGAAGGCGCCGTCCAGCATGGCGATCGCGGGGACCCCGAAGGCGATCGCTGTGAACAGCAGCACCGGGACGACGGCGAGCAGGCCGCCGGCGCGGCGCCGCCGCTTCGGGGAAGCGGCGGTCACCACGTCGGCCCGCGTGAGCGTGGCCGTCATCCGGAGACGGCCTTCGCCCAGCCCTGCGCGATGACCGTCTTGGCCTTGCTCTGCTGGGCCTCGGTCGGGAAGGACGGCGTGCCGGAGACCTTCGGCAGCTTGGCGGCGGCGCTCTTGTCGAGCGTGCCGGCCTTGTCCATGGCCGTCATCAGGGCCGGACGGGCGTAGCCCTTGAGCCACAGGTTCTGGCCCTCGGTGCTGTACAGGTACTCCTGCCACAGGCGCGCGGCCGCCGGGTGCGGGGCGTCCTTGTTGACGGCCTGCGAGTAGTACTGCGAGAACTTGCCGTCGGACGGCACCGACACCTTCCAGTCGACGCCCTTGGACTTGAACTCGTCGGCGTAGCCTGCGTTGAGGTAGTCCCAGTCGATGCTGATCGGCGTCTCGCCCTTCTCGACGGTCGCCGGAGTCGACTCGACGGGCGTGTAGTTGCCGTTCTTCTTCAGCTTGGCGAAGAAGTCGAGGCCGGGCTGGATGTCGTCGAAGGAGCCGCCGCTCGCGAGCGCCGCCGCGTACACGCCGCCGAAGGCCGAACCCGACTTCGTGGGGTTGCCGTTGAGCGCGACCTGGCCCTTGTACTGCGGCTTGAGCAGATCGGCGAAGGTGGTCGGGCAGGTCTTCACGCGCTTGGCGTCGCAGCCGATGGAGATGTAGCCGCCGTAGTCGTTGTACCAGCGCGCCCGCGGGTCCTTCTGCGCGGCCGGGATGTCGGCGAACGAGGCCACCTTGTACGGCGCGAGCAGGCCCTGCTGGGCGGCGCTGAGCGCGAACGAGCTGCCGAGGTCCAGCACGTCCGGGGTGCGGTCCTGGCCCTTGCGGGAGGTCACGGCGTTGATCTCGTCCTGGCTGGAGCCGTCGGGGTTCTCCACCTGCATCTTGATGCCGTACTTCTTGGTGAACCCGTCGATGAGGGCGCCGTAGTTGGCCCAGTCGCGGGGCAGCGCGATGGCGTGCAGCGTCCCCTCCTTCTTGGCGGCCTTCACCAGGGCGTCGAGCCCGCCGAAGTCGGCCGCGGAGGTGGCCGTGGCGGCGTTCTTGCCGTCGGCGGTGGTCGAGGCGTTGTCGGGAGCGGCGCCGCAGGCGCTCAGGGCGAGCGCGGCGACGACGGCGAGCGCGCCGCTCAGTGCGACGGTTCTCGGCTGGGACACGGTGACTCCAGAAGGGGCGCAGGTGACGCACGAGGGTGAGAACTTGTCTGAACAAGTTGGCCCCAGTAAGGCGGTCCGCGGTATCGCTTCCGTAAACTGTGGCGAAATCTTTACCGCTGATTCCCTGCACAATCAGAGGAAAGCGCGATCACCGAGGGGTCTCGTCTACGCTGGTCACGCTGTGCACAGATGCCGACTCGGAGGGGAACGGTGGGGACGCGACACGAGGAGATCGCCGACGCCCTGCGGCGCGCGATCGACCGCGAGGAGTACGTGGTCGGCAGCAGGCTGCCCGCCGAGACCGAGCTCGCCGCCCACTACGGCGTCTCGCGCGGCACCGTCCGCCAGGCCGTCGCCGCGCTGACGGCCGAGGGCCTGATCGGCTCCCGGCAGGGTGCCCGCCGGGTCGTGCTGGCCAGCCGCCGCAGCCAGAGCTTCGCCGAGCTGCGCAGTTTCGCCCAGTGGGCGCGGGCCATGGGCCGGGAGGCGACCGGGCACGTGGTGGCGCAGGAGTACCTGCCGGCCTCCGCGCAGGACGCCGCACGGCTCCAACTGCGCGAAGGTGTACGGGTGTTGCACGTCCTGCGGGTCCGCGGCCTGGACGGCGAACCGGTCCTGCTGGAGCGCACGGTCTACGCCGACTGGATCTCACCCGCCGTCGAGAAGCTCGACCCGGACGCCGCCTCCGTCACCCAACTCCTTTACGACGGAACCGGCTTGGTCTTCGCCTACGGCGAGCACGTCATCGACGCGGTCGCGGCCGGTGCGCAGGACGCCGAACTGCTCGGCATCCGGCGTACCAGCCCCCTGCTCCGTGTCCGGCGCGTCACCACCACCCGCGAAGGGCGCCCGGTGGAGTGGTCCGACGACCGCTACCGCTCGGACGCGGTGAGCTTCAGCGTGCACAACTCGATGGACAACAACGCCCTGGCGCGCAAGACGGCGGAGTGAGCGTCGGACGTCAACGCCCCCACGGCAAAGGCCCGTTCACTGCCTCGGGCGGCGGCCGACCGGACGGCTGAGCAGAGCGGTGACGTGATCGCGCACGACCTGCCAGGCCGCGGAGTGGAGCGTACCCACGGAGGTGGCGCCGAGCGCGCCGATCGCCTCGTCGCTTCCCGTGCTGCAGGGGACGATCTCCGAGAGCACGTCGTAGCCGTCGCGGACGGCGACGTGCAGGCGGCCGAGCCCGTCGTCGCCGGTGTGGACCGCGGCGGCGACGACGAACGGCGGCGGGCCGCCCGCCTCGACGGGCAGCTTGCGGTAGCTGCTCGCGACCGGCGCCCGCCAGTGCAGGCTGAGCAGCAGGTGGTGCTTGGTGACCAGCTCGGCGAGGTCGGTCTCGAAGACGCGGTCGCGGTCGAGCACCGTCGCGCGGGCGTCCAGGACCAGGGCGGCCGGCAGCAGGCAGCGCAGCGTGCTGCCCACGATGTTGCCGCCGACGGTCGCCGTCCGGCGCACGGCGCCCGTGCCCACCGTGGACGCGGCCCGGTGCAGGACCTCGGGCACCCGCTCGTCGATCCGGCCCAGCACCACGGCGGCGCCCAGCGTCACGTCCGTGATCACGTTGGCCTCGGGCAGGTTGCGCAGTGACATGGCCCGCTCCGGGAACCCGTCGCGTTGCCAGCCGGCCCAGACCAGCGTCGCCCCGCCGACGGGGACAGCTCCCTCGGCGACGCACTCCTGCGCTTCGGACACGGACGCGGGCAGACGTAGCAGCACGGGAGCGGACCTGCTTTCTCGACGAGTTGGAGCTGAGGTGCGCGTGCCCGGGAGCGTGAACCCGCGGACATCGCGCATTTTCCTCACCCGCGTGGAGGCGCGTACAGGGCTCACTGATCTACACCGTGCGCCCCCTCGGTGTTCGCCGCGCGGGATCTTCGGGGGAGGATGGGGGTCCGGACGAGAGGGGTGCCGTACCCGTGGGACACGCTGGAGCAGTGCAGGGGGCCGAGTCCGCGCTGATCGTGCGGCACGCGCCGCGCGGGGCGGCGTCCGCGGCGATCATCACCCTGCACGGTGGTTCGGAGCTGAGCCACCGGGCGGCGCGCCCCTGGCAACTGGCCGCGCTCCGCATGCACCCGGTCCTGCGGGCCGCGGCGGTGGGCGCATCCCGGGACGTCCTGCTCGGCCGGGTCCGCTACCGCCACCGCGGCTGGAACGACGGCGACCCCGCCGACGACGCCCTGCGGGCCCTCGACGAACTCCGCCGGCGAGCGGGGGACGCGCCCACGATCCTCGTGGGCCACTCGATGGGAGGCAGGGCGGCGCTGCGCTGTGCGTCGCACCCGCTGGTGCGCGGCGTGCTGGCGCTGGCGCCGTGGTGTCCGCCCCAGGACTCCGCGCGCCATCTCGACGGTGTGCGCCTGGTGGTGCTGCACGGCGACCAGGACCGGGTGACCCCGCCGGCCGAGTCGGCGGACTACGTACGCAGGGCCCGGGAGGCGGGGGCCACGGCCGGCTTGGTGGTGGTCGGGGGCGGCGACCACGCGATGCTCCGCCGCATCGGGGAATGGCATCGCGCCACGACCGAGGTCGTCGGCCAGATGCTCCAAGGGGACGCGGGCGCCGAGGGGTTGACCGCAGAGGCGTGTGCGGCCGAGGGTGCCGTCCACCTGTGAGGGCGGACGGCACCGCGGGTCCGTCGGTCAGGCGTCAGCACGCCCCCTCGTCCTGCCAGGGCCCCCAGTCGGAGGCGGCCGGCGCCTCGTTCTGGGTCCACCACTTGGCCTTCCAGTTGTGCTGGTTGTACGAGACCTCGTCACCGGCGGTGTAGACGGAGCTCGAACTCCAGGCGGTCTTGCAGGAGGTGGGCGTCGGGGTGGGAGTCGGCGTGGGGGTCGTGGACGGTGGTGTGGCGCCCGCGAACTTCACCGAGTACTTGGCGAAGTCCCACGAGTTCTGCGCCACGCTGGAGCAAGTGCCCGACGTGCGGCCGCCGTTGTCCGGCGGGCTGCACTGGCGGTCGCGGTTCAGCGACCAGAAGGTGAAGCGGTCCATGTTGTGGCTGGTGGCGTAGTCGAGCACGGTCTGGAAGTCCGCCTGGGTGAACATCTCGCCCGTGTCGCTGCGCCCGTTCATGCCGGAGAAGCCCTCGTGGGCGTAGGCGGTCGCCTGGTCCCAGCCGAACGTCGACTGCAGGATCGAGTTGAAGTTGGTGAGCGCGCTCGTCTGCGAGGCGGCGCCGTTGAAGCCGCCGTCGAACGGCATGATGGAGAAGTTGTTGGGCGTGAAGCCCTGCGACTTGGCCTCCAGCAGCATCTGCTTGCCGAACCAGCCGGTGCCGTCGGCGGTGCCGGCGGTGGTGACGGAGACGTACAGGCCGGGGTTGTTCTGCTGGAGGATCTTCGCGGCGCCGATCTCGTTCCTGATGGCCGCGGTGTTCTCGTACTCCGGCTCCTCCAGGTCGAAGTCGATCGCGTGCAGGCCGTACTTGGTGATGACCTGCTGGTAGGCCGCCGCCGTGGACGCCGCGTCCGAGCACGCCTGGCCGAGCTTCGTGCCGCCGTAGCCGCCGATGGAGACGGAGACGTCGCCGCCCTTGGCGCGGATGGTGTTGATGACCGACTGCACCGCGGTGTCCGAGGAGACGGGGGCGGTGCCGCCCCAAGTGGGTGAGCAGCCGCCGCCGTTGGGCGCGAGGACGAAGGCGAGCTGGAAGGCCTTGAGGCCGGTGGCGTCCATGATGGTGCCCGCGTCCGGCGGGTCGTTGTCCAGCGGCATCAGGTACGGGGCCGCCGCGTACCAGCGGTTGTCGAGCGCGCTGGTCGCGCCCGAGGCATGTCCTGCTACCAGTGCTGTGGTGCCCGCCGCGGTGAGTCCAACTGCCGCTGCGGCGCCCAGACATGCGCGAAGACGTCTCACGGTGTGCCTCCGGTGAGGGGGTGGGGGAGGGAGTGCCTCAGCTTCCTGCCGGCCCGCGACCGCCGTCCATGGGTTGGACTAGACCAAACACCGTTTTGGTCTGGACCATAGAGTTCTTTTACCTTCGCGCGAGTGCGTCTTGTGCCTTACGGTCGATGTGCGGTATTTCGTGACAGGTGACCTACTACGACCTCGGCAGCCACGGCCGGCGGGTGACGACCTCGTCCGGCGAGGCGCAGACGTGGTTCGACCGCGGACTCAACTGGACCTACGCCTTCAACCACGAGGAGGCCGTCCGCTGCTTCGAGGCCGCCGCCGCGGCGGACCCCGGCTGCGCCATGGCCGAGTGGGGCGTCGCCTACGCGCTCGGCCCCAACTACAACAAGCCGTGGGAGTTCTTCGACGAGAAGGACCTGGCCCGGACGGTGGAGCGCACCCACGCCGCGGTCCGGCGCGCACACGCCAAGGCCGCCGGCGCCACCCCCGTCGAACAGGCCCTGATCGGCGCCCTGGGGGCCCGCTACCCGCAGGAGCGGGCGCCGGCCGTCGAGGTCTGCTCCGTGTGGAACACCGCCTACGCCGAGGCCATGCGCGAGGTCCACCGGCTCGCCCCCGACGACCTCGACGTGGCCGCGCTGTACGCCGACGCGCTGATGAACCTCACCCCCTGGCAGCTCTGGGACCTCCGCACGGGCACACCGGCGCCGGGCGCGCGCACCACTGAGGCCAGGGCGGTGCTGGAGCCGGTGCTCGCCACCGAGGCGGGCGGGCGGCATCCGGGACTGCTGCACATGTACATCCACCTGATGGAGATGTCCCCGACGCCCGAGGCCGCCCTCTTCGCCGGCGACCGGCTGCGCGGCCTGGTGCCGGACGCGGGACACCTGCAGCACATGCCGTCCCACCTGGAGGTGCTCTGCGGCGACTACCGCAGGGTCGTCTCCGACAACACCACGGCGACCGGGGCGGACGAGAAGTTCCTGGCCGAGGCCGGAGCGATGAACTTCTACACGCTCTACCGCTGCCACAACCTCCACTTCAAGATCTACGGCGCGATGTTCCTCGGCCGTCACCAGGACGCGATCGAGACGGTGCGCCGGCTCGAGGCGTCCGTGCCCGAGGACCTGCTGCGGGTCGACAGCCCGCCCATGGCCGACTGGCTGGAGGGCTTCCTCGCGATGCGGGTGCACGTCCTCATCCGCTTCGGGCGCTGGGACGACATCCTCGCCCTTCCGCTGCCCACCGACGCGCGGCTGTACAGCACGACGACGGCGATGGCCCACTACGCGCGCGGCGTCGCCCTCGCGGCGACGGGCCGGATCGACGAGGCGGAGGCCGAGCGCGACCTCTTCCGCGCGGCCGCCGCCCGCGTCCCGGAGACCCGGATGCTGTTCAACAACACCTGCGCGGACCTGCTGGAGATCGCCGCGGCGATGCTGGAGGGAGAACTGGAGTACCGCAAGGGGAACCACGACGCCGCCTTCGCGGCACTGCGCCGCTCCATCGAACTGGACGACTCGCTGCCGTACGACGAACCGTGGGGCTGGATGCAGCCCACCCGGCACGCCTACGGGGCGCTGCTGCTCGAACAGGGCCTGGTCGTGGAGGCGGAGGCGGTCTACCGGGCCGACCTGGGCCTCGACGACACCCTGCCGCGCGCCCGGCAGCACCCGGCCAACGTCTGGTCCCTGCACGGCTTCCGCGAGTGCCTCGTGCGGCTCGGCAAGGACGGCGAGGCGGGCATCGTGGCCCAGCAGCTGAAGATCGCCGCGGCGCTCGCGGACGTACCGATCGAGGCGTCCTGCTTCTGCCGCACGGAGACCGCGGCGGGCTCCGGCGGCTGCTGCGACGGGCAGGACTGAGCCTCGGCAGGACTGGGCGAGAGCGGGACCGAGCCCGGCAGGACCGAGCCTTCCACGCCGGCCGACCCCGGCCGCCCGCACCCGCGTGGTGCACACGACCCTCGACTTTGTCAGGATTTGTACGTGCTGGGTGTCGTACGGCTGATCCGCTCGATCCGCGGTTCCGCGGCGGGCGACGCGGCAAGGCAGGTGGGCGACGTGTCGGTTCCGGCCGCCGTGCTGCGCAGGCTGCTGGCCGGCCTCGGGACCACGCTCGACGAGCCCACCACCTGCGCCGAACTGACCCGCGCCGTCAGCGGCCACTTCCACTGCCCGGCGGCCGTGCTGCGGCTCGACGGGGCGGCCGTCACGGGGTACGAGGCGATCGCCGGGGACGCGGACGTGCTGCCGGACGCCCACTGGGCCGCCGCCGTGGCCCACGACATGGCGCGGCCCTCGCCCGGCGGACGGCCGCCACCGCGCGCCGCCCACCTGTCGGTCGGCCGCGCCCGGCCCGCGCTCTGCGTACCGCTCGCCAACGGTGAGCACCGCTACGGCGTCCTCGTGTGCGCGCGGGAGGGGGCCCCGTTCGCGGCGGTCGAAGCGGATCTCCTCGCCCTCCTGGCGGAGTGCGCGGCCTCGCACATCGGCCACGCCCGCGAGTACGCCGGGGTGAGCCGGACCGCCGGGGATCTGCAGCGCGCCCTGCGCGCCGAGCCGGGACGGCCGCACCCGAACCTCGACGTGGCCATCCGGTACCTGCCGGCCGGGAAGCGGGCCGTGGTCGGGGGTGACTGGTGCGAGACGGTACGGCTGCACTTCGGCCGCACCCTGCTGGTCGTCGGCGACGTCATGGGGCACGGCGTGGAGGCCGCCGTCGACATGGCCTCCTACCGCTCCGACCTGCGCTCCCTCGCCGCCGCCGACCTGCCGCCGCACCGCATCCTGCGCCGGCTCGACGACATCGCCGCGCGGGAGCCGGACCGCAGACCGGCCACCTGCCTGGTCGCCCGGGTCGACCCGGTGCGCGGCCGGGTGACCCTCTCGGGCGCCGGTCACCTGCCGCCCGTCGTGGTCGGCGGCGACGGCCGGACCTCGCCGCTTCCGGTCCCGGTCGGGCCGCCCCTGGGTACCGGGATCGGGGGCTACGAGCCCGCCACCCACGACCTGGACGAGACGCAGACCCTGCTGATGTTCACCGACGGACTCGTCGAGCGCCGGGGCGAGGACATCGACGTGTCCCTGGACCGGCTCGCCCGGATCCGCTTCTCACCGGGGGTCGGTCTCGACGACGTCCTCGAAACCGTCCTCGCCCGCCTGGGCGCCCTGCACGCCGAGGACGACGTGGCGGTCCTGGCGGCCCGGCCGCGCTACACCGGGGCCCGCTGAGGGGCGCGGTGCTCCCGCGGCTTTCCGGTGGGTCAGGTGTGGTCGTGGTCCCCGTCCGGCGAGGGCCGGGAGGACTCGTGATGGGCCAGGAGCGCCAGCAGCTCCGCGACGGTGGCCGGGGCGTCCGCGGGATGGCGCAGGACGGTGCCGGTGGCGATCCGGTAGACGTTCTGGCGGCCCTCCCGGACATGGGTGAGGTATCCGCCCTCCTCCAGATCCGCGATGATCTTCTGCACCGCCCGCTCGGTGAGCCGGCAGCGCACCGCGATGTCGCGGACGCGCGTGGTGCGGTCCTCGGCGATGGCGGCCAGCACTCGGGAGTGATTGGTCAAGAACGTCCAGCCTGCATGCGGTTCCTGCGCTCGCTCCATGCCCCACAGCATACGGAACGCGATTCACGCATTGCAAAGGACGTATTTCTTTTCGTGTATTGGTTGACGCGAAAGGGTGATGGGGTGATGCTGGAGAGGAGTCGTGAAGGCGGTATGAGCGGGAGCCTCGAATGTCCCAGCATGCGGTTCTTCCCCCGGGCGAGGGGGACTGCTCGGAGTGCGGCACCGTGCCCCGGCGATCGCGTACGCCGGAACCGGTGACCTTGCGTGTCGACACGGCCGGTGACCGGCTCGTGGTCACCGTGTCCGGTGAACTCGACCTGGACAGCGACGAGTTGCTGCAGAAGACGCTGAGCGACGCGCTCGACCACGCCACCGGGGGCCTGGAACTGGACCTGGCGGGCGTGGGCTTCTGCGACTGCTCCGCCCTCAGGGTGCTGATGCGGGTGCACCATCGCGCCCGTGCGACCTCCAAGACCCTCGTCCTGCGGGCGAGCAGTCCGGCGGTGCAGCGCCTCCTCGCGCTCTCCGGCGCCCTCCCGCTCTTCGGGGACGGGGCGGGTGAACCGGTGGACGCCGACGGCGAACTCGTCGCGGAGAACGCGCAGTTGCACCGGGCCCTGGAGACCCACGCGACCATCGACCTGGCGCGGGGGATGCTCATGGCGTCGTTCCGCCTGACGCCCGAGCAGGCCTGGCAGGTCCTGGTGACCGCCTCCCAGCGCAGCAACACCAAACTGCATGTGTTGGCCGAGGCGCTGCTGCGGACCGCGCACGGTGAGGCCCTGCCCGAGTCCCTGGCCGATCCCGTGGCCTCGGCGGTCCAGGAGCACGGTGGCGCCGAAGGCTGAACCCGGCGGCCGAACCCGGGCGGCCGAACTCCGGCGGCGGCCCGCCGGGCGCCTCAGCCCGCCTGCCGCACCGCCACCGGCCGCGGTACCGGACGCTTCGCCGTGAAGCCGTCGCCCGGGACGTGTCCGCGCAGCCGTCGCCACACCCAGGGACCTACATGGTCGACGGCCCAACGGACGTCCGCGCAAAGGGCCTTGAGGGCGGGGACGGGAGTGCGTGCGGGCAGGGGCTCGGACCAGTCCTCGTGCCCAGGGACGCCGAAGGTGTGCGCCATGCCGGCCGAGATGCGGGCATGGCCGGCCGGGCTCGCGTGCAGGCGGTCGTCGCTCCACAGTCGGGGATCGGCCGTGAACGGATGCGGGAAGAGGTCGAGCACGTCGACGCCGTGGCGGGCCGCGACGACGCGCAGCCGTGCGTTGAGGTCGACGATGCGGGGCCGCACCCGGCGGGCGACCGGTGAGATCGTGCCCAGGTCGGGGAAGGTCATCGTCGCCACGTGCGCGCCCGCAGCCGTGAGGCGGGTGAACATCTCCTCGATGTTCGCGGCGACGGCCTCCGGGTCGTAGCGCCGCCGTACGACGTCGTTCATGCCCGCCGTCACCGTCACCAGGTCGGGCCGCAGGGCGAGGGCGGCGCCGAGCTGGTCCGCCTTGATCTGCCCGCTGGTCTTGCCGCGCACGGCGAGGTTGGCGTAGGTCAGGCCCGGCTGCGAGCCCGCCAGGATCTCGGCGAACCGGTCGGCCCAGCCGCGGTGCCCGCCCGCCGGACCGGGATCGCCGATGCCCTCGGTCAGGCTGTCGCCGATCGCGACGTAGCGCAGGAACGGGTGCACAACGGTCATGCCACGCAAGTCTATCCGCGGTTCACCCGGAGTTCAGGCGCGCACGGTGGAGCCGCGCTCCCGCATCCGCGGGGCGCACAGCACCCGTTTCTTGCGCACCCGCTTGCCCTCGATGGCGGCGACGGTCAGCCGCGCGGCCTCCGCCGCGATCTCGCTCAGCCCCCAGTCCACCGTGGTGAGCGGCGGCGTCAGCACCCGCGACACGGGATGGTCGTCGAAGCCCACCACGGAGACGTCCCGGCCCACCTCCAGCGAGTCCTCCGCCGCCGCCGCGTACACGCCGTACGCCAGGGAGTCCGAGAAGCAGAACACGGCGGTCGGCGAGTGCGCGCTCTGCAGAACACCGCGCGCCACGGCCGTGGCCTCGCTCAACTCCTGCGGGCAGGGAACCAGTTCGGCCCGCAGGCCGAGCCGGTCGGCCGCCTCACCGACGTACACGTCGGCCGGCCGGTCCGGTGTGCTCGGGCGGGTCGGCGTCAGCACGGTGATCCGGCGGTGCCCGAGCGCGTGCAGATACTCCAGTACGGCGTCGATGCCGGCGCGGTTGTCGAAGATGACCTGGCCGGCCGTGCGGGCCCTGCTCAGCGAGTCGCCGACGGCCACCACCGGCAGCGCGTCCGCGATCGCGGACCAGCCTTCCGCCGAGGGGTTGACCGGGGAGACCAGGAGGGCGTCGACGCGCTGGTCGCGCAGCTGTTTGGCGAGGGCGAGCTCGCGGTCGGGGTCGCCGCCCGCGTCCAGGATCAGCGCGTAGCGGTCGCCGGCGAGCAGTTCTCGGCCGATGGCCGCCATCAGCTGCTGCAGCCACAGGTCCCGGAGGTCTCCGGCGAGGACGCCGACCATGCTGGTGCGGCCGCTGGCGAGGGCGCGGGCGATGGGGTCGGCCTCGTAGCCGAGTTCGGCGGCGGCCCGGCGGACCCGCTCCTCGGTCTCCTTGGAGACGTGCTTGCCGCGCAGCGCGTAGGAGACGGCTGCGGTGGAGAGGCCCGTGGCCTCGGCCACCTCCCGGAGGGTGGTGCGCTTGTTGGGCCTGGCCATGCCGGGAAGCCTACCCGGACGCATGCCGGGCGCGGGTGCAAGGCCCGCCGAACGACCGTCGGCAATGGGGTGCGTGCGGCGGCGGGGCGCCGGTCCCATTCCGGTCGGCCCCTTGACACGCCCTCTTGTTAAGCGGTTAAGTTAACCGTATAAGTGAAACGATTAACAACATCCTTCTCCGACCGTCCCGCACCTGCCCGTCCCGAGGAACGTCCCGCGTGCCCACCGACGTCCACCAGCACATCTGGCCGCCCGCCCTGGTCGAGCTGCTGCGCTCGCGCACGGCGCCCCCGCGCCTCGACGGCTGGACACTGCACCTGGCCGGCGAACCCCCCTACCGCGTCGACCCGGACGACCACGACATCGCCGCCCGCACCCGGCGCGCCACCGACGACGGACTCGACCTGGCCCTGGTGTCGCTCTCCAGTCCGCTCGGCATCGAGTACCTGCCACCCGCCGAGGCCGCCCCGCTCCTGGCCGCGTTCCACGACGGCGCCCTCGCCCTCCCGGCCCCCTTCGGCGTCTGGGCCGCCTGCAGCCTGCCGGCCCCGGACCCGGACGGCGTGGAACGCGAGCTGCGCCGCGGCTGCGTGGGCCTCCAACTCCCGGCCACGGCGCTCCTCGACGCCGAGGGCTGGGCCCGCCGCGCACCCCTCCTCGACGTCCTCACGCGCCACGACAAACCGCTCCTCGTCCACCCGGGGGCGGCCCCGCCCGCCGGTGGCACCCCGCCGTGGTGGCCGGCCCTCGTCCCGTACGTGCAGCAGCTGCACGCGTCCTGGTTCGCCTTCCGCGCCTTCGGCCGCGCCCGCCACCCCCGACTGCGCGTCTGCTTCGCCGCGCTCGCGGGCCTCGCGCCGCTGCACGGCGAACGGCTCGCCGTCCGCGGCGGCGGTCGCGGCGCGATCGACTTCGACGTCTTCTACGACACCTCGTCCTACGGCACCCGGGCCGTCGACGCCCTCGTCCGGGACGTGGGCATCGACGTGGTCGTCAGCGGCAGCGACCGCCCCTACGCACCCCTCGTGATCCCCGACCTCGGCGCGGACGCCGCCGTCCACGCCCTGCGCACCGCCAACCCCGCCCGCCTGCTGCACGGCGGCACCGCCACCGTGCCACCCGCCGGACGCAGCCGAGAAAGGAGCCACCCATGACGTACGAGGCCCTGCCCGAGCGGACCCTCGACAAGCGCGAACTCCAGGCCCTCGTGACCGGCCTGGCCGCCGGCCCCGACCTGTGGCGGGCCCACGTGGCCTTCTCCGACAGCCGGCGGCACTACGCGTCCCTGCACCGGGACGCCTATGTCGACATCTGGCTGCTGTGCTGGACCCGGCAGAACGACACCGGCTGGCACGACCACGACACCTCCGCGGGCGCCGTCACGGTCGTCCAGGGCGAGCTCAACGAGTCCACGCCGCGTATCGGCGGCAGCCACTGCTCCGTCACCTTCGAGGCGGGGGAGTCCTTCTGCTTCGGGCCGGAGCACATCCACCGGCTCACCGGCGCCACCGACGACGCCGTGTCGATCCACGCCTACTCGCCGCCGCTGTGGCGCCTCGGTCAGTACGACATCGCCGCGGACGGCCTGATGCGCCGTCTGTCCGTGTCGTACGCCGACGAACTGAGGCCGCTGGACACACCGGCCGCCTGACGCGGGACCGCGGGTCCTACGACGACAGGGCCAGGACCGCGCGCACCCGCTTGCCGCCACCGGTCACCGACGACACGTCCAGACGCTGCGCCAGGCAGCGCACCATCGCCAGCCCGCGTCCGCACTCACCGTCGGCGGTGAACGGCCGTACCCGGGGCGGCAGCGGGCTGTCGTCGTAGACCTCGACCGTCACCCGCTCCTCGGACACGTGCAGCCTGAGCCGGCAGGCGCTGCGGCCGTGCTGGGTGGCGTTGGCGACCAGTTCGGACACGACGAGCTGCACGTCGTCGATCTCCGCGGGTGCGGCCCCCGTCCGGATCCGGGAGCGGGCAAGGAACTTCGAGGTGAGCCCTCGTGCCCGGCCTGCCGATGCGGCCTCGTCGAGCAGCAGGTACTCCACTCGTACGGAACGCCCATGGGTACGCCGCTGCGTACGCATGGTGGATCACATCCCCTCCTAGGACACCCGGTTCCCCGCGGCCAGTCCGCCCACCGGGGGCCGCGTCAGCTCACGCGGCCGGTCCTGCCCCTGGCTGATGCCCTGTGGCCTTGATCGGCAACCATGTGCATGCGTATTCGCTCGGGCACGGGTCGGGAAATATCAGCCCTGGGGCTCAATTGGGTAAAGCTCGGGGCCGCCGGCGCGGCGGATCTGGCAGTCTGTGCTGTGTCCGAGGGTGAAAGAGGGGCCCCCGCGGAAGGCGGCTCCAGGGTGCCGGGTCACCGGGGAGCACGTCATGGCCGCACAGAAGGCGCAGCGCAGTCACACGCTGCTGCTCTGGCTGCCTGCCGTGGTGATGGCGGTGGTCGCGGCCGCGGACATCCTCACCGTGCCGGGACTGGGATTCCTGCCGCTGGCATCGCTCGGCCCGGCCTTCGCGGGACTGGTCGGCGGCTGGCGCCGTACGGCGTGGTTCGGACTGGCGGCGCTGCTGCTGTGCGTCGCGCTCGGGCTGTACGACGGGCTGTTCCAGGAGCGCCGCGGCTTCATGGCCATGGTGTCGGTGGTCGGTGTGACCTGCGCGGGCATCGCCGCCGCCGTGATGCGCGGGCGCCAGGAGGCCGAACTCGCCAGCGTCCGCTCGATCGCGGAGGTCGCCCAGCGCGTACTGCTGCGCCCGGTGCCGCTGACGGCCGGGCCGCTCCAGGCGGCGGTGTCGTACACCTCGGCCGTCGCCGAGGCGCGCATCGGCGGCGACCTGTACGAGGTGGTGGCCTCACCGCACGGCGTGCGGATGATCGTGGGCGATGTGCAGGGCAAGGGGCTGGCCGCGGTCGAGACGGCCGCCGTGGTGCTCGGCGCGTTCCGTGAGGCGGCGCACGACGAGCCCGATCTGGTGGGCCTCGGCGAGCGCCTGGAGCGCAGCGTGGCCCGCGTGCTGGAGGGGGAGAAGTTCGTCACCGCGGTCCTCGCCGAGGTCGGCACACGGCACGAGGCGGTCTTCCTCAACTACGGCCACCCGCCGCCGATGGTCGTCCGCGAGGACGGCACCGCGCACTTCCCGCAGCCGCCGGCCTACGCACCGCCCCTGGGCCTCGGCCTGCACTCCGAAGGGAGCCCCAAGCCGTTCTCCGTGAGGTTCGCGCCGGGCGAGCAGCTGCTGCTCTACACCGACGGCGTGAGCGAGGCACGCGACCGGCACGGCGAGTTCTATCCGCTCGGCGACCGCGCCTCGCTCCTCAAGGACACCGACGCCCAGGGCGCGCTGGACACCCTGCGCGAGGACCTGGTCCGGCACACCGCAGGACCGCCCCACGACGACGCGGCCATGCTCCTGCTCCGCTACCACCGGCACACGGCCGGCGAATCGGGCGAGGACCTGTGACGCGGGGTTAGTGTCGTCGGCATGACCGAAGACTCCCTGCGCTCCGTCACCGTCGAGCGATCCAGCACCGGACACTTCGTCGCCACGAACACCCGCGGCGGCACCCTCCGCTTCGGCAACGGTTCCGGACCGGACGACGAGTTCACCCCGGTCGAGCTGCTGCTCGCCGCGATCGGCGGCTGCACGGCGGTGGACGTCGACATCGCCACCAGCCGCCACGCCGAACCCGCCGGCTTCTCCGTCAAGGTCACCGGCAACAAGATCGAGGACGACCTCGGCAACCGGCTGACCGATCTCGCGGTCACCTTCACCGTCGTCTTCCCGGGCGGCGAGGGGGCGGACCGCGCCCGCGCCATCCTTCCCCGCGCGGTCAAGACCTCCCACGACCGGCTCTGCACGGTCAGCCGCACGATCGAGATCGGCACCCCCGTGACCGCGACCGTCGAGAACGTCTGACAGGGCCCCGCTCCGGGGTGCGCGCGGGTGCGCGCCCCGGAGCGGGGGCGGATCCGTCCGGTCGTCAGCCGGCCAGTTCCTTCGTTATGCGGTCGAGCATGAACGCCGAGGATTCCTTCGCGCGTTCCTCCCACGCGAAGACGCAGGCCGTGGCCACGCCGTCGAAGTTCAGCTTGCGGAGCGTGCCGAAGAACGCGTCCCAGTCGACCTCGCCCTGACCGATGTCGAGGTGCTGGTGGATCCGGGCGGTAGTGCCGGGCGGGTTCAGGATGTAGCGCAGACCGCCGGAACCCTTGTGGTTGAAGGAGTCCGCGATGTGCACGTGCTGCAGCTTGTCCCCGGCGTCGCGCATCATCGCCGCGATGTCCGCCGTCGGGTCCGTGCCCGAGAGGTGGAAGGAGTGCGGCGCGCAGTACAGGTAGTTCACCCACGGCCTGTTGATGGCGCGGACCAGGTCCACCGCGGGGGCGTTCTCCTCGCAGAAGTCGTCCGGATGGGCCTCCAGGTTGAGGGCGATGCCCTCCCGCTCGAAGACCGGCGGCAGCTCCTCCAGCGAACGCCAGAAGGCGGCCTCGCTCTCGGCGGCACGCTCGGGCCGGCCGTTGAACTCCGAGTTCATCAGCGGGCATCCGAGGTCGGAGGTGATCTCGATCATCCGCTTCCAGTAGCGGACCGCGGCCTGCCGCTCGGTCTCGTCGGGCGAGGACCACTTGTACAGCGGCAGCACCGAGGAGAGCTGGACGCCGTGCGTGCGCAGGGCGTTCTTCAGCTCGGCGACGCGCCCGTCGTCCGCCCGCGGGTGCAGGAAGAACGGCATGAAGTCGTCGCGCGGCGACAACTCGATGTACGCGTAACCGAGTTCGGCCACCGTGCGCACCATGTCGTCGATCGGCAGGGCGCAGAACATGTACGGGTCGATGGCGATCTTCACGCGGCACCTCCGTAGAAGGCGGGACGGGGCTTGAGGTCGGTGCCGACGACCCGGCCCGACTCCAGGGCCTCGACGGTCGCCGCGGTGACGACGGTGGCGGCGTAACCGTCCCACGCCGAGGGGCCGGTGGGCTCCTGGCCGGCGGCGACACCCGCGATCCACTCGCGGAACTCGGTGTCGAACGCGTCCCGGAAGCGGCCCACCCAGTCCGTGAGCACCTCGGTGCTGTGCTGCGCGGCGGTGCGCACGCCGACGGCCGCCGGGTCGGGCAGCCGGACGAGACCCTCCTCGCCGACCGTCTCGCACTGGATGTCGTAGCCGTACTGGCAGTTGACGAAGACCTCCAGGTCGATGCGGACGCCCTTGGCGGTCTCGAAGAGCATGATCTGCGGGTCCTTCAGGTGCGGGAACCGCCTGGCCGTGGCGCGCGGCGTGACGACCTGGGTGGAGACGATCTCGTCGTCCAGCAGCCAGCGCAGCACGTCCACCTCGTGCACGGCCGTGTCCAGCGCGGCCATCGCGGAGGTGTACGACTCCGGGACGGTCGGGTTGCGGTGGGCGCAGTGCACGATCAGCGGGGCGCCGATCCGGCCGGAGTCGATGACCTGCTTCATCTGCCGGTAGCCGGCGTCGTAGCGGCGCATGAAGCCGACCTGCACCAGGCGGCGGCCGTGCGCGGTCTCGGCGTCGATGATCCTCAGACAGTCCTCGGCGGTGGTGGCCACGGGCTTCTCGCAGAACACCGGTTTGCCGGCCGCGATCGCGTCGAGTACATGCTCGGCGTGGGTCGGGCCCCAGGAGGTCACAAGAACGGCGTCGACGTCGTCCGCCGCGACCACGGCCGGGCCGTCGGGCAGCACCCGGGCGCCGACCGGCGCCGCGGCCTCGACGGCGCGGGCGGAGTCGATGTCGGTCACCGCGGTGACCTGGGCGCCGGTGATGGTCTCGGTCAGGCGCCGGATGTGCTCGTGGCCGATCCAGCCGGCGCCGACGACTCCTACACGTACGGTCATGGTCGTTTCCTAACCAGGAGAAGCGCGCCCGGAGTTCGGCTTCGAGGGTTTCGAGGGTGCGGCCCTTCGTCTCGGGGACGCAGAGCTTCACGAAGAGGAGCGAGAAGAGCCCCGCCACCACGAACAGGAAGAAGGTGTTGGAGATCCCGATCCCGGAGACCAGGGACGGGAAGACCAGGCCGATCACGAAGTTGGTCAGCCACAGCACGACCGCGGCGACGCCCATCCCGAAGCCGCGCATCCGCATCGGGAAGATCTCCGACAGCATCAGCCAGGTCACCGGCCCCGGCCGTCGCCGGAGACCTCGAAGTAGTAGATCTCCTCCAGCTCGGCCTCGATCGGGGTGCCGTCCGCGTCGGTGCGGGCCTCGTCGTGCTTGTGCGGCGGGTACGAGGACCGGTTGCCGCCCGGTGTGAGGACCTCGCAGACCAGCAGCCGGCCGGCCTCGAAGGTGCCGGGCAGGCGGTAGTTGCTGACCTGGCGGGAGCAGGCGCCCGCGCCGCGCAGTTCGACGGGGACGTCCTCCTTGCGCCCGTACCGAGCGCGGAGGCCACCACGCCCGGTACGGGCGGCGGGCAGCGCGAACCGTCCCCCGCTCGCGCTGCTGATGAGGGCCTCCGACCCGCGCGGTAGATTCGCGAAGTCGGTGGCCGAGGCGAACACGCCCGTCCGCCCGGCGAGTTCGAAGGCCGTGCCGTCCGCGGTGACGGTGCAGGTGCCCGTCAGCGGCAGGACCAGGAACCCACTGTCCTGGGTGGACGGGGCGTGCGTCTCGCCCGGCTTCAGGGTCAGGATCCTGAGGCCGGAGTATCGCCGGCCCGCCGACTCCGGCGTGACAAGGAGGTCGTAGGGACCGTCCGTGGCGGTCCCGGCCGGCAGGTGGTACTTGTTGGTGCGCGCGCTCACAGCAGGCTCACCGCCTTGTCGACGGCGCCGGCGACATCGCCGCCCGCCGGGTAGAGCAGGGAGCGGCCGACGACCAGGCCCTGCGCGGTGGGTTGTCGCAGGGCCTTGCCCCAGGAGGCGAAGGCGGCGTCGGCGTCCATGACCTCGCCGCCCAGCAGCAGGGCGGGCAGCGTGGAGGAGGCCAGCACGCGCTCCATGCCGTCGACGACGGGCAGCTTGAGCCAGGTGTAGGCGGTACGACGGCCCAGCCCCGACGCGATCGTCACCGACGTGATCACGGCGTCCGTCGACAGGCCGTTGCGGATCTTCCCGTCCTGCCACCGGGACAGGAACGGCTCGACCATGGCGATCAGTCGCCGGTCGTTGAGCTCGTCCACCGCGTGGGCGGTGTTCTCCAGGACGGACGGGGTCGCCGGGTCGCCCAGCGCGATGCGGGTGAGCATCTTGCCGCCGTCGAAGCCCATCGCGGCGATCGTCTCGGCGTCGTAGCCGGTGAACCGGTCGTCGATCTCGAACACCGAACCGGCAAGGCCCGCCCGGTTCATCGACCCGAACACCGATTTGCCGTCCAGGACGCCGAGCAGCAGCAGGTCCTCCAGGATGTCGGCGGTGGCCAGCACGCCGGTCACGCCCGGGCGTTCGAGCGCGGTGCAGAGCCGGTCCAGCAGCTCGAAGCGGTCGGCCATCGCCTGGGGGTTCCCGCCGACGCCGTTGGCGCCGCGCGCGGGTTGGTCGGCGGCGATGATCATCGCCTTGCCATGCTCGCCCAGCAGCGAGGTGGCCCTCACGCGGCTCGCGGCCGCGGCCGCGACGGCGCCGGGGTCGTTCACCCGGGCGCGCACGATCCGGTTCACGTTGTCGGACAGCACGTCGTCACACCTCTCGCCGGGAGTCGTCGCGGGCGGCCTGGAGCCTGGCCTCGACCTCGGTCTCGGTGGGCATGGCGTCGGAGCAGGAGAGCCGGCCCGCGACGATCGCCCCGGCGGCGTTGGCGAAGGACACCGCGCGGCGCGTGTCCCACCCCGACAGCAGCCCGTGGCACAGCGCCCCGCCGAACGCGTCCCCGGCGCCGAGCCCGTTGACCACGTCCACCGGTACCGGCGCGATCTCGACGGCCGAGCCGTCCCGGTCCATCGCCAGCACGCCCTTCCGGCCCTGCTTGACCACCGCCAGCTCCACGCCCGCGGCCAGCAGCGCCTTCGCGGCGGTGTACGGCTCACGCTCGCCCGTGGCGACCTCGACCTCGTCGAGATTGCCCAGGGCGACCGTGGTGTGCCGGAGCGCCTGCGCGTAATACGAGCGCGCCTCGGCCGTATCCGCCCAGAACATCGGGCGCCAGTCCAGGTCGAAGACGGTGGTGCCGGTCCGGGCCCGGTGCTCCAGCGCCGCCAGCGTCGCCGACCGGCTCGGTTCCTCGCTCAGCCCGGTCCCCGTGATCCAGAACACGCTCGCGTCCCGCACGGCGCCCAGGTCCAGCTCGTCCGGCGCGATGTCCAGGTCGGGCGCCTTGGGCAGCCGGTAGAAGTACAGCGGGAAGTCGTCGGGCGGGAAGATGTCGCAGAACGTCACCGGTGTCGGCGCGATGCCCGAGGTGCCCACGAACCGGGCGTCGACCCCGTACCCCGTCAGGGACGAGCGCACGAAGTCCCCGAACGGATCCCGGCCCGTCTTCGTGATCACGGCCGCGGAGTGCCCGTACCGGGCGGCCGCCACCGCGACGTTCGTCGGGCTGCCGCCCAGGTACTTGCCGAACGACGTGACCTCGGCCAGCCCCACGCCCGTCCGGAGCGGATACACATCCACCTCGCACCGGCCCATCGTCAGCACATCCAACGGCATAACGCAGGTTCCCCTTCGCTCCGGAGACTCCGTGGAGCTCTCGCGGAAGACTCTCTGGTGCGCTCTACTAGCGCGCTCTAGTCCGAGTGCGATGACCCCTGTCCAAATGTCATGTCAATAGCGTGTTGCCGGGAGATTTCCCGACCCCCGTTAAAGTGGCCAGGTCGGAGGGTGGAGACACAGGTGGATGCTTCGGGCAAGCAGCGGCCCACGATGGCGGACGTGGCCGAGAAGGCGGGTGTCTCCCGGGCGCTCGTCTCGATCGTGTTCCGTAATCAGCCGGGAGCGAGCGAGGCGACCCGGCAGCGGGTGCTGCGGGTCGCGGACGAGATCGGTTACCGCCCCGACAGCGCGGCCCGGCTGCTGGCCCGCGGCCGCAGCCGCACGATCGGTGTGATGTTCACCGTGCAGCAGACCTTCCACACGGACCTCATCGAGGGCATCTATCCCGAGGCCGAACGGCTCGGCTACGACGTGCTGTTGTCCGCGTCCGCCCAGGGGCGCAGTGAGGAGAAGGCCGTCGAGGCGCTGCTCGGGCACCGCTGTGAGGCGCTGATCCTGCTCGGTCCCGACGCGGATCCCGGCTATCTGGACGAGCTCGGCCAGCGCGCGGTCACCGTCTCGGTCAGCCGCAGACTGCCGCCGCCCGCGTCGACTTCGTGCACAGCGCCGAGGGCAAGGGCGTGCGCCAGGCGATGGACCACCTGGCCGAGCTGGGGCACCGGCGGATCGTGCACATCGACGGCGGCCGCGGACCCGGCTCGGCCGAGCGCCGGCGGGCCTACCGCGCCGCGATACGCCGGCACGGGCTGCAGGAGCAGGAGCGGGTGATCCCGGGCGAGCACACCGAGCAGTCCGGCATAGAGACCGGACGGCTGCTCCTGGCCGAACGCGACCGGGGCCTGCCCCTGCCGACCGCGGTGCTCGCGGGCAACGACCGTTGCGCATGGGGCCTGTTGATGACGCTGACCCGGGCCGGTGTCGAGGTGCCGCGCGACGTGTCCGTCGTCGGCTACGACGACACCCACCTCTCCCATCTCATGCCGATCGGCCTGACCACCGTGCGCCAGGACGCGCGGCTGATGGCGGAGCACGCGGTGCGGTTCGCCGTGGAGCGCCTGGAGAAGCCGGAGTTGGAGCTGCGGGAGGCGGTCCTGGACCCGAAGCTGGTGGTCCGCGGGACGACCGGACCCGTACCGGAGGCGACGGCCTGACCTGCTCGGCGGCCCCCCACCGGCTGGGGTGCCGCCGTCAGGCGCCGGCCGCCACCGCCACACCGAGCAGGAGCAGGACGACACCGGTGACCAGGCGCAGCCTGCGCTGGACGGCCGGCCGGGAGACCAGGGCGCGGCCGCGGTTCACGCCCCAGGTGAACAGCACGTACCAGGAGACGTTCACCAGCGCCCAGACCACACCGAGGAACGTGCTCGACAGGAAGACGGGACCGGACGTGGTGACGAACTGCGGCAGCACCGACACCGCGAACACGCCGGCCTTGGGATTGCCGAGGCAGGTGCCGAGCCCCATGAGGTAGCCGCCCCCGGCACCGGCGCGGTCGCCCGCCTCGGTCACGGCCCGGGTAGCCGCCGCGGCCTCGGCGTCGGTCACGGCCCGGGCGGGGGTCGAGCGCGCGGCGCGCAAGGTGCTCACCCCGATCGCCACCAGCACCACGCCGCCCACGATCCGTACGACTGCGTAGGCGCGGGGGCTGGCCAGCAGGACGGCCGACAGCCCGGCCGCGGCGGCGAGGGACCAGACCAGCAGCCCGCTCGCGTTGCCGAGGATCGTGCCTCGCGCCGCACGCAGTCCGCCCGTCAGGACCTGCCGGATCATGAGCGCCTGACCGGCGCCGGGCAGCATGGCCAGCAGCCAGGTGGTGATCAGGAACGCGGTGAGATGCGTGGGCACGGCGAGGCCTTCCGGGATCGGGCGGTGGTGTCGGTCCGGCTCACCACCGAGCCTGTCCGGGATCTGGCGTTAAGAGAAGTTAAGCAAGATGGCTACAGCATTAAGCTGACTGTATGCGTGTGGATCCAGGCCAGCTGCGGCTGCTCGCCCTGATCGGGGAGTTCGGCTCGCTGACCGCGGCGGCGGAGGCGCTCCGGCTCACGCCCGCCGCGGTGACCCAGCAGGTGGCCAGGGCCGAGCGGCAGTGGCAGGTGCCCCTCGTGGTCCGCGGCCCGCGTGGCGCGCGGCTCACCGAGGCAGGAGCCCTGCTCGCCACCCACGGCCGGGTCGTCGACGAGACCGTGGAGAAGGCCGGGGAGGACATGGCGGCTCTGCTGGGGCATCTGTCGCTGCGGCTGCGCGTCGGCGCGTTCCAGGCGGCCGCCCTGCATCTCGTGCCGCCCGCCCTCGTGGCCCTGCGCCACCGCCATCCCGACGCCGACGTCTCCGTCGTCGACGTCATCTCCGAGCGGGGCCCGGGCGAGGTCGAGGCAGGCCGGCTCGATCTGGCGGTGGCCGCCCTGTGGAGCGACGCGTACACGTTTCCGCCGCAGCTCGCCGCGCATCCGCTGCTGCTCGATCCGCTGGTCCTGGTCCTCCCGGCCGATCATCCGCTGGCCACCGGACCGTCGCCCGAAACCCCTTTGCGCCTGGAGCAGTTGCGTCACGAGGCATGGGTGTCGATCATGGCCGGCAGTGCCGCCCGGGAGCAGTTCGACCGGGCAGCGAAGGAGGCGGGGTTCACCCCCAGGGTGCGCTTCGAGACCGAGTCGTTCGACGTCGCCCAGGCACTGGTCGGCGCGGGCAGCGGCGTGGCCCTGGTCTCCCGGCTGGCGCTCACCCACGTGTCCGGCACCACGCACCGCGAGCTGGCGCGGCCGCTGCTGCACCGCCGGATCCACGCGCTCACGCAGACCGACACCACACTGACCCCGCTGGTGGAGGTGTTCCTCGGGCTCCTGCGCGATGTGGCGCGGGAGCGGGCGGCCGCGTGGCAGGAGGCCGATCGGGAGCCTCCTGCCTGACGACGGGGAGGCGGGCGGTCCGGTCATGGTGATGGCCGCTCCCGGCCGCGGCGGCGGCCGGCCGGCAGGGGGACCGGATCCGGCCCGGTGACCACGGTGTTGGATACGGTGCCGATGCCCTCGACGGTGAGCGTCACCGTGTCGCCGGGCTTCAGCGGCGGCGGATCCTGCCGGCCGCGCACGCCCCACAGCTCGGCGAGGCAGCCGCCGTTGCCGCAGGTGCCGGAGCCGAGCACGTCGCCGGGGCGCACCCAGGTGCCGCGCGAGGCGTAGGCGGCCATCTCCTCGAAGGTCCAGCTCATGTTGGACAGCAGGTCCTTGCCGACCACCTCGCCGTTGACCGAGGCGGTCAGCGCGAGCCGCAGGAAGCCGTCCTCGTCGCGGTGCCTCTCCAGCTCGTCGGCCGTCACCAGGTACGGGCCCAGCGTCGTCGCGGTGTCCTTGCCCTTGCACGGCCCGAGGCCCACCCGCATCTCCGCGGACTGCAGGTCGCGGGCCGACCAGTCGTTGAGGACCGTGTAGCCGACGATGTGCCGGCGGGCCTCCCCGGGGGTGAGGTCGCGGCCCGGCTCGCCGATCACGGCCGCTACCTCGAGCTCGAAGTCGAGCGCGACCGAACCCGGAGGCACCGGGATGTCGTCGTACGGGCCGTACAGGGCATAGGGGTTGGTGAAGTAGAAGGCCGGAGCCGCGTACCACTGCGCGGGCACGCCCACCGCGCCGTCCACGGATCGCCGTACGCCCTCGACGTGTTCCTCGAAGGTCACGAAGTCCCGCACGGTGGGCGGTTGGAGCGGTGGAAACAGGTGTACGTCGGAGACGTGGGGGCCGGGAGGGGCGTCGTGGGCGGCGGAGCCCGCGTCGAGCAGGACGGGCAGTCCGCCGCCGTCCGCCAGCAGGGCGGCCAGCGAGTGGACGCCCGGAAGCGGTCGGAGCGTGCCGTCCTCCTCGACGACGGCGACCCGGCGCCGGTCCCGGTGTTCGTAGGTGGCGAAACGCATCGGTTGGGGTCCCCTTCCGTCAGACCGGCGGGGCCACGAAGCAGCCACGGTCCGGGTCGTTGAAGGACTCCGTGGCGACGAGTTCGTTCATCGGGTTCGCGGTGCCCCACTGGTCGGTGACCTCGGGCCGGGAGAAGTCGTAGACGGAGGGGTGCCAGGTGTCCTCGTCCAGCAGCTCCAACTCCGTCGTGTACTCGACGGTGTTGCCGTGCGGGTCCAGGAAGTACGTGAAGGTGTTGTCGCCCGCCATGTGCCGCCCCGGGCCCCAGATCTTCCGGTAGCCGGCCCGGATCACACGGCCGGAGCCGCGCATGTACTCGTCGATGCCGCGCATCTCGAACGACACGTGGTGCAACGAGGTGTGCGGGCCCTTCGCGAGGGCCATGGAATGGTGCCGGTTGGAGATCCGCATGAAGTGCATGACCTCGCCCAGGTGCGGGGAGCTCAGGGTGTCGGAGAGGCGGAAACCGAGGTGCCGCTCGTACCAGGCGCGGGTCCGGTCCAGGTCGGGCGAGTTCAGTACGACGTGCGAGAGCTTGACCGGGATGGACTCCTTCTCCTCGATCCTGCGGTGCCGGCGCACCTCCACGTCCGCGGACACCTCGACGGTGCGCCCGTCGACGTCGAAGAACCGGAAGCCGTACCCGCCGCCGGGGGTGTCCACCGTGCCCGGCTGCGAGAGCAACCGCACTCCGCCCGCCAGCAGTTGCTCGGCGAGCGTGTCCACCTCCGCCACGCTGCCGGCGCCGTAGGAGACCAGGTCGAGGCGCTTCTCGGCCGCCCTGCGCAGCCGGACGACGTACTGCTCGGGGGAGCCCTCGGCGGCCAGGAAGGAGATGCCGGAGTCCTCGGCGACCTTGGTCAGGCCCCAGACGCCGGCGTAGAAGTCGAGTTGCTTGTCGTAGTCCGGCACGGCGAGGTCGACGTGACGCAGATGGGTGAGCAGGCGGTTGCTCATGGGGCCTCCTCAGGCGAGGTTGAGCAGGGCGGCGGCGTTCGTGCCGCGCACGGCGTGGAAGTCGGGGTCCGGCAGGTCCGCGGCGCGCAGCGCGCCGAGCGGATCCTCGGTGCCCATGTCGAAGGGGAAGTCGGAACCGAGCAGGACCCGGTCCGCGCCGACGGCGCGGATCAACTCCCGCAGGACGTGCGGGTCGTGGACGAGGGAGTCGAAGTAGAGCTGCCGCAGCTGCGTGCTCGGCTCCCGTGAGCAGCGCCGGGCGTCGGGGCGGACCCGCCAGGCGTGGTCGGACCGGCCGATGTGCGTGGGCAGATAGCCGCCGCCGTGCGCCGCGATCAGTTTCAGGCCCGGATGGCGGTCCAGGACGCCGGAGAAGATGAGGTGCGAGAGGGCCACCGCGTTCTCGGTGGGCTGGCCCACGGTGTTGGACAGGTACCACTGGTCCAGGCGCTCGTCGAGGGTGCAGCCGAAGGGGTGGAGGAAGAGGAGCGCGCCCGTCTCCCGCGCCCGCGACCACAAGGGCTCGTACGCCGGGTCCGACAGTTCACGGCCCGGCGCGTGCGAGGAGATCTCCACGCCCCGCAGCCCCTGTTCCAGGGCGTGATCCAGCAACTCGACGGTCAGGGAAGGGTGCTGGAGGGGAACCAGTCCCAGGCCGTGGAGGCGGTCGGGTGCCTTGGCGCAGTGCGCCGCGGTGCCCTCGTTCGCCAACCGGCTGATGCGGGCGGCCAGTTCAGGCTCCGCCCAGGAGTGGTAGTGGGAAGGGGACGGGCTGATCAGCTGGAGGTCCACGCCCTGCTCGTCCATGGCCGCCAGGCGTACGGCCACGTCCGTCAGCTTCGGCACACGGGCGCCGACCATCGGGCCGTTCACGCTCAGAGCCTCGGGGCCGTTGCGGCGGGCGTCGAGTGCGCGGGCCTCCGTCAGGGAGGGGTGACCGGCGACGGCCTCCTCGACCTCCGGGAGCAGGAGGTGGGCGTGGACATCGATCGTCGGTGCCGGCGAAAGTCCGCACGGCGTCAGCGGATCGGTGGTCGAGGGGCCGGTCACGGACGCTCCTCGAGGACGGTCATGGTGCGGCCGAGCAGCCCCGCCATGTCGGCGTCGCGCACGCCGTCCAGCTGCCACCGGCCGATCTGCACGGACGCGTCGACGACGGTGCGCACCCGGGCGATGCGGCGGTCGTGGTAGGCCTGCAGCAGCTCGTCGTCCCAAGTGCGTCCGCTCGTGAGCAGTTCGGCGAGCACGGAGGCGTCCTCCAGGGACATGGCCGCGCCCTGG
Organism: Streptomyces sp. NPDC057616; assembly: GCF_042800575.1. Taxonomy (NCBI): domain Bacteria; kingdom Bacillati; phylum Actinomycetota; class Actinomycetes; order Kitasatosporales; family Streptomycetaceae; genus Streptomyces; species Streptomyces sp. NPDC057616. The sequence continues at coordinate 132,410 of NZ_JBHVGU010000020.1, forward strand.
GCGATGGTGGGCGGGCAGCAGTGGGCGGCGTCGCCGACGAGGACGACCCGGCCCCGGTGCCAGGAGCCCTCGACCAGCAGCCGGTGGAACCAGGTGTAGTTGACCTTCCCGGGGTCGGTGATGTGCGCGGTGATCTCCGGCCAGGCGCCGCCGTAGGCCCGTGCCAGCCGGCGCATCTCGTCGGCGTGGTCGGCCGGGTCGACGGCGGAGCGCTCGCGGCACGCCTCCACGACGTAGGCGTAGAGGGTGTGTTCGCTGGTGGGGCAGTAGCCGGCGATGTAGGCGGGGCCGCCGTAGGCGAGGTCGGTGCGCGTGACGCGCGCGGGCCGCGGGGCGGCGACGCGCCAGATGGCCATGCCGGTCGGCTCGGGCTTCTCGGTGATGCCGATCGCCTCGCGGGTGGCGGAGTTGAGGCCGTCGGCGGCGATCACCAGGTCGTAGCGGCCCTCGCTGCCGTCGCTGAAGAGCACCGAGACGCCGTCGGTGTCCTGCTTGAGCGTCTCGGCGGTGACACCGAGGCGCACGCGGGCGCCCGCGGAGCGGACCGCCTCGCTGAGGATCTGCTGCAGCCGGGGGCGCTGCATGCCGAGGGTCGCGGGCAGGTCCTCGCCGCCGGTCCGGATGTCCTCGGCCTCGAAGAGGACGGTGCCGTCGGGGGCGGTCACGCCCAGGGAGCTGAAGGCGTACCCGGAGGCCTCCACCTCGTCCCACACGCCCAGTTCGCGCAGCACCCGCAGGGCGTTGCCCTGGAGCGTGATGCCGGAGCCCGTGCCGGCGTGCCAGTCGGGTGTCACCTCGATCAGGTCCACGGCGATCCCGGCGCGGCACAGCAGGATGCCGGCGGCGTTGCCGGAGGCGCCCCCGCCGATGACGAGGACGGAGGGCGGGCGGCTGGCGGTCATGTCGGGGTCCCTCCCGAGGACGGTGCGGCACGGCTTGGTGCGGCAGAGATATGAGGTGCGGTACGACGGACGAGCGGAGCGCGCGGGCTACTTCACCGCGACGGGGTTGACCGGAGAGCCGACCGCTCCGGTGATGGGGAGCGGCGCGGCGGTGAGCCAGAACTCGTACACGCCGTCCTCGGCGCAGTCCGCCGCGAGCGCGTCGAGATCCCACATCTCGCCGATCAGCAGGCCCATGTTGGGGATGACGACCTGGTGCAGCGGCTGGAAGGCGTGCGCGAACTCGTTGGGCCGCACCTCGAACCCCCAGGTGTCGGTGGCGATCGCGGCGATCTCGGTGCCGTGCAGCCAGCCGGCCGTGGTGAACGACAGTCCCGGCGCGGGCCCGCCCGCGTAGTCGCCCCAGCCGTCGCGCCTGGCCCGGGCGAGCTGCCCGGTCCGGACGAGCACGATGTCGCCGCGGCCCACCCGCACGCCGTGCGCCTCGGCGGTCCGTGTCAGGTGCTCAACGGTGATGGCGAACCCGTCGGCCAACTCGCCGTCTTCGCAGACCACTTGGGCCACATCCAGCAGGACGCCGCGTCCGGCGACGTACGCGGCCATGTGCTCGATTCCGGTGACGAGGTCGCCGTCGGAGGTGACGACCTTCTCGGCCGCGCGGCCGTTCCACGCCCTGCCGTGATCGAAGATGTGCCCGAGCCCGTCCCACTGGGTGGAGCACTGCAGGGGCATCGCGATCACGTCGTCGGCGCCGCCGATCCCGTGCGGGAAGCCCTGGTTGCCGAGCGCGGCGTCGGTACCGGTGTCGAGCATCGTGTGGACCGGGTTGGTCCGCCGGCGCCAGCCCTTCTGCGGGCCGTTCATGTCGAAGCGCTGCGCGAGGGAGAAGCTGACCCCGCGGCGGACCAGCGCGGCCCCCTCGCGGCGCTTGGCCTCGTCGAGGAAGTTCAGGGTGCCGAGGACGTCGTCCTCGCCCCAACGGCCCCAGTTGGAGTACGACTTGGCGGCCCGGGCGATCGCACCCTCCGGGTCGTGGCGGTCCGGGCTCATGCCGCCCCCTCCGCGACACAGCGGGTGCGCTGGACGCCCAGGCCGGTGATGGAGCCCTCCATGACGTCGCCGTCGCGCAGCAGCCGGCCCCAGTGGATGCCGTTGCCCGCGGGGCTGCCGGTCAGCACCAGGTCACCGGGCAGGAGGCGGGAGGTCCGGGAGATGTACGACACCAGACGCGCGACGCCGAAGAGCATGTCCTTGGTGGACTCGTCCTGCATGGTGTCGCCGTTCAGCTTCAGCGTGACGCGCAGATCGCCCGGGTCGCCGATCGACCCGGCGGGCACGAGCCACGGGCCGAGCGGGGTGAACCCGGGGGCGTTCTTGCAGCGCAGCCAGTCCGTGCCGATGGCCTTCATGTCCCGCCGGAAGACGGTCGCGCGGTCGGTGAGGTCGTTGGCGACGGTGTACCCGGCGACATGGTCCAGTGCCTCCGCGACCGTGACCCGGTAGGTGGGCCGGGCGATGACGGCCGCCAACTCCAGCTCCCAGTCGGGCTGTTGGGCCCACGAGGGCAGCACGACGTCGTCGTAGGGACCGGCGATCGTGGTGGGCAGGCCGATGAACACGTACGGCAGGTCCTCGGCGGCCCGGCGGTCCATGATCGCGGCGATCTCGGCGCGCGCCTCCTCGACCGTACGCGGGTCGTCGGGGGAGCGGTGCGCGACCTCCAGGTCGATCACGTGCTGCCGGTAGTTGGCGCCGGACTGGAAGATCTGCCGGGGCTCGATCGGGGCGTGCACCCGCAGGTCCTCCAGCGGCAGCCAGGCCTGGGTGTCGTCCTCGGCCAGGGCGTGCAGCTCGGGAAGGGTCTCCTCCCACCGTTCGACCACGGCGCGTGTCCCGGACGGCGCCCGGTCCAGCGCCCTGCTCAGGTCGAGCACCCGCTCCCTGGCCAGAAGTCCGGGGAAGGGCTCACCTCCCGGAGCGGAGAAGGCGCCGAGCGCGAACGGGCCGGCAGGTTGCGCGAGCGTTGCCATCAGATGTCCTCCTGCTGGGTTGCGGACTACTCTGGCCCCGATCTGCCGATCACGGAAATAGATCCTGTGGATGCTCCTCATCCATGGAGTGGATGCCCCTGACCGCCTGGATGTGCCCGGTGAACCTGTCCCGACTCGACCTCAATCTGGTCGTCGCCCTGCGCGCCCTGCTGGAGGAGCGCAACGTCACGCGAGCCGGCGAGCGCGTCGGGCTGAGCCAGCCCGCGATGAGCGCGGCCCTGTCCCGGCTGCGCCGCCATTTCGACGACGAATTGCTCTCCCGCACCGGCAACAGCTACGAGCTCACCCCGCTCGGCACCGCCCTGCGCGACCGCAGCGCCACCGCGTGCGACCTGCTGGAACGCGTCTTCGCCAGCCAGGCCGACTTCGAACCGGCAGCCGAGACACGGGAGTTCACGCTGCTCTGCTCGGACTACGGCGCCGCCGTGTTCGGCTCCGCGCTGGCCCGCGCCCTGCACCAGGAGGCACCCGGCATCCGGCTCACCTTCCAGCACTCGACGCCGGCCGTGGTGGAGAACACCGCGACCGCGCTCAGCACCGCCGACGGACTGCTGCTGCCGCACGGCATCATCGACGGCTTCCCCGCGGTGGATCTGCATCAGGACCGCTGGCTGTGCATGGTCGCCGACGACAATCCCGAGGTCGCCGACGAACTTACCCTCGACCATCTCTCACGGCTGCCCTGGGCGGTCTACCAGCGGCCCTACGACGCTCCGGCCGCGCGTCAGCTCAGCATGATCGGGATCAGTCCGCGGGTCGAAGTCTCCGTGCAGACCTTCCAGTTGCTGCCGCACATGGTGGAGGGAACGCGCCGGATCGCGATGATCCAGGAGCGACTGGCCCGCCGGGCGGTGCGGGCGGCGGCGGTGCGGGTGCTGCCCTGCCCGTTCGAGGCCGTGCCGGTGCAGGAGGCCATGTGGTGGCATCCGGTGCACGCCCAGGACGCCGCGCACATCTGGCTGCGCCGGAAGGCGGCGGAGGTGGGGGCGACGTTGGTGGGGTGAGTGCGGGGTGGTTGTGGTGCGCGGTGGGGGTGGGTGCGGTGCCGGGTGGGGGCGGTGGTCGGGTGCGGGCGCGTCGTGGCTTGTCGCGCAGTTCCCCGCGCCCCTTCAGGGGGTTGCCGTCAGGTCGACCGGTTGTGTCCGGCGGCGGGTGGTTGCCCACAGGCCCGTCGCGACCAGCGCCGTGGCCAGGCCCAGGAGGCCCACCGCCGCCGCCAGGCTCCCGACCGCCGCCTCCCCGGCCAGCAGGACCAGTGGGCAGAGGAACTCTCCGCCGAAGAAGGCCGCCGTCCACAGTCCCGTCCCGCGGCCTCGGTCCTCGTACGCCAGGCGGGACATGGCGGTGGTCAGCAGGACCGGGAGCAGTATGCCCGTGCCGACGCAGTTGATCACCGCTCCGACGACCAGCAGTGGTGCGTTGCCCGCGAGGAACATCGCCCCGAAGCCGACCGCGCAGACGGCGAGGGCTGCGGGGAGTACCGGGTCGGGGGAGCGCTTGAGGCGGGCGAAGGCAAGGGCCCCGGCCGCGGTGGCGGCGCTGGCGATCGCGGTGGCCACACCGATCGCGCCGGAGTTCTCGACGCCCAGGTCGTCGAGCAGGTACGACATCTCCACCGGGACCGTGTAGAACACCATCGCGCCGAAGAAGGTGAGGGCGCACACGCCGGCCATCTGCCGTACGGGGAAGGGGCGTTGGGTGTCCGCCGGGGACGGGTCGGCGTGGGTCGCCGGGTCGGGCAGGAGCGTGGCCATCAGCGGGGCGAGCGCGAGGCTCACGGCATACACCCAGAAGGGCACGCGCCAGCCTGCCGAGCCGGCCGCACCACCGAGCACGAAGAAGACGGTGGCCGACGCGGAGGCGCACATCGTCTGCAGGGCGAGGTACTTCACCCGCCGCCCACCCGTGTAGTAGTCGCCGATCAGGGTCGTGCAGCACGTCATGACGGCGGCCTCGGCGACCCCGACCAGGGCGCGGGAGGCGATGATGCCGCCGAGCGAGTCCAGCCAGAGCGGGGCGGTGCCGAAGACGGCGTAGAGCGAAGTGGCCACGACCAGCAGCGGTTTGCGGCCCAGCCGGTCCACGATCACCCCTGCGAAGGGGGCCAGCACCGCCAGCGCCAGTGCCGGGATCGTCAGGGCGAGCGGCACCAGCGCCTTGGCGCCCGGGACGGTCTCGAAGTGGTCCTGCATCTTCGGCAGCACCGGAGCGATGAGCACCGCCCCCAGGATCGGCAGACAGCTGCCCGCCATCAGCAGCGTGACCCGCAGGCGATGGGCGGGGCCCGACACCGGTACGGGTGGCATCGCGGCGGCGTCGACCGTCGGGGGCGAGGGCTGCGGCGGTACGGAACCGGGCATGGCGACTCCAGGGGCCGTGTACGGGAGCGGGCATGCCGAACAGAGGCGTCATCGACGCGCGGCATGCTGAGGACGGCCGCACGACCGGGGCTGGACCGGACAGCGGTGTGCGGGTAGGGACGACTATGGGGCGCGACCGGCCCCGTCGCCATCCTCCAGGCGATCCGAATCCCGTATCCGGCTCATCCACACGGTGGATGAGGTGGGGGCAGGTGTGGTTTGAAATGTCAACCACATGTTCCACTGCCGCGTCAGCGAAGCGTGGTGACCGCCGTGTGGTGGAGGACCTCCTCGGCGCGGTCCCATGACCAGCCGCTCTCGACCACGAGGGCCCGCCAGCCGGAGGGACCGAACCAGAACCACAGCAGGTCGGCCGTCTCCTGCACCGAGTGGGAGGGTGACGCGGACAGCGTGTGCAGATGGCGGGCGGCGGTGTCGAGGGCCTCACGGTAGGCCGCGGTCGCCCGCTCCCAGAGGGCCTCGCCGTCCTCGTGGACGGGGAGTGCCTTGCGGATGGCCTCGTGCACGGCGAACTGGTCCTCGTTGCCCACCCGCGTGCCATGGGCGAGCGCCTTGAGGACCGATTCGGGGGTGCGCAGCTGGAGCAGGTCCTTCATGGCCTGCTCGTGTCCGGAGGCCGAGACGCCGCGGTCCACGATCCGGTTCAGGATGTCGCTCTTGCTGCCGACGCTCGCGAAGACGGTCTTCGAGGCGACACCGGCCGCGGCGGCGATGTCGGCGACGGTCACCCGGCCGTAGCCGCGGTCGGCGAACAGTTCCGTGGCCCGGTCGAGGATCAGCGCGTGGGTCCGCGCGGCTGACTGCTCGCGCAGCGGGGAGACGTAGCGGCGCTTGGACGGCATGGCGCCATCGTACGGTGATGAATTCATTAGGCGTGCTGTAACCTCAATGCGTCGACCGCACACGCGGAGCGCCGAGCCGTCGAAAGGGATCAACGCAATGGGCATGGACGCCACCGAGCTGGCCCACGGCCTCTTCCGGGTTCTCGAGACCGGGGATCCGGCCCTCGCGGCGGAGGTCGTGCACGAGGAGTTCCGCAATCGCGAGTCGGCCGTGTCGCCCGCGGCCTGCGCGGTTCCCGGGCCGGCGGGGGTGCTCGCGTCGAGCGCGTGGATGCGCTCCGCCTTCGCCGACCTGCGCTTCCCAGTCCTCGCTGTCGCCCGCAACGACGGGCAGGTCTGGATACGGCTGCGCATGCAGGGCCGGCACACGGGGCCCTTCGTCCGCTTCCGGGACGGCGCACTCGACCAGGCCGTACCGCCGACCGGCCGGGCCGTCGACTTCGAGCAGATCCACGTCCTCGACGTACGCGACGGCAAGGTGGCCGGCCACGAGGCCGTGCGCGACGACATCGGCATGCTGGGTCAGCTGGGCGTCTTCCCGCCGTCCCCGGCGACCGCGCTGCGCATGGTCGCCTGGAAGGTGACCGGGAGGGCGGCGCGTGCCGCCGACCAGGTGTCGGCGGAGGCGGCGACGGCGGCTGCGCTGGTGCGGGGTGGTGGTCAGGGGGAGCGGGGCTGAGGACGGGCCGAGTGCGGCTGTGGCGATAACAGCCGCGACGGCGACAACCGCGGCTGCGGATGCGGCATTGGCGGTGTCCGGTCCCGCCGCCGTCCCGTCACTCCCGCATCCACGCCCTCGTCCCGAACGAAGCGCACGATCGGGCCGCCACCGAAGCCGCGCAGCGGAGTGCTTCGGTGAAGGTCTCCGGTGTGAGGCCGTGGGCCGCGGTGGTGGCGAGGCCGTGGGTGAGGGCGCCGTGCAGGAAGTCGCCGGCCCCCAGCGTGTCCGCCACCCGGACCGTCGGCACCTCGACCGTGCCGCCGTCGTCGGGGCCCGACCACACGATGGGCCGCCCTCCGCGGCTGACCGCCGACCAGGCGACTCCATGTCTCCGCAGGAACCGCAAGGTCTCCGGCACGGTGTCCACGCCCGGCGGACGGAAGTCGGCCGAGCAGACGGCCACGTCGATGTGCGGCAGCAGGTCCCGCGTGCCGTCCTTCCAGCTGCCCGCGTCCAGGACGGTCGTCCGGCCTGCGGCACGGGCGGCGCGGGCGGTGGCCAGGGCCAGCTCCATGTGATGGCCGTCGAACTCGACGATGTCGCAGGCCGCCACCCACGCGTCGAGGTCGCCGGGCGGCGTCAGCCGGTGGCCGACGGCGTTGGTGGAGGCGACGGCACGCTCCCCGCTGGACGCGGTCACCAGAATGGAGGACACGGCGGGCGGCTCAGGTGAGCCGGCCGCGAGATCCGTCACCGTCACGCCCAGCCCTTCGAGATCCGCGGTGGCCGCGCGTCCGAGGGGATGGGAGCCGACCGCGGTGAGCAGCCGGGCCGCACCCCCCAAGTGGCCGAACGCGGCCGCGGCGTTGGCCGCCGGGCCGCCCGCGGCGACGACCTGCTCACGAGCCGTCAGCTTCTCGTCGGCGGCCGGCACACGGTCCACGAGCTGGATGACGTCCAGCGTGCACAGGCCGACGAACAGCCCTACAGGGCGCCTCTTCCTCGCAGGCTCCACCCGCCGGCACCTCCTCCCGCCCCGACCTTCGGTCAGTGTACGAACCGACGGAAAAGACAACACGTCAGAGCCGGAATGCCTTCTTTGGGCGGTACTTGAGGTGCGCCCCGGAACACCGCGGGGTCAGATGGATTGCGTGCGAAGCTCCATAACTCCCCAGAATGGCCGCTCACGACTGCGCCTCGTCGCCGCCCTGGCCGGCCTCCTCCTGTCCCTGTCCGGACTGCCGGCCGCGCTCGCGAGAGCCGATGGCGTATCGCCCGAGCCCGAGCCCGTCCCCTCCTCCGCCCCTTCCCCCACCCCCGTCCCCGTGCGCGGCAGCGCGTACATGGGCATCGGGGTCCGCGCCCACGAGGCCCCCGGCACCGCGCCCGGCACCACCCCGGCCCTGCGGGTGAACCAGGCCGAAGGCGTCGACGTCGCCAGCTACCAGGGCGACGTCGCCTGGCCCACCCTCTGGAGCAGCGGCGTGCGATGGGCCTACGCGAAGGCCACCGAGGGCACCTACTACACCAACCCCTACTTCACCCAGCAGTACAACGGCCCCTACGGCGTCGGCATGGTCCGCGGCGCGTACCACTTCGCCACGCCGGACACCACCAGCGGCACCACGCAGGCCGACTACTTCCTCGCCCACGGGGGAGGGTGGACGGCCGACGGCAAGACCCTGCCCGGCGCGCTCGACATCGAGTGGAACCCCTACGGCGACGCCTGCTACGGCATGTCCAAGAGCGCCATGGTCACCTGGATCGGCGACTTCCTGAACCGCTACAAGGCGCGCACCCACCGCGACGCCGTCATCTACACGGCCACTGCCTGGTGGTCCGACTGCACGGGCAACTACAACGGGTTCGGTGCCACCAACCCTCTCTGGATCGCCCGCTACGCCTCCACCGCGGGAACGCTCCCCGCGGGCTGGAAGTCGTACACGATGTGGCAGTACACCTCGTCCGGTCCGAACGTCGGCGACCACGACCGCTTCTACGACACCGCGGACAAGCTCCAGAAGTTCGCGCTCGGCTGAGGTCCGATACATCGGATGAGCCGAGCAGCTCCATCGGCACTGTTGAGATGGGTGGGAGGCCCTGAACCCGCTTCCTGCTCAGCCTAGTTCAGCGCATCTTCGCGCAGTGTCAGTTCTGTCGCCGTCGTTGACAGAGGTGCGCAGGATGCTTACGTTCCCCCAGACACCCGATGTATCGATGATCCGTCAGGTCTGGGAGGACGACGATGACCTCGTCGCCGGGGAAACGCTCGCCGATACCGTTCAGGGCCGTGGTCGCCGTATTCTGCGCCGGGCTGGCGTCGACGCTCATGACGACCGGGCCCGCGCGGGCCGACCAGGACGCCGCGCCCAAGGAGCACGTCTGGTCCGTGTCCGGTCCCGGACGCGCCGCCACCGCGGACGCCGCCACCGCGGACGCCGCCACCGCACGCACCGCCACCGCACGCACCGCCATCGCGCGTGAACCACAGGCGCGGATATCCCTGGACGACACCACCGGGTCACTGAGCCTGACCGTGTCCCGTGGCGGCCGGACGGTGATCGAGCCGTCGCCGGTCGGCATCGTGACCGAACAGGCCGACTTCTCGCGGCAGTTGCACTTCCTGCACCGCCGCGACCGGGTGGTCGCCGAGCGGTACCGGGCGACGTCCGGCAAGCGTTCGGACCGCCGGGTCCTGATGAACGAGACCCGCCTGTCGTTCGCGACGGCCGCGGGCGCCCGGATGGACCTCGTCGTCCGTACGTCGGCGGACGGCGTCGCCTACCGGTACGTCCTGCCCGCCGCGCACGGCGACGTGCTCGGTGAGGCGTCGGCCTTCAACCTGCCGCCGGACGCGAGCGCGTGGCTCAGCACCTACCGGGTCGACAACGAGGGCCCGTTCAGTCGGTCGACGGCCGCCACGGCGCCCACCGGCGAGTACTCCGACCAGGCCCTGTTCGCCACCGGCGGCGGCTACACGCTGCTCGCCGAGTCCGACCTCACCGGCCGGTACTCCGGGGCCCGCCTCGCCCACGAGCAGGGCACCGGCACCTACCGCATCAAGCTCGCCGACGACCGGGTCCACACCGACGGCCCGCTCGCCACGCCCTGGCGGGCGCTGGTGACCGGTGACCTCGCCACCGTCACCCGCTCCACCTTCACCGACGACCTCGCCCCCGCCTCCAAGGTCGCCGACCCCTCGTGGATCCGCCCCGGCACCGTTCTGTGGACCTGGCTGGCCGGCGGCAGGGAGGCCGGGCAGAGCCTCGCGGCGCAGAAGGCCTACGTCGACTACGCCGCCGCACGGCACTGGCCCTACGAAGCCGTCGACGCCGGCTGGTACTTCAAGACCGACGCATGGGACACCACAGACCCCGACTGGCAGACCGACAGCTGGATGCCCCAACTCGTCGACTACGCACGCGAGAAGGGCGTCGGCATCGTCGTCTGGATCCACCAGCGCGACCTCGACACCCCCGAGGAGCGCGCGCGGTGGCTGCCCACCCTGGAGCGGTGGGGAGTGAAGGGCGTCAAGATCGACTTCATGAACTCCGAGGCGCAGTCCATGCTCCAGTGGTACGACGCCATCCTTCCGGAGACCGCCGCCCACCACCTCATGGTCGACTTCCACGGATCGACGATCCCCAAGGGCATCCAGCGCACCTGGCCCCAGGTCATGACCCTGGAGGGCGTCGGCGGCGAGGAGAAGCGGACGAACACCTCCGTCCACCTCACCACCCTGCCCTTCACCCGCAACGTCATCGGTTCCATGGACTTCACCCCGGGCGCGTTCCAGCGCGTCGGCCTGCGCCCCAACTCCGACGCCGCCGAGACCGGACTGGCGGTCGTCTACGAGTCGGGCCTGCAGATGCTCGCGGGCACCCCGGAGTCGTACGACGCCCGGCCGCTCGCCCGCGCCTTCTTCGAGCAGATCCCCGCCGCCTGGGACGACACCCGGCTGCTCGCCGGGGAGCCGGGCCAGGAGGCGGTGCTCGCACGCCGCAGCGGCGACCGCTGGTTCCTGGGCGCGGTGTACGCCGGCGCCGCCCGCACGGACCAGGTCCCGCTCTCCGTCGGCACGGGACGATGGCTGGTGGAGACGATCCAGGACGGCACCGGCGGACTCGTCCCCCATCGGCAGGTGCTGCGCGGCGGCGACACCTTGGGCGTCGACGTCGTCGCGGGCGGCGGCTTCGCCGGCATCGCCTGCCCATGGCACCCGGGCATCACCACCTGCTATCGGTGACACGGCAGTTGGCCACGTACGCCGTACGTCGCCGCCGCCGTCGTTCAACGACGGCGGCGGCGGTCGTACGAGTCCGCCCGGCGGCGGGCCTGCCGCGGATCAGACCGTACGGCTCCGGGACCGCAGCATCCGGCGCACGGCGTCCGACCGCTCGAGGAGTGTCTTGCGGACCACCGGGGCCGCGTCCTCGGCGGCGCGTCGGGCCGTGTCGACGTAGGCGTCGTCGATGCCGTGCTGCGGGAAGAGGCGGTTGGTGAAGACCATCGCCAGGATCATGCCGCCCTGGTCCAGGCGGGGAACCGCCTCCAGGTAGTGCTCGGCGTACGGGGCCAGAAGGGCCTCCTGGCCGGGGCGCCAGAACGCGGCCGTCACCTGGCCGACCGCGTGCACGGGCACGGCCCGCTCGACGGCGACCTTCCGCCAGACCTCCGCCTTGGCGTCCGCGTCGGGCCGGGCGGCCCGGACGGTGAGGGCGCGGATCCAGGCGTCGGGGTCGGGGTCGCGTGCCAGCAGACGGGCCGACTCGGCCGCGACGTCCCCGCCGAGCTCCGCCTCGCGGACCAGCGCGCGCCAGTGCAGGTCGACGTCGTCGCCCGCCTGTTCGCGCAGCCAGGCCAGATCGTCCGCGGTGGTCGCGGTACGGGCCAGCCCGCGCAGCGCCACCTGCCGGCGGCCCGCGTCGGCGGCGAGACGGCGGCACACGGCCGCCACCTCCGCGGTCAGGCCGGGGCGCTCGCCGGCCGGCGCCCACAGCTCGGCGATGTCGGAGGCGAGGGTCAGATACGGCTCGATCACCGCGTCGGACGACTCGACCGCCAGAATCCCGGTGACGCAGCGGCCGGCCTCCGCCGCCGAGGCCTCACCGGTCGTCAGCATGTCCCAGACGGTGGCGGCGGCCACGCCCCGCGAGATGGCGGTGGGCAGACGCGCGGCCGAGGAGAACAGGGCGTCCCTCGTGGCGGCGTCGGGGCGGGCGGTGGCGAAGGTGAGGTCGTCGTCGTTGATCAGCAGGACGTCCGCGCCGGCCGGGAGACCGGTGAGTTCGGTACGAGGCCGCGTCACCTCCACGCGCACCAGCGCCGTACGCTCCAGCGCCTCGCCGCTGTCGCGGTAGGCGCCCACGGCGAGCACCTGCGGCCGCGGAGCGCCGGCGGCCACCAGCGTGACCTGCCCGCCGTCGCGCTCGACGGTGAAGCGGTCGGTGCCGGCCGTCGCGAGCCACGCGGTGCGCCAGGTGTCCAGGTCCCGCCCGCCGGCCTTCGCGAGGGCGTCGATCAGGTCCTGGAGGGTGGTGTTGCCCCAGGCGTGCTGGGCGAAGTAGGCGGCCATGCCGGCCCGGAAGCGCTCCTCGCCCACGTACGTCATGAGCTGCTGGAGGACCGAGGCGCCCTTGGGATACGTGATGTTGTCGAAGATCGACGCGGCCTGGGCGACGTCGTGGATGGGCTGGTGGATCGGGTGCGAGGCCGGGCCCTGGTCGGCCAGGTACGCCTTGAGCTTGTCGCCGACCAGGTGGCCGGCCCAGGCGTCGGTGTACCGGGTGGCGCCCTCGGCGGCCCAGTGGCAGGCGAACTCCGCGAACGCCTCGTTCAGCCAGAGGTCGTCCCACCAGCGCATGGTGACGATGTTGCCGAACCACATGTGCGCCATCTCGTGCAGCAGCACCACGGCCAGCAGCTCCCGCTCGGCGGGCGTCGGCGTCGCCCGCTGCAGGAAGCCGTCCGACCACGTCACACAGCCGTAGTTCTCCATCGCGCCGCCGAACTCCGGCATGAACACCTGGTCGTACTTGCGCTGCGGGAACGGCATCGCGAAGGCCTCGGCGTAGAAGGCCAGACCCTGCTGGGTGAGGGTGAAGATCTCGTCGGCGTCGCGGTCGAGGACGTCCGCGAGGGAACGGCGGGCGAACAGGCCGAGATCGTGGCCGTCGGCCTCGCGGCGCAGCTCGTGGAAGGGGCCCGCGTTGACCACCGTGTTGTAGACGGCCAGCGGCGGAGTGTCGGGGAAGACCCAGCGACGGGCCGTGCCCAGGTCCTCGACGCGCGGGTCACCGGAGTTGCTCGTGACGATCCACGCGGACGGGGCCGTGACGGTGAACGCGTGCGGTGCCTTGAGGTCGGGCTGGTCGAAGCAGGCCCACACGAACCGCGCCTCGTCCGGCTCGAAGCTCGTCCACACGTAGACCTCGCCGTCCGCGGGGTCGACGGCCTTGTGCACGCCCTCGCCCGTGGCGGTGTCCGCCTGGACGCTCTCCACGCGTAGAACGTTGTGCTCGGCCAGGCCGGGCAGCGGAATACGGCCTTCGTCCGTGGCGGAGACCGCCTTCCCGTTCAGTGTCGCGGCGACCACCTGTGCCGCGCAGTCCACGAAGGTCTCCGCGCCCGGTTCGCGACAGGTGAAGGTCACGGTGGACACGCAACGCACCTCGGGACCGTCGGGCAGGCCCGTGAAGTCGATGTCCACGGCGTACCGCTCGACGGCCAGCAGCGCCGCCCGGCGCTCGGCCTCGGTGCGGGTCAGGCTTCGGATCCCCATGCGTTCTCCCTCGTCGGACAGCGGGCGCAAGCGTATGCCGGAGGGCGGCGGAGGGCGCAGGGATTTTCGAGGGCGCGTGTCCCGCAACCGCGATGCGCGCACAGGTGGCGAACTGGACTCGCCCCATGATCTGTCGCGTATGGCGGGGTTGGACCACGCCCGAGAACGCCGACGCCTACGAGCGCGTCGTCCGGGGGCAGGTGATCCCCGGGATCGAGGAGCGGCGCATCCCGGGCTTCCTCTCGATCGACCTGGTGCGGCGCGAGCGGGACGACGACGTGGAGTTCATGACCATCATGTGGTTCGAATCCCTCGACTCCGTCCGGTCGTTCATGGGTGAGGACTACGAGACGGCGCATGTGCCCGCGGAGGCGCGGGCGGTGCTCTCGGACTTCGACGAGCGATCGGCGCACTACGAGGTTCTGGACCACCGCGAGCAGCCGAACTGAGGGCGCGCGTCAGACCCCTGCCGGCAGGACGGCCCCCGTGGCGCACAGATGCCTGAGCGCCGCGGCGAAGGAATAGCAGTCGAAAAGCGCCGAATGCTCGTGCCCGGCCGCGGGTTTGGGGAGCCCCAGCGTCTGCCAGAGGCGCCCCGTGTTGGCGGTCGAGGTCACCGGCGCGACGGTGTTGATCCAGGGCCGGATGTTGAGGAAATGGGCACCCAGGTAGCCGTTCTCGACCGCCTCGCCGCGGGCACGCGCCCAGCCCACGTTCTCCCCGATCACGACCATGTCGTTGCCGGAGGAGAGCACGGACTGACCCCGGCAGAAGCCGAGGAACGCACCGAGGGCCTCGGCCGGGGCCATCCCGTCCCGGTCCACGGTCTCCTGGTCGATGCCGGTGAGCTCGGTGAAGAACGCGGACACTCGCGGATTGACCACGGGCCGCACCAGCGCCTCGAACTCCTCGGCCACGGAGAGGTCCTCGCGCAGGCGCAGCGCCCCGATCTGCACGATCTCCCGAAGCTGCCCCGCCGCCGACCAGTCCTGCTCGAGCGCCTCCGGCCATGTCGTGAATTCGAGATCGAACAGAACGAACGTACGCAAAACGGCTCACCTCTGGCTGGAATGTCAACTGCGCGCGCGACGGCTGCGGTTCATTCTTCCCTGACCAGGGTGGGAAGCGCGGGAATCGTCGCCGCGAGCCACGCGCCGGGCTCGGTGGTGAAGCGCGGGGCCGGCGTCGTCTCCCACCAGGAGCGGATCGCGGTGGTGCGCACCTGCTCGCGCGTTCGTCCGTCGACGTACTCGACCGGCCGCTCGCCCGTACGGCGCACGGTGACGCGGCCCCGCTTGCAGCCGTCGGGGTAGTCGTTCCAGTTCACACCCGCTTCGGACCACAGGAGTTCCTGCATGCCGTTCGTGGAGACGCCGTCGAGGCGCCGGTGGGAGAAGTGGGCCTGGGCCGCCATGCTGATGGAGTTGCGCACGGCGTCGCGCTGCCGCCACAGGAAGTAGTTCGCCACCTCGACCGGATCGGCGAGGGTGAACACCCGCGCGTCGAAGAGCGCGCGGCGCCCGGGCCGGCGTTCGTTGAGGACCGCCGTCGCCAACGAGGCGGAGACACTGAGCCACTTCGCCGCGACACCACCGAACCAGGGCTCGGTCTGCGCACTGGCGAAATCGGTCACGAGCAGACTGATCTCGTCGGACTGCGCATAGGCGAACACGGTCCCGGTGATCTCGGCACACAGCGCCGCGGCGGTCGCGTCCATGTCCCCCATGAACGCCTCGTCGAAGGGCTTCTCGGCGCCGCGCAGATAGGACGAGAAGGAGCGGCCGTCGACGCGGACGACGGTGTAGGTCCGCCGCGGCAGAACGGTGCGGTACGCGGCCTCATGACGCTTCATGCGGTCGCCCAGCGCGGTGCGGTCGCTCACGGGTGTCGCTCCTCTTCGGGATCTGGGCGCTCAGGGTAGGGGGACGGGGCGGGGTTCGGCGCGGGAAATATCGTGGAGGCGCGGGAAGAGCGGGCTCGTGGGCGGCAACAGGCCGCCTACGGGGGTCACTTGGTGCGTGATGCGGGCGGCGGCGCCGGGGATGAAGGAGCTCAGCTCGTCGGCGAGGACGCGGCATGCCGTGATCAGGGCGGCCAGGACCGAGTCGAGGCGTTCGGCGGCGCCGGCGTTGCCCTGCCGTTCGGCTCGGGCCAGTTCCCAGGGGCGGGTGTCGGCGATGCAGCGGTTCGCCTCCTCCACGACGGCCCACACGGCGTCGGCCGCACGGCGGAAGTCGTGGTCGGCCAGCGCGGCGTCGACCCGGCCGGGCGCCTTCCCGCACGCCTCGAGGAGAGGCGACACGGCGTACCGGTCGGTGCCGAGGGCGGGCGCCTTCCCGCCCCGGTATCGGTGGACCATCGTCGCGATGCGGTGGACGAGACTGCCCAGTCCGCCCGCGAAGTCCTGGTCGGCGCGGGCGAGGAGCCGGTCGAGGGTGAAGTCGGCGTCACCGACGCGCGGCACCTCGCGCAGCAGCCACCAGCGCACCGCGTCGGTGCCGTACGTGTCGGACAGGGCGACCGGATCGACCGTGGTCCCGCCGGACTTGCTGATCTTGCGGCCGTCGACGGCGAGGTAGTCGTGGACGAGGATGTCGGTGGGCAGCGGCAGCCCCGCCGACAGCAGGATCGCCGGCCAGCGGACGGCGTGGAAGTGGACAACGCCACTGCCGACCGGATGAGTTCGGCGGTCGCCGTGCACCCACCAACGCTCGTACGCCGGGTCCCCGGTGCCGTAGCCGAGGCTGGTGACGTAGTTGCCCAGCGCGTCCCACCAGACGTAGACGACCTGGCCGGGATCGCCGGGCACGGGGATGCCCCAGCCGCGGGCGCGCGTGTGGGAGCGGGAGACGGAGAAGTCGTGCAGTCCGCCGGAGATCAGGGCGAGGACCTCGTTGCGGCGGGCGGCCGGTTCGATGCGCAGGGTGCCGCGGGAGATCAGGTCGTGCAGGTCGTCGGCGTAACGGGAGAGCCGGAAGAACCAGTTCTCCTCCGCGACCCGTTCGGGCCGGGTGCCGTGTTCGGCGCAGCGTCTGCCGGGCAGTTCGTCCTCCGTGTAGAACTGCTCGCAGCCGACGCAGTACAGCCCCTCGTACTCCTTGCGGTACAAGTCGCCCGCCGCGGCGCACCGTTGCCACAGCCGTTCCACCCCGACCCGGTGGCGCGGATCGCGGCTGGTGCGGATGAAGTCGTCGAAGGACAGCGCCAGCGGGCCGCGCAGCGCCTCGAACGCCGCGGCGTTGCGGTCGACCAGCGTCCGCACGTCGACGCCCGCTGCCGCCGCGGCCAGGACGTTCTTGAGGGAGTTGTCGTCGGTCCCGCCGACCAGTCTCACCCGGTCACCGCGCCGCCGATGGTGCCGGGCCAGGGTGTCCGCCTGCACCAGTTCCAGGGCGAAGCCGAGGTGCGGGCGGGCGTTGACGTACGGGATGGTCGTGGTGATGTAGTGCCGTGATGCGGTCATGGCTCCTCCTGCCGGGCGGCGGGGCCAGGTCCGTACAACACGTCGGGGCCCCGTCCCCGGGGCCTCGGATGTCGATGTGCGTCCGCGCTCAGCAGCCCCGTGAGCGGGGCATCATGCGGTGCTGGGACGAAGGCGTGATCATGGAATCCATGGTAGCGACGGCCCCGCACGGCGGGCATCCGCTTTTCCCACGGCCCTTGAACGAACGGCCTGTTGAGCCAAACGGCTCGTTGAGCCGAACGGCCTGTTGAACCGGGCGGACCGTTGAACCGGTCGGCCGGCCGGGGTGATATCCGGTGGAGACGTGCGAGCGGGCGTGTCAGCCTGATCCGCATGTCCTCGACCACCGAGCAGCTGCTGCGGGAGCTGCATGCCTCCCTCGGTCAGCGCAAGCGCCCCGAGGACGTGGCCCAGTTGATCAACGACCTGCTCGACGCGACCCCGGGCGGGCTGGACCGGAAGACCCGCAGGGCCCTCGACAAGGCCACCCGGAACTCGCTGCGCCGGCTGTGGCACGGCTACACCTCGATGCTGGAGGACTTCGCCCGCCCCGTCGGCGCGCAGCGCCAACTGGCCCGCGCGGCCCAGCTGTTCGACACCGTGAGCGCGCTGCCCGCCGAGGCCGGTGACGACCCGGCGCGTGTCGAGGCGGTCATCCGGGCCGCGGGTGAGGAGATCCGCAAGGAGTACGGGCGCAGCGACTTCCTCGCCGACCGGCTCAACCGCGACGAGCGCGCCGGGGCGGGACTCGGCGACATCTCCAAGCGCCAGTACAACAAGCGGTTCCGGCTGCTGCGGCGCATGGAGGCCAAGCTCGCGCGCATCCTGGTCGAGCAGCGCAAGCGCCAGATCACGATGATCGGCAAGAGCGGACTCGCCTCGCGGCTGCCGTACGAGGAGTTCGCGGCCGACCCCGGCACGGCGGCGTTCGTCGCCTACCTGACCGCCCGGGCCAATCTGCGCGCCGAGTTCACCGTCCAGGGCCAGCAGCGTGCCTACGACGAGGTGGCCGACGCGCTGTTCCGGCGGCTCGACCCGGCTGCCGCGAACTGGTTCGCCATCGCGCAGGTGCACCCCACCGCCGAGGTGCTCAAGCAGGTGGACGACGAGCGGCGCGGGCTGCTGCTGGGCCGCTGGTACCGCATCCTGCTCGACGTGGCCGAGCAGATGGAGACGCTGTGGCGGAAGCAGTCCGTGGACCGTACGACGATGATCGTCGAGCGCGGCCAGGACTCCACCAGCTGGAATCAGGCGGCCCGGGCCTGGACCACGGCGCGCGCCAACTGGTTCGCCCTGCTGGAGGCGATGGGCGCGCAGAGCATCCTGGAGCGGCTGTGCCCCGGCAAGGTGGTGCTGCTCGTCGCGGCGGACGTGGCGGCGTGGCACCGTCAGTCGGGCGGCGGGCTGCATCCGGACACCGACGTGTGGGCCGAACTGCCGCTTCCCTGGCATGTGTTGCGCGGTGAGACGGAGTGCCCGCAGTGGCTTGTCGAGCAGGTGTGCCGGCGCCATGGGGTCGACCCGGAGCGCCGCGGCTGGACACGGGCCCGGCGGGTGGTGCACGCGGTGCCGTTCCGGGCCACGCCCGAGCTGGTGCACGGCGTGAGCGTCGCCGATCCGATGCTGGCGTCGCTGCTGCGGTCGGCGGGGGTCTTCTCCGGCAGACCGCTGCGGCCCGCGGCGACGGACATCCGTTGACCCTGGACATCCATTGACCGTGGACGTCCGTTGACCTTGGAAATCCGTTGACCTTCCCGCCCGGCGGTGGGGAGGATCGGGACTCGACGAGGTAGCTCAGTGGTGGAGCGGCCGGCTCTCAACCGGCTGGACGCAGGTTCGAGCCCTGCCCTCGTCGGCCGGCTCATGGACACCGGGAAGCTCTGCGGTGGAGCGCCCGGCTCGGGACCGGGTGGACGTAGGTTCGAATCCTGCCCCGGTGTCCATGGCCATGCGCATCGGCTCGGAAAGGACTTCGGCGGTGATGCGGAAAAGAACCTGGGCGGTGACGCGGAAGAAATCTCGGCGGTGATGTCGAGAACCGTGGGCCTGCTCCGTCCCCGCGGTGAACGCGACCACAATGGGTCGCACCAGCGAGGAGGAACACGATGGCGAAGTACCTGCTGCTCAAGCACTACCGCGGTGCCCCGGCCGCGGTGAACGACGTCCCCATGGCGCAGTGGACGCCGGAGGAGATCTCCGCCCACGTGCAGTACATGAACGACTTCGCGGCCAAACTCGAGAAGACCGGCGAGTTCGTCGACAGCAAGGCGCTCGCCCCCGAGGGCACCTTCGTCCGCTACGACGGCGAGGGGCGGCCGCCGGTCACCGACGGGCCGTTCGCCGAGACCAAGGACCTCATCGCCGGCTGGATGATCATCGACGTCGACAGCGAGGAGCGCGCCGTGGAGCTGGCCGGGGAGCTGTCGGCGGCGCCCGGGGCGGGCGGCAGGCCGATCCACGAGTGGCTGGAGCTGCGCCCGTTCCTGACCGCGTCGCACACCGTCGAGGAGTGTCCCTGCACGTGACGCAGATGAACGAGGCCCTGCACCGGAGCCTCACACCAAGCGTGCTCACCGTCCTCGTCCGCCGCGGAGCCGACTTCGCGGCGGCCGAGGACGCGGTGCAGGACGCCCTGGTCGAGGCGGTGCGCGTCTGGCCGGATGACCCGCCGCGGGATCCCAAGGGCTGGCTCATCACCGTGGCCTGGCGCAAGTTCCTCGACGCGACCCGCGCGGACTCCGCCCGCCGCAGACGCGAGGACCGCGTCGACGAGGAGCCGGAGCCCGGCCCGGCGTCCGGCGTGGACGACACGCTCCAGCTCTACTTCCTCTGCGCCCACCCTTCCCTCACCCCGTCGTCCGCGGTGGCGCTCACGCTGCGCGCGGTCGGCGGGCTGACCACCCGGCAGATCGCCCAGGCCTACCTGGTGCCCGAGGCGACCATGGCGCAGCGCATCAGCCGGGCCAAGCGCACCGTCTCCGGCGTGCGGTTCGAGCAGCCCGGCGACGTCGCCACCGTGCTGCGCGTCCTCTACCTGGTCTTCAACGAGGGCTACTCCGGCGACGTCGACCTGGTCGCCGAGGCCATCCGGCTCACCCGGCAGCTCGCCGCGGCGATCGACCACCCCGAGGTGGCGGGGCTGCTCGCCCTCATGCTGCTCCACCACGCCCGGCGCGCCGCCCGCACCGCGCCGGACGGCAGCCTGGTGCCGCTCGCCGAGCAGGACCGCGGCCGGTGGGACACGAACGCGATCGCCGAGGGCGTCGCGATCCTGCAGGCCGCGCTGGCCCGCGACCAGCTGGGCGAGTTCCAGGCACAGGCCGCCATCGCCGCCCTGCACGCCGACGCGCCCACCGCCGAGGAGACCGACTGGGTGCAGATCGTCGAGTGGTACGACGAGCTCGCCGGCCTCACCGGCAGCCCCGTCGTCCGCCTCAACCGCGCGGTCGCCGTCGGCGAGGCCGACGGACCGCGCGCCGGCCTGGCCGCGCTCGCGGAATTGGACGCCTCGCTGCCCCGATACACGGCGGTGGCGGCACACCTCCACGAGCGCGACGGCGACCTGGACACGGC